>JBGCDR010000253.1:0-6563 GCA_045105515.1 Oligoflexales bacterium
ACTAAACTATCTGGAGGAAGAAGACCTCTACAACAAAGTAATCGTTTTTAGCGAGTTAGATGGAGCAGAGGATGTCCTTTACAGCCTAAGAATCGCACAGTCTGAAGGGATGCTTAATCGTATTTATGTAGGGAAATGCCCGGACACAGGCAAAATGGCTACTCATGAGAGCAAGAAGAAGGTTAAAGCTAGCTTTCTAATAACTACTAACTTACCTGTTAGCGCTATCGATAGCCAGAATGTTTCAAGGTGCATGATTCTAAACTCAGATGATGGATTGGCTCAGACCAAGAATGTTAATAGGTCAATAATGGCCCAGCAAACTAGAGCATGGAAAAAAGAGGAACCTAATAGAAATAGGCTAAGAAAACTCTTAAAAAATTGTCAGAAACTGTTAAAGCCAATTTCCGTGGATATTCCTTATGCCCAGTTTCTAAAATTTCCTGCACACAGATCCAGTAATCGCAGAGATTTACTTAGGTTTACTTCGATGATAAAAGTCACAGCATTCATTAGACAGTACCAAAAGAAGATTTTAAAAGATGAAGTTTCTGAGTATTTGGAAGCAGGCTTGGAGGACTATAAATTAATTTACCGTTATCTAAATGAAGTTTTAGAGAATAGCATAAGCGAATTGAGTAGCAGGGCTAAGAATGCTCTTAAAGTGTGTTGTGCATTGCAGGATTATAAGATCAAGTCAGGGCAACCACGAACAGATTTTACCTACAAGGAGATACAAAGAAAAGCCCAGGAATTAAAGGTTGATCTAATCAACAGAGATGACCTGAGATTACAAATCTATGACCTTTTAGATTTAGAATACTTGTTACTCACTGAAGGAAGTATTGGTCAACGAGGGAAGAAACTTTTCTTTAAAGTAGGTATACCCTATAAGCTAAATGATAAAAATGGGGAAGTTGAATCCTTAATAAAGAACTCAATAGAGATTACTACTCCTGAAGAGCTAGAAGAAATTTTAGACTGCAAGCAAGTTGAGGAAGTTGCTAAAAGTTGCGAAAATGACTTTCGCAACTCAATACCTAGCAAATGACTCGTATTAAGCCCGTAATAGAGCCCTTTTCAGTGAAAAAGATCTCTGCCTTATGAAGTTGCGAAGAATATGAGTGTTACTGACGACTACTATACCAGTCATGTTTGGTGACACTAGTAGTATATGTTTCAAAAATTCATTAGATACTTCGCAACTTTTTAAATGCCTTCCAATTGGTGGGTATTAGGCACCTATAACAAGCCAATAACAGTGAAATAGATGCTTTCGCAACTTTTCGCAACTTTAGAAAGAGGAAAACTTATGATTAGAACCCAAACTCATTCAATCCTTATTTCAGAAGGAACCATCTATTGGTCAAGGGATGGGGAAGAAGCAGTTGAACTTAATCTCAATTAGTTAAGAGATCTCATCTCAGGTGGAGAACAATTAATTTTATGGGATGCCAAAGGTGTATTCAATTACCTTACACAGCATAGATTATCACTACCTTCCAATTTCTGTTGTGTGTCTACAATGGCCTATCTATTGGATGAATATGAGCCTGACCTAGACGAATGGATCAAGTATTACTATGAAGAATCAGCTCCCGATGTGTGGCACCAAGTTTGTTACCTATGGCACCTAGGTAAGGATCTTCTCCCTGACATTGAACAGGAGGATCTATTCGAAGCTTATAAAATAGACCTCAGCTTAGTACCCATAATCTCAGCAATTGAAAACAAGGGAATTAGAATAGATAGAAAGAGCTTAGAAACAGAGCTAGGTGTGGTTATGGCTCAGTTAAATAAACTCGAAGCAAAGATCCATGAAACCTTGGGAAGCAACATAAACGCTAATTCACCAATCCAGATCTTAAATGTTTTGAGGGAGGATTTAGCACTTCCAATAAAATCAACACAAGATCGGGAATTAAGAAAACATCTGGAAAACCATGAGATCATAGCTATCATCCTAGAACATAGAAAGCTTTCAAAACTCTATAGCACCTTTCTGTATGGGATGTACCAGGACTTAAATAAGGACAGAGTGCAAACAACATTTGGAATGGTAAATACGGTTACGGGTAGGCTGACTAGTTCAGACCGTAACCTACAGGCTGTACCTCCCTCGGTTAAAAAATTATTTATCCCTGATGCAGGCAAAGTTTTTATTTATGCAGATTACTCACAGCTT
The DNA here is from genome assembly GCA_045105515.1 of Oligoflexales bacterium. GTDB lineage: Bacteria > Bdellovibrionota_B > Oligoflexia > Oligoflexales > Bog-1112 > JABSRF01. The sequence goes on from JBGCDR010000253.1 coordinate 2,186, forward strand.
GAACTCAACCTCTTAGCAAACCTCAGCCAAGACCCTAATATGATTAAGGTAGTCAATAGAGGTGAAGATCTCCATAGGTCCACTGCTTCAGCAGTTTTTGGAACCCCAGTATCAGAGATAGGTGATAGTGAAAGGGCAACAGGAAAGCAAATAAATTACTCTATAATTTACGGATCAAGTCCTAGAACTGTAGCAGATGCCCTAAAAATAACTTACCAACAAGCAAAGAATTTCATGGGCATCTACGATAATAAATTCCCTCAGGTTAATAAGATTCGAGAAGAAGCACACAGAACTGTATTATTTGATGGCTTTGTTACTGAACCATTAGGAGGTAGGAAAAGAAGGTTTAGCAACGAGGAGATAGAAGAAGATCCAAATAGAGTAAAACGCCAGGCTTGGAACTTTTTGTTGCAAGGACAAGCAGCTTCACTATTGCGTAGGGTAATGGTGAGCTTAGTAGAACAGATACCATATTTAGAGATCAATTTGCAGGTGCATGATAGCTTGTTGATGTCATATCCCAAAGATAAATACAGTGAATCTATTGGAGTAGCTATCAAAGATACAATGGAGAATTCGGTTCCATTGGCTGTAAAGTTACCAGTGGATATGGGAATAGGGAACACTTGGGAAGAAGCTTGCAAACATTAGACCTGACTACCACAATATCACGTATCTATACTGATTAATCTGATATATAGATGGATTCCCATCTTATTTTTTGCTATATCGAGCAGATACTGCTGTAAGGATTTTGATCACACTCTCAATTTCATCTAAGGAGTTTCTAGTAGGTTTCCAGTCATCTTCAAGTAGAAAAAGTTGAAGTGGGTCACTTATATCCAAGCAAGATGCTAGTGCTGTAATCGTAGATAGTCTAATATCAGCTACCGAACCATTTTCAATCTCTGAGATTGTACTCAACGAGATCCTTGATTCCTTGGATAATTGAGCTTGTGATAAGCCGATTCTCTTCCTTTCGGAATAAAGATTCCTTTTTAGATTTCTGAGATACCTTGTCCTCAACTTATCTTTGGCCTTCGCCGTTTGCCTTCCCATATAGACTAGCCTCCTAGCAAAAATTTACACCTTTTGCGGAGGAAGCATTCATTCGTTTATATCGGATATATATTCGTTTATTTCATATTATATGTCTGTATCATCAGGTAATTACGACAATAAGCCTAATATTTAGTTGATGGGTTCCGAGTCATAAAATTATCATTAGCAGTTCGCGGCACCTGACCTACGGGTGATGATTTTTGCATACATGCATTACCAAATCGGAGTCTAAAAATGGAGTTTCTGGACAGTTCGGTAAAAGTTAGAAAAAAAATCAAAGAACTTTTTAGCAAATCCAATAAAAATAGGAGACGAGTCATTATAGTAGCATATGTAGGAGGTGAATCTCGCCATTTTCTACCTTATAGGAAGGGCATTGAATTGTACTGTTGGCCACAAGCAGGTGGTACCAACCCAGATGAAATTAATAGGCTAATAGCTGATGGTATGAAGGTTAAATTTGTGGATAGATTGCATATCAAGCTTTACTGGGTCAAAGGTGTTGGAGCTATTATTACATCAGCAAATTTATCCAACAATGCATTAGGTGAGAGTAGCCTGTCTGAATGTGGAGTGTTCGATATCTCGATAAAAGAAGCTCAAATACAGAAAATGATAAGCAGACTTAGTAGTCGAGATGTGACACCAGGAGAATTGAATAAGCTAAGAATTAAGCATAATAAATTCTATAGAGCGTATCCAAAGAAACCCTATGAAGGAGCAAGTGATAAAGAAAAAACTAGCTACTTAGAGTGGAAGAAGTTTGGCTATACACAGGCACCTTGGTATTTAGGGTATTGGTGTGAACCAGTTCAACCTTGTGAAGAAGCTGAAGTAGAAGCAACGGAAAGGGGAGTTAAAAGCATTCATGACTTTATAAATCTAAGTACGGACTCCAATTGGGAGAGTAAATGGTTTTTAACATTTAAATGTACTGAAGATATGAAGCTTCATAAACAACCAGAAATGAGCTGGCTTCAGGTAGATAAAACTTTTAAAGTAAGCAAATCTTCTAAAAATTTAAGCAAGGGATCTTTTGAGGAAGGATACCCCTATCAAGCGGTACAGTTTAAAAAGCTCAGTCCTTATTGCATACCCCCTTTTGATTGTGGTTCGAAAGAATTTGTTGAGGCTTTTAGAAGTGCTATCGAAGAACTTGGAGATGAATACTTTGAAGGAAGTCCCAGTAAACAAAATTACAGACCTGCAAACAAGCTCCTAAATCTGATTGAAAAGAAAATGAAGGCTAAATAACTAACCAGACCCCTGAACATTTTAAGCAGTTGTGTAACCGTTTGTTTTTAAGTGGAAAATACTTGCTTAATATCAATGGGTTATAAATAATTTTTCACTTTAATATATGTATGTTACAAACCGTATAGGCTGTAACTATCTGTATATACATTATATTATTGGTTGTTTGCAATACTTTAATATGGTATATTACAAACTCATTTTTTTACTTTTCACACTTAAAATTAAGAGGTTTTTATGTCATCTAAAAAGATTGACCACAGGTTTCTATTAGGCAAAGAAGTAGTTGTTCAGACTGATGGTAGATTGGAATCAGAATGGGAAGGAGTGCTACAAAACCTTGATGATTTAGGAGCTGTTGTTTCTTATGTCCACCGTGGAAGCCAATACACAGACTTCATTAATCGAGATAAGATTGTGTCCATTTCACTCAAAGAAGTACCTGTTCCTAGTGAAGTTATTCAACCTAATTAATCAAGTTTTCCCTATCCCCTTATAAGGGGATTCCCTTTAACATTCAATGTCATATTCTAAAACTTAGTTAGACTAGGTATGTTTATCCTATGAGCAAAGAACAAATAAGAGCTGCGAATGACCGCTTAAGAACTTCATTTTTAGGAGGAAAGGTAATGCTCACTCCGTTAGTTCGGGCTTCAGGTTATATAGATCAAATTATTAGAGCAGTTAGAGAGTTTAATGACTTTAATCCTCACAATGATCCGCATGAAGAGCATGACCTAGGTATCGTTTCTGTTAGCGGAGAAGAGTATATGTTTAAAATAGATCATTATGATGACAACTATGAGATGTATCAGGCTTGTGGAAGCTTAGTTATGCTAATTATGCATAGGTCTGAATACTAGTTAAATAGAGGTTTTTATGTGTAAATGAGAAGACTGAGCAATAGCTCTGAATAAGTTATAGTTTAAAACGATCGTTTTTAGTTTCACTTTTAATAAGTAAAAACCAAGTTAATTTCATTCATAAATCTAAAAGAAGAACTTACTTAATATGGTTTTTACTTATATCATTTAAAGTCACTACTTGATGAATAAAATAGTAGCTTATATAAGGGTTTCAACCATCGATCAGGACCTTGCTAAAAATAGAGCTGACATCCTAGAGTTAGCTAACCAAAAGAGGCTTGGTCACGTAGATTTTATAGAAGAAGTTGTATCAGGGAAAATATCATGGAAGAAAAGAAAAATTGCTACTGTATTAGAACAGCTAAAAAAAGAAGATGCTATCATTGTTAGTGAGCTTTCTAGACTTGGTCGATCTATGTTGGAATGCATGGAGATCTTAAGCATTGCAACCCAAAAGCAGATCTCCATCTATGCGGTTAAAGGTAATTGGACCTTAGATAGTAGCCTCCAATCTAAGATCATAGCAGTAGCCTTTAGCATGGCAGCAGAAATAGAGAGAGAATTAATTAGTTCAAGGACTAAGGAGGCTTTGAGAGCTAGAAAGGTAGCCGGTAAGAAACTTGGTAGACCGAAAGGACCAGGCAAAAGCAAACTGGATAAGTACTATCTTGAAATAGAATCCTTGATTCTTAATGGTTCTTCCCAGGTATTTATAGCTAGGAAATTCAATGTGACCCAGCCTTGCCTACGTTCTTTCCTTATCAAGCATAAGTTGAAGGGTAGTTAAAATAATTTAGGCACGACCAAAAGGTAAAAACGACATGTCAAGAGCGCCAAAGGATTGTTGTAAGAGATACTATAAAACAAGATTCACCAGCACTATTCTAACCTACGTAGATCAGGTAGATAAAATTGATTTAGAGATGCTGAAGGTTACTGACTTGCTTATCCATTGTGATGGAAGGTCTATTAAGGAATCAACTCCAAATGAATTGGGCAGGTTTATACTTAGTAGGATTATGAAAAGGAGAAAAATAGAAAGGAAAATACTCAAACGAAAGGGTTAATAACTAAATGAAAGAAACAAGTCATCTAAAATTAGATTACTAGATTTATAAGAAAATAGCAGCAAGTTTTAATGCTCAATATTCCAATTTGGATGGAGATGCTACAGCTACCTTTGAGAAGATCTT
>JBGCDR010000254.1:0-9876 GCA_045105515.1 Oligoflexales bacterium
AATCTCTCACCGGTTGATTTTATTTTGCTCAATTCTATTTCCAATGGATTGTCGCGGGAAAGTAAAATATTAGGTAGCTTTAATTCGGCGATATCGCGCTGCATGATTTGAGAGTTTTTTTTGTCCAAACTAGAGTTAATAGTAAATTTATAGAGACCTGGATTTAGACCTGGAACAATAAAATCTGAGTCGTGATACCAGGCTGTGGTACAAGTGTCCGGGTTTTCTTGAGGACAGAACTCATACTGATAATATTCTGCGATCCCTTTATTGGAATCGAAGCTGACCAAAACTGCTTTATTGTTGCCTATACTATAGGCCGCCAAAGATAGGCCAGCAACTCTTAGCTCATTGACCCCAGCCTTAGGTTTCTTCTCCAGGTTTCTTATTTCTATTTTTTCAGTCTGTTCAAGCTTAGGTGTCGCGTTTAATTGTTCTGGTGCTTCTTCTGTAGGTTTACATGCTAATTGGGTCAAAAGCCCGTAAACTAAAGCTAAGATGCTGATAATATTCATATTAAAATCCTGACGGTTTCTTTTGTCTGTGGTAATATCGGATATTCTTTGGAAAACTTTAGTTTTTTGCGAATTTACTTAGCTATTAACACCACTCATTAGGAGCTTCATATTTTCCCGTGAACTAGCTTCGGCGATTGCCTGATCTTTGCTAATAATACCTGAATTGTACATTTGAAGCAGTGACTGGTCGAAGCTTTGCATTCCGTAGTTCTTTGCACCCTTCCTGATCGCTTCGGGGAGTTGATTGAAGTTTTCTCCCTTCAGAATTACATCCTGAACAAGAGAATTGACCACTAGGATTTCAACAGCAGCAGCTCTTCCTTTTCCGTCAGCGCGGCTTACTAGTCTTTGGGAGACTACCATTTTCAAACTATTGGCCAATTGGATACGGATTGAACGGTGTTGATCAGGTCTAAAGTAAGACATGAGACGGGTCAGACTATCTACTGCATCTTTGGTATGTAAGGTGGAAAATACTAAATGACCGGTTTCGGCTGCCATTAGTGCCGTTTCTGTGGTTTCTTCGTCTCTAAGTTCACCTACTAGGATGATATCAGGATCTTGACGTAAAGAAGCTCTTAGAGCTTGGGCAAATCCTACGGTATCTTCCCCAATTTCTCTTTGGTTTACGGTCGATAGCTCGTCTTGGTAATAGAATTCAATGGGATCTTCTATGGTTATGATATGAGCTGGTCGGGTTGTGTTGATTTTCTGCATGATAGCAGCGAGGGACGTTGATTTGCCGCTTCCTGTTGCTCCTGTAACCAAAACTAGACCTCGTTTCAATGTAGATGCTTTTTCGATAACTCGTGGAAGCTGTAGCTCGTCGAGAGTTTTAATATTGTTGTTAATAATTCTTAAAACCATTCCAAAATTGCCACGTTGCTTGAATACATTGACCCGAAACCTACAGCTGATAGCCGAATTATATCCAAAATCCACATCCCCTTTTTCATCTAGGTCATGAACTAATCTTCTCGGAACGATGGAATCAAGCCAATGCCTCATGATTTCAGGGGTGATGTTAGCTCCATCACTTAAAGACACTAGTTTTCCATTATGACGAAACCTTGGAACGCTGCCGGTTTTTAGGATGATATCACTGGCGCCTCCTCTAACAGCAACTTTTAGGATCTGCTCTAGGTTCATTCACGGTACTTTCTAGTTCTTAAATATTCTTCTTCTGAATAACAAAATCGGAGGAATTCACGATACAATTAATTGTGCACCTAGTTTTTCCATAGGATCGGACCCAAATAGGAGCAAAAAATGCGAGGTAAAAACCTTATATCATTGTTTTTTGTTGTTTTAGGTTTACTTGATGCTAGGCAAGCATCTCTTGCTATATCTGTGGATACACAGTTAAACAGCTACACGATATTTGATGTTAAGCAACTGAGCTTTGGAAAAAATGTAACAGTGGGTAAATATGTTCTTGCTTATCTTCCTTTAGGTGAGAAAATCACCATCCAAGCAGCAAATCCACCACAAAGCTTAGATGTGCGTCTAAAGTGGTTAAATCGCAAGTCGGACCATCAAAAACTTAAAATATTAGGAGAGTGGAGCCAAAATGACCACAGACTCACTATTGGGGTGAATTTTGGTAGAAAACTTCATGCTAGCAAGGCCTCTCTAAAACAAGAAGGCGAAAAAGGAGTCATTCTAGTGAAGGGAAATCTACCAAATCTGATTTCTATACCGTTGATGGCAGATCATCCCATTATGATTTTTGCAGATAAGAAAAAATTCGGAGCTTTTGCTCATAAAGTTAGAATTATTGCTTCAAGCAATAAGGCCTTTCAAATTGAAAGATAAATGAGATACCTAGTTGAGATTAACTACTTAGCCTCACTGTGATATGCATCTTTATACTTGGCAATAGTCTTAGTTTTAACCTTTTCTTTTTTCATAATATAAAAAAAATCTCGGGAATTGTTATCAAGAATAAAGCGATGGCGCTTTAAGCTTGGAGGGTAAAGCATTTCTTTATTTAAGTATTCAACTGTAAATGAATTGTCAGGCTTGATCTCATAAATTGCGTTGTGGAGATACATTTGAGCATTCATATCCAGATGCATGCCATACCGACATGAATATGCTTGCATCACTTTTACCATGGTCGAGGGAGTTACTGAAGTAAAAGCCATGAATATTAGATAACTCCTGCCTGCTAACTCTTGAAGACAAACTCCTGATCGCAAACTTTGCCTGACACCGTTAGCATCTGCTGACCAGTTACCATGGGCCCAATGATTGACAAGTGGGCCTGGCTTATAATCGTGTACTAGCATAACCCCGTTTTGCCTAGCACTGATAACTTCTTTGCGGGCTTTTATTCGGTCCTCTATTTCGTTAGGCCATCGATCGATCCTTATTTGACCAAATTTGTTTACAAAGAGAGTTGCTAAGCTTGGAGCCATTGGAGAAAGTTCAACTCCCTTCTCGATATATCCATACTTTTTCCCTTTGTGAGGTCCATATAATATTTGTGAATGCCTTCTTTTAAATCCACCCACAAATACTCCCACTGCGCTATTTAGGTGATAAGGTGGAATGCTGCCTATTGGCACCAAACTCTTTCTTAAATTTGCAAGTCTTCCATATGAGCTTTTTTCTGTGTTGATGGGAGGCTCGGTAGTACCAACAGCATATCTAAGAGTGTATTCATTTAGGTCATATGCAGTAAGGTAAATCAGCTTGTCTTTTTCGTCCTCTTCGATCGGATCTACCTTATTTGGATCGCTTTTTCTAATGATTTCGTGGATAAGTTCAGGGATAAAAAGACCGGTATAAATTCCTGAGTGCATATGCGTTTGATACCAGTGTCCGTAATAAAGAGGGTACTGATCATGCTTTCTAGTAATGCCTAATTTGTGTTCGGAGCTTACTAGGGGAAGTTTGTTTTTTACCAGATGAGTTTTAGCAATCGTTGGTCCATTTTTTTTACCAAAAATATTTTTAATTTTAGTTATTCGTTCTATCAATTCTTGGGTTGCTGATTCAGCGCTAAAAGATACAATCATAGGTTTTACGCTATTGATGATATCTTCACCGAAATCAGTTGTTCGTAAGATTTCGGTAGTCCATTCGGTAAGAGAAAGTTTTGTCTTACTGGAACGCTTTAGACGCAGATATACAAGACCATCACACACTGGAAAATAGGGATTTTTAAATTCGTTGAAACGCTTGGTTAATATATGATCTTTCTTAGATTTCCATAGAGGGCAGTTTGTTGATATATCAGGATTATTAACCTTTTCCAGCTTAATTCCGGTCGGAGATAAGTAGACTTTATTGCTTGGATCTCGATTGTCTAAATGAATTCGATATCGCTTTTTTCCGATAAATTCAAGAATAAACCAGCGGTTTATATAGGGATTTAAATTAATGAGCTTGATTTTGTAATCATTTACTGTAATCGAATTAATTTTAGGTAGAGATTCTTCGAATTTAACAACGTGGTCTAAAGAATGTTTTGCCTTTGCTGTCTTTGTCAAACCTGTAATTGACAATATGATAGAAAGAACAAGTAGCATACCTATAACCTTTAAAATTTAAGTCCTATTTCGGCTAAAAATAAAACTAGATCTTTATCAATATGAGAAACAATTCAATTTCACAGCAATCTTTTGCTGCTCCCTAAACGGTTGGGAGGATGATAAATTTAAGCATTTATTTTATAAAGATCAGTTTTTTGGATGGTGAAGTATTCAAAGCAGAGAAAATCATTTGAAAAAATTTTGATGTTAAAATATTACAATATAGACATAATTGTCAGATGAATCAATTTTTTACCGATTCTATAATTGACCAAACAATATTCATCGGTCACCGAAGCTTAAGGGGGTTTTGTGGTTTATTTGATGAATTATATGGATCAATATGAAAATAGGGAAGATCCAAGGTATGAAGGTTCTTTTAGAATCAAGGTTTCTTTGCCCGAGGCTAAAAAAAGTTGGGAAACTTGTGTTGAGGATGTGTCAATAACCGGATTAAGGATAAAATTTGATTGCCCAATAAGTGTTCTTAAAGCTGATACTGATGTATCGATAATTGTGGATCGGGCATTTGTAGATAGTTACTTAGGGTTCGCAGGAAAAGTTATGCATTCATATTGCAATTCTCATTTTACAATTTGTGGAATAAAAATCACTGACATTGACTCAGAATCATCTTATAAATGGGGCAAAGTTGTAGAGCTTGCTAGACGTAAAAAGTCCAATACTTATATCTAAGTTGTTTTAAAACTATTTTTCGTTCCCTTATTTTTGTCAAATATTTGCTAATTGACTTCTCATGATTAAGTCAAAGTGACATATTCTGCTTGAGTATTATTCCATGCAGTCTTGGGAAAACTAAAAAATACTTGCAATATTTCTATAGTTTAAGTTTAATTTAAGATGAAGAAAAAGTATTAAATATAACAAATCAATATGACCACAGGATTCTCAAATGAGATGTATTCAACATGACAAGAAGGGGAAGGTATGAGCAATCTTAGAAGCTACCCAATAAATCAGGTAAGCTCAATTTTTAATAGCTCATCGAAAAGAACGCTTTTATTGAGTCTCATATTGGGAGTATTTTCGCATGTAAGTACGGCATTAGCTTCTAAATCGGGAGGGACAACATTACCTGATTCTAAGCAGATTTTTAAAATTGGCAATGGAAGTGAGCCACGTGAATTGGATCCATCGACTTCCACTGGTACCCCTGCATCCAGGATTTTGGATAATATTTTTGAGGGGCTTACCCAATTGGATCCATTTAGTTTTCAGCCAGTTCCAGGAGTTGCTAAAAAATGGGAGATTTCTGCTGATGGTTTGAAGTATACTTTTTACCTGAGAAAAAATGCAAAATGGTCTGATGGAAAAGCACTAAATGCTCACGATTTTGTGAAATCATGGCAAAGAGTGCTAGATCCAAAAACTGCATCAGAGTATGCATACCAGCTTTATTATATTAAGAATGGTGAAGCTTATAATTCTGGTAAAATTAAAGATACCAAGCTTCTTGGTATAAAGGCAATTGATGAACATACTTTACTAGTTACTCTAGAGCACCCTACCGCATATTTTCTCCATTTGACAACATTTACTACTTTGTTTCCAACTCCATCCCATGTGATTGCAAAATATCCTGGCCAGGAGTGGACTAAGGAAGGAAAGATAGTAGGCAATGGTCCTTTTAAACTGGTTGAATGGAAACTTAATAACTATGTCAAGTTGATTCCCAATGAGCATTATTGGGAGCGTGAAAAAGTAAAACTCAAAGAAGTAATTTTATACCCAATAGAAAACATAGATACGGAGGAAAAATCTTTTTTCTCAGGGGAATTACATCAGACATCTGGAGTTCCACTTATTAAAGTCCCCACATACGAAAGGCAAATCAAAAGAAACAAAGGGAAATATCACCCCTATATAACTCATCCCTTTCTAGCTACTTACTTTTACAGATTTAACACTACTAAGAAACCCTTCGATGATATGAGAGTAAGGCGAGCCCTTGCATTAACGGTTGATCGCAAGCTTTTGGTTGAACGGGTAACTCGTAGGGGGGAACTGGCAGCAAATTCGTTCACGCCTTCCGGTATTTCTGAATATAGTTTTACTGGAGATTTGCCAAATTCAGTAAACCCAGAGGTAATCAAAGAAGCTAGAGAATTATTGAAGGCAGCGGGCTATCCTGATGGGAAAGGATTTCCTAAAGTTGAACTGCTCTACAATACTAGTGATAATCATAAGAAAATTGCATTGGCAATTCAGCAAATGTGGAAGAAGTATCTAGGTGTAGAAATAGGAATTATCAATCAAGAGTGGAAGGTCTTTTTGAATACTCAGAAAAACTTAGACTATGACATATCCCGAGCTGGTTGGGTAGGTGACTATCCTGATCCGAATACTTTTCTAAATATGTTTATTACTGGAGGTGGACATAATGCGACCGGTTGGTCAAATAAGACATATGATGAGCTTATTGATACGGCATCCAAGACAGTAGATCAAACTAAAAGGTTTTCTTTTCTCCATCAAGCTGAAAGTATTTTAATGAAGGAATTGCCGATCTTGCCTCTGTATATTTACACCAAGTCACATTTGATTTCGCAGCAAGTTAAGATGATAAATAATCAAGGGAAGATTGTTGATTGGACTTACAATTTGGCTTCAAGGCTTTTTTTCAAACATTATATACTGGTTCAGTAATTTCTAAAGGATAAGAAACACAATGCCTAGGTATATTATTAAACGAATTCTTGGAATTTTTCCGGTTTTGTGGGTCGTTGCAACCTTGACATTTTTCTTAATACGTTTAGCTCCTGGTGGACCCTTTGATTCTGACAAACAAATTCCTGCTGAGATTCTTGCAAATTTGGAAGCGAAATACCATCTGGATGAGCCTTTGCTCAATCAGTATTTTCGTTACCTAGGAATGTTAGCTCAAGGAGATCTCGGACCCTCTTTCCGCTACGCAAGTAGAAGTGTCAATGAGATTATTGTTGAGACTTTTCCGGTGTCAGTAGCAATTGGCTTTGCCGGACTAGTTTTTGCCTTGTTTCTCGGCTTAATTGCTGGAATGCTAGCCGCAAGTAAGCCAAATTCCTTACGAGACTATCTTCCCATGTTTGCCAGTATGTTAGGGATATGCCTCCCATCATTCGTGATAGGTCCGTTATTAATGCTCGTTTTTTCAATTAAGCTAGGATGGTTTAACGTCTCAGGTTGGGACGAACCCCGGGATATCGTGTTGCCAGCTTTAACTCTTGGTACCATGTATGCAGCTTTCTTTGCCCGTTTAACTCGTGGTGGAATCTTGGATATCATTCGTCAAGATTTCGTCCGTACTGCTCATGCCAAAGGGTTACGACCGTGGCTTGTAATGGTCAAACACTGTCTTAAAGGAGGTTTGCTCCCATCGGTAAGCTTTCTAGGGCCTGCAGTAACTGCTATGCTTACTGGTTCCTCAGTGGTTGAAACGATCTTTAATATTCCCGGGCTTGGACGGTTTTTTGTTCAATCTGCCCTAAACCGAGATTATACTCTGGTAATGGGATGCGTACTATTTGTAGCTTTTATTATTGTAGTAATGAACCTTTTAGTCGATATCGCCTATGCTTTACTCGATCCAAGGGTGTCCTATGACTAACTTAGCATCTAAAATAGAAAACAATTCTACTAGCAAAATGGAAAAAGGTATGGAGGAAATTGAGGCAGGACGAAGTTTGTGGCAAGATGCGTCTGCAAGGCTATTTAAGAACAAAATGGCTGTGTTTGGTATTGTATATCTTAGTTTCCAAATATTACTCGCTATTTTTGCTCCATTTATAGCACCTTTCCCTTACGATCAGACAGATTTAATCCTAGGTGCTATTCCTCCTGATGGAACTCATCTTCTCGGCACTGATGATTTAGGTCGCGATATGTTTACGCGAATCCTTTTTGGTGCACGAGTCTCGTTAGCTGTGGGATTCCTAGCAACTTTGGTCAGCATGGTGATTGGAGTCACTTATGGAGCAATTTCTGGCTTTATGGGTGGAAGGATTGACAATTTAATGATGCGTGCTCTTGAAGTCCTATACGCTATGCCATTTACTTTTTTTGTAATTATATTAATGGTCCTATTTGGCAGAAATATCTATCTTATGTTTGTGGCCTTGGGTGCAATTCAGTGGCTTTCTATGGCAAGGATTGTTCGCGGACAGGTAGTCAGCTTAAAAAAAATGGAGTATGTAGAAGCAGCTAGGTCCATGGGAGTTAAGAACCATAATATCATTTTAAGGCACATCTTACCGAATGTGATGGGGCCTGTGATTATTTATGTAACCTTAACCATTCCTGTTGTTATTTTAGAAGAGGCTTTTTTAAGTTTTCTAGGCTTGGGCGTTCAAGAGCCAATGTCCAGTTGGGGTACCCTGATTAGTACAGGAGTTTCCGCTATGGAACCTTTTCCTTGGATGCTTATATATCCCTGTGTAACGCTCATGGTAACTTTATTAGCTCTGAATTTTCTTGGGGATGGTTTGCGAGATGCCCTTGATCCTAAAGCTAGTAAAAATTGAGTCTGTGGCTCCTATAATTGCTAGTTAAAACGTGGAAAAAGGGGAACCTAGAATGTCTAAATTGCTTACAGTAAATGATCTAAAAACCTATTTCTATACTCGATCTGGAATAGTAAAAGCGGTGGATGGTATGAGCTTTACTTTGGATAGAGGAGAAACCTTAGGGATTGTGGGAGAGTCAGGCTCAGGTAAATCGGTGACAATGATGTCGATCTTAGGCTTAATCCCAAAGCCACCAGGAAAGATCCTCTCTGGCACGGCTGTTTTTGATGGTGTTGACTTATTGTCAGCTAACTCAAAGATTATCAGATCGATTCGTGGTTATCGTATTGCCATGATATTTCAGGATCCCATGACCTCTCTTAATCCCTATCTGAAGGTATCCACTCAGTTGACAGAAGTTATTACTGAGCATGAAGGTAAATCTCAAAATGAGGCTCTAAGGCTATCTATTGAAGCTTTAGAGCGAGTTGGAATTCCAGATGCATCTAGTCGAATCGATCAATATCCGCATCAATTTTCGGGGGGGATGCGTCAAAGGGTTATGATTGCTATGGCTATAGTTGCTAAGCCTGACATTATCATTGCTGATGAACCGACAACAGCCTTGGATGTGACTATTCAGGCACAAATCTTACAACTCTTAAAGACCATGCAAAAAGAAATGGGCCTTGGGCTTGTTTTAATAACACATGATCTTGGTGTCGTTGCCGGAATGAGTGATAATGTAATGGTAATGTATGCTGGACGTTTAGTCGAGCAAGGTAGCTGTGATGATATTTTTTATTGTTCTCATCATCCTTAAACAAATGGATTATTAAAATCAGTTCCTCTAATAGATCGAGAGCAAGATGAGCTCTATTCTATTCCTGGCTTACCCCCTGATCCATCTAGATTACCTACTGGTTGTGCATTTGCTCCCCGCTGTGAGCATGTCATGAATTGCTGTCATGATGACGTGCCCCTACCCAAGCAAAAAATAAGCGAGAGTCATAATGCTCATTGTTATTTGGAGATTTCATCATGATAAGGGAAAAACTACTAGAAGTGAATGATATCAAGATGTATTTTCCGGTGTATAAAGGATTAATTTTTCGCAAGCAGACCGCGTGCGTGAAAGCGGTTGATGGAATAAGTATTGATCTAAAACAGGGTGAAAACTCAGGGCTGATTCAAATAAGATTTTTTCCAATTTTTCATTAAATAGGTCAGAAAAATTCTAAGCCGCAGTACCAAAAGTGACTAGATAAAAAAAATATAGGAAGAAAAAACTTAAAAAAAATGGCTCACTTTTATTAA
>JBGCDR010000255.1:0-6289 GCA_045105515.1 Oligoflexales bacterium
GAAGATATTTAATTGCCGAAAATATGGTATTTTTCACTTATCACTGGAAAATAAGAAGAGTTTTTAAAATTAATTTCAACCGCGATAAAAAAAACTGAGTTGCAAAGGCAAGAATTTAGTTTCCGACCAGACACTACATAGATAATACCTTTATCTACATCGCATCTATATTCATCATCATCTAAATCACCAAAAACGAAAACCGGGCAAGTTTGCTTAAGAGTATGGCCATCACTTTCCAAGACAAGGTTTACTTGATAGTCTTGAAATTCATCTACCCATGCAGTGGTCCGCGCAGGGCTTTTATTAGCTGGCCATGCTGGAGCATGATATCCCGCTACTATGAGGTGGTTCTCTTTATTTTTAAGGATTTCAAAGGTATCCTGTAGCCAATCTTGTTGATCACCCCTGGCCGAAATTTGAGAGTTTAAGACAACTAGGCTAAGGTTGCCAATGGTAGAAAGAAAATAAAAGTCTCCCTTACCCAGCGGGTCGCCAAAAAGCCCGTTGAATAGTTTCTCTCCCACTCCGTCTGTACCTGTACTTTCGTGATTTCCAAAGGTAGCAACTAGTGGGATAATTCGACGATTTTCGGAAATAATTTCTTGATGGTCATTTCTCCAACTTCTCCATTGATCACAGCTGCTTCCTTTGTTTATGAAGTCTCCACCATGAACCAAGGCAATGTATTGAGGGTCTTTTGTGACCATTGATGCCATAACACCGTTCATCATTCTACGATCCTCTACTTGGGAACGAGAATCTCCTCCTGAGAGGAGCTTAAACGAAACCTCATTACTAGAAGGTGCAGTAACAAAGTGCATTTCTTTTGACTTTTGTCCGTTTGAACGAGTTATGTAATAGTAGGTTGTGTTTGGTTTTAAACTGGTGACCTCTGCCTGTAGATTGGAATCAACTTCATCGTCACAAGTTCTAGCTACTCCACTTTCTTTTGCCGTGAACCTAAGTTCATAGGATTTTTCTGGATCGATGCCATTTTGTTGGGTCTCACTTAAGAAGACTATATGCTCATCGTCAGGGTCAAAAGCGTCGACTCCCCAGTTAATCAAAACCTCTGAAGAGGGTGTTTCATGCCAAACCAACATGTGCCTTTTTGGAAAAGAGTTAGAGTTAGGATCATTATAATTATCGGGATAGTTATAAGGTGTAGGAGCTTTATAGTTAACCTCAGTTAATTTGGTAGATGGCTGTTTATTATCATCCATGTCTTTTTCTTCATTCTTTTCCTTTCCCTTTCCCAATTCTTCTTCCATCTGATTTTCATCTTGCCTAGAAGGTTTACCAGATGTGGAATCGCGTTCTATATCGACTTCACTATCTTCAGATGTTGAATTATCTGAACGTGACCCCTTTATAGAGTCACTATTGCTTTTTACGCGCTCATTGCTCTTCTTAATAGAATGATAATTAGTTGCAGGACTACAACTTAAAATTAAAATAATGCACAATAGTTTTAAACTTCTAAAAAATAGCAAATGTTTTCTCCTAATGCTATTGCTCTAAATGACATACAAAGGTATTAATTTATTTGATTAAAACTGAAATTTTTCCCCGAAAAAAAAAGAAATCTTTACTAATCATCCTGAAACAAGCATGCGACGCTCATTTAACGGGATTTAGAATAGTTAATCTAAGTATTTTTCGGATGAATTATTACGAGTATCAACTTTTTTTGTGCAGAATTATTCAACAATCGTTCAAAAAGACACTAATTCTGCATTATCATGTGATTTTAGAGGCTTGAGAATATTGATATTAAGTTCCGATTAGCTCCCTGCAAATGGACCTCATTTAATCTTCAAGCTATCAAAAATAGTGGTGATTTTGGCAATCTTGTTGTCGTCAAATTCAAATACTTGAACCACAGGAAATTGGACCTTGCCCTTTCGCATTTGGTATATTATACACACCGAATCTTGATCCTCATACTGTCTTATTATTCCGTAACTCATTGCTTCAACGGGGCTTGCTTGTAAGGAATGGATATACTCATCAGCAGTAGCTGTGCTGACAAATGGTCCATTAAAAATTAGATTTTCCGAAAATAAGTCAGTCAACCCTTCAAAGTCTGAGGCAAAGAATTTGTCAAGGTATGCTAATGAAAGTGTATTGTGCAGGGTGTTCATGGATCATATTTTTCTTATTTTTGGAGTCAGTATTAGTTTCATTTCCCTTTTAGCAAATTTTGAAATTGTTGGCAAATTTCTTCTATTGCTTGGTTCTGTGCTTCTCCAAGGCCAAGGTCACGGTTGGCGTAAACAAAGGGCGAACACGAGCTGCCTTCCCGTTGCCAAATGCAGTAGCAAAAACATAGCCGTTAAATATATCTGTCAGTACGCCTTCAATATGGACATAATTATCTTGATGGTGTCCAGGAGCAAGCCAGTATCGATGATTAGATTCAAAATGGCAACTGGGTTGGCGTATTCATCAACTTATCTCCTTTGATTCAGAATGAGTAATGTATCAGCTTGTATCCTTGCTGCACCAGTTCGGTAAACATTCATCAGGCACTTTGGCTCAGAAGCACTACAGAGAAAATTATGTAATGATACTGGCTTATTAAAGGAAGCGGTTAGCGAAGAGATTGCGAATGTGGTCCATTTGTGGACTGGTATATTGTTTCTAAGTTAATAGCTTGGCGAAAAAGAAAAACTGGTAAATTTAGCGATCATTTCCATGAGATGGTCGTTGGTCAAGATGAAGCAGTAAATATGGTTTCAGATACGATACTGAGGTCACGAGCTGGCATCAAAGATCCGTAAAAACCGATTGGGTCTTTCTTGTTCTTAGGACCCACGGGAGTTGGGAAAACTCAATTAGCTAAAACCCTAGCTAAATCTTTGTTTGATAGTGAGGATCACCTACTACGAATCAATATGACTGAATATATGGAAAAGCACTCAGTTTCTAGGTTAATTGGAGCGCATCTAGGTTATATTGTGCACGAAGAAGGAGGACAGTTGACTGAGGTGGTGAGAAGAAAGCCATACTCTGTACTGCTATTTGATGAGGTTGAAAAAGCTCACTCTGATGTTTTCAAAGTCTTGCTACAGATGCTTGATGATGGCAGACTTACAGATAGCAAGGGAAGGCTTGTAGATTTTAAGCATAGTGTTGTGATCATGACGAGCAATATCGGGTCTGACAAACTACTTGCTGGGGTCAACAAAGATGGCACCTTCGTCCATAGTTATAGGCAATATATTTTGATTCGATTTATCAAATATATTGCTTTCTTCGAAGTAGGAATAAATACTGAAATTTCTTTCGTTTAAACAGTCGTGACCACTAGTTCCTAAAATTCTAAGGTCTGAATTGGGGAAATGTGACGCGAGCGTCTTTGCCTCATCTAATGAAGGCTGTACATTATCCCGCAAGCTAGAAATGACTAGGACTGGAAGTTGGCATTTGCTTATAAATTCCCTACAGTAATTGAATTCAGATATTGCCTTTAACCTGGCAGATAGAAGTTTGTTTGAAATCGCTGATGAAACTTCCTTAAAATTGTTCCAGGAAGTAGAGCAAAACTTTTTCTTATTAGCATTTAGAGGTGCAGAAACTTTTGCGCTAAATCGAATAACTGGGTTAGGGATCATTTTTATTGAAGGAATAAAATTTTTGACCCCTTGAAGTTTTGGTACAACTGCGGATGCAGAATTTATTAGAATAATTCCTGAAAGCATTTTGGAATGTTTTTTAATTAGTTCCAAAATTATGCATCCACCCATAGAGTGCCCACACAAGTAGATCTTCTGACCTTTGAAGTTTTCTATCGATCTTGCTAGTGCTTCCGCGTGTTGGATTATTGTCTGGGGCCCAGTTTTATCATATTCGAAAATAAATGAGTCAAATCCTTTTGACTTAAATTCCAATAAATGATTCTTATATAATTTACCTGTTCCTTCCATACCTGGAACTAAAATCATTACCGGTTTAATTTTTTTACTCAAGTTTTTCCCCATCCAACTATTTGATTAATCATTCATATAAGATGTAAACCTGCAAAAAACAAGCCAAAAATGCTCCTTGTATTATTAGTATGATGGGAATTTTGAGCTGTTTAAGGATTTGATATTGGCTAAAAAGTTGATAACATTCTAATAGGAATATTTTAAAAATGTTTAGGTTGAAAGATGCTTTCTGAAAATTTTCGAAACATTAAGAAGTCATATGAGTTCATTATTGTTGGCTCTGGTTACGGAGGAGCAATTGCTGCAGCAAGGCTTGCAGAAGCTAAAAGAGAGGTGTGTTTGCTGGAGCAAGGAAAATAATTTCCTAGGGGCGCGTTTCCAGAAAGCTTACCTTCGGTAATAAACGAAGGTGTTGTCGGTAAGAATAAGAAACCTCATGCTCTCTATCAATTTCATAGTTTTCAAGATGTAAATGTTCTGACAGGGTCTGGTTTGGGGGGAACATCATTAATAAATGCCAATGTTGTTGAACCTCCTGAATCAGCATTTTTCCTCGATGAGGTGTGGCCAAAGGAAATTAGGAGTGAAATCGCAGACAAATTGTTTGACAAATACTTTGAAAAAGTGCGTGAGGTATTGAAGCCAACAAAGTATAACAAAGACCTCAATTGTCCCACTAAAACCCAATCTTTTGATATTCTAGCGAATGCAGCTAATTTCAAGAGTGAATCTACTAATATTGCGGTGAATCTAGATCGCGAAGGATACAATGAATTTGGGGTCTATCAAAACAAGTGCGTTGAATGTGGAAACTGTATAACAGGATGTAATGTTGGAGCTAAAAATTCTCTTGAAATGAATTATTTGCCACTTGCAAAGAAGAATGGAGCAGAGATTTTTACTAAGTGTAAGGTGGTATACTTTGAGAAAACCAAGAATGGCTATAGAGTTTTTTACACGAGGCTAAACCAAACAAATCTGGATTTCAAGGATCTATGTTTTGTCGATTGTCGAAACTTGATTCTTAGTGCTGGCGTGGTTGGCAGTACTACCATAATGATGAAGACTCAATCCATTACTGGCTTAGAGTTTTCTTCCATGCTTGGAAGGAATATTTCTCTTAATAGTGGAAATATTGGAGGGCTTTATAACACACCAATAGAAGTGAATAATATTGGCAAAGGAGTTAAGAATACCGATAATTCAAAAAAACTTGGAATAGGCCCAACAATTACGAGAATAGTCAAAATTCGTGATGGAAAAGGTAAACTCAAGCATGTAATAGAAGATGCAACTATGCCGAGTTGTCTTAGCTTTATAGCACCATTTTGGTTTTCAGCGGCGGCAATAAATATGTTTCACTGGGATATTTTACATCCTAAAAATATTCTTGCAATGTTGCTTGATTATTCCTTTTTATCTGATTTGCGAGCTACAAAAAAGACCCAGATTTTATTGAGCGTTGGGCATGATCTTTCAAAAGGTCAAATGGATTTTATTATCAAAAATGACGATTATTTAAATGGGTATGTTGATCTAAAATGGTCAGGTATTAAGGATCAAAAAAGCTATTATGATCAGAAAAAATCAATAAAATTTTTAGCTGAGTCAGCAAGTAGCTTTTGTATAGATAGTAGAGCAGTTGGCAACAAACCGATTAGTGTGCATATACTTGGTGGATGTGCTATGGGCGATCATATCAAGGTAGGAGTTGTTGACCATATCGGGAGAGTTTTTTCCCCAGAATTAAAAAATTCAGTTTATGATGGACTTTATATACTAGATGGGTCGATAATTCCAAAATCAGTTGGTATAAATCCTCTCATGACCATTTCTGCCTTAGCAGAAAGGTCAATGGATAAAATTGTAGAAAGCTTAGAATCTGATCCAAAGTTGAATGTAAGCAGTCTTCCTTTTAATCTAAGAAGCTTAATTGAAGATGGTGACTCAATTGAATTAACCGAAGAAGCAGGGGGTCATTTACATTATTTTAAAAATAGCAATCGTACTAAAAGTTATAGTAATAGGATTTTTATCCAAATCAAATTCAAAATTAACTGTCTGCAATCCTTTTTGAACGATCAAAACAAAAAATTAGAAATCTCAGGTTTTGTCGATAGCCCATTTATCGGCAATAAGAAAAATCACTTTGTTTCAAGCTGCTCTACATTTTTTGGTGAAGATGAAAGGCAGCAGCATTTAAAGCTGATTACATTTATGTATAGGAATTTCAATAACTGATTGGCGGGATTTATCGTTGTAATTTTAAGGGTTTTTAAATTAAGTATTGCCCGATTATTTTTAGGTTGTCATGAAACTTTTCCTCCGTTTTTGTGATTGCTCTTCCATAATTT
>JBGCDR010000256.1:0-3027 GCA_045105515.1 Oligoflexales bacterium
AACTTAAGATTTTTCTCTTATTAGCTCTTAAACACATCTTAGGAAGGGGAATTTTGATGAAAATATTTTTTTCAAGCACAAATTTGTTTTGAATTCTGGACGGCAAGATTATTTTTGCATTTTCTTATTGAATTCAAGAAAGAAAAAAAGCAGAAAATAATTATAGTTTTTAAGGAAAAGTGCATCAACACTCCCCCATCAAACACAAATGCCCCAGCTGCCCATAAACATACACAGTGATTTGTATAGTTGATATACCTGCTCACCTTTACGAAGAAAATGATAAGCAAAAGTTCTTCTGAGCCTATATTAAACCCAGAGGCCAAATCCCATCTTCTTAACAATTATTGAGATTTTATCATAACTGACTAATATTACTAACTTCACAAATGACCCCTCGGCGGGCTTCAAAAACAAATCCTAACTAACTATAACCATTCAAAGTATATTTACATCTTTATTTATAACTGTAAATCATGTTTAAATAATAAACAGAATAATATTCGTGACGACTGCTATGGGTTTTCGAACATATTTTTTTCAAATACTAAATATTCCAGTGAAAATTTTGAATTGCTCAGGCTAACTGCTTAAGGTCAGTAAATACCAGCTCTAGCTTGGATGGTTGCCCCACTTTTTTCGCTAGCTTCCACGATGACTGTAGCCTTGGATATAGCTGACAAAGTTGCATTTCGAGGAACACTTCGACCTTTGGTTTTAGTACTTTAAAGAGGATGCTTCAGACTCCTCCAATTTCGATATTACAAGTCCCTAACTATACAGTATTTTTTAAGTGGGTTGGACGTGACTCAAACATTGGAATTGATGCGCTCGTTTGCAGTTTGATCAGTTTTAAGGTGTTCCTAGAAGGCACTGATAGACTAATGATTTTTAATACTATGGTTTTTTTTGTTCTAAAATTTCAGATTTTGAATGTTTTGATAGCAATTTTTACTCCTATCATGTATAAGTCTTGGTTATGAAGACACCTAAACAAATGATAAATTTAATTCAAAATGGTCTAGTTGATAATATTATTTGTCAGCTTAAAAGTGGTAAAGAAGCCTCGGTATTTATTGTGCTTTCTGAAGGAGAAATCCGGTGTGCAAAGGTGTACAAGGAAGCAAATAAACGAAGTTTCAAAAAAAATGACCAATATATGGAAGGTCGCAAATGTAGAAATAGTCGAAAGTCACGGGCTATTGAGAAACGATCCAAATATGGACGCAAGGAGCAGGAGAAAGCCTGGCAAAACACTGAGGTTGAGGTCTTATATCGGCTTGCAGCTGCTGGTGTTAGGGTTCCAAAAGTATTTGAATTTATGGATGGAGTTCTGATTATGGAGCTTCTTCAAGGTCAAGATGGCAAACCTGCACCTAGATTGATCGATGTCGAACTGACACCAGAATTAGCAAAAGAGTATTATATAAAACTCATACGTGATGTTGTTCAAATGCTCTGCATTGGGATTATTCATGGTGATCTGTCAGAATATAACATTTTGCTTGGGTGCGAAGGTCCGGTGATCATCGATCTACCTCAAGCGGTAGATGCTTCAAGCAATAATCAAGCTCTTGAAATCTTTACCCATGATTTAAATAATCTAAAGCTGTATTTTTCGCAATTCGCTCCCGAGATATCGAGCACCGATTATTGCCTGGAAATATGGGACAAATATAAAAAAGGTATATTAAGTCCAGACTGTGATCTGACTGGGCATTTTAGGATAGATGAGCGGAAAGTCGATATTAAACAGGCTTTAGAAGCAGTTGAGACTGCTCAGGAAGAAGAGCTAGAACGACGTAGTTTTGTACCATCTTGAGATGTATTTGCTGCTCAATGTGAGTATTTTATTTTGCTAGGAGCAAGTTGGATTTTAGAGTTTGGCGCTTTTGCCAAAAAAGTGGGTTGTGGTGAAAAATTATTTTTAAGTCTATAAAAATAGGGTCATCCAGCTTTGGTCCATACTCATGGACCCAGCGCATAATGGTGGTATGGGATATGGAGAGACCTCTTTCTGCCATCATCTCTGTCAAATGCCTAGTTCAGGCAATCATTAGTGAAAATTCAATTAAATATGAAGAGTTGAAAAAAATCTACATGATAAGAGGATTTTAGATTGCTCTGTTATCCCGTTGGTGATGATGTCTAGTATGGCTTGTGATCCTGATGTACATCGTGATTCGCTTAAAGAAAAATTAACTAAAGACCTAATCTCTAAAGATCGTACAGTAGACATAGACCAACAAGGGCTGGAGAATAAAGTTAATAAAATAAAAAGTCTCAATAGAACTGAAACATCCTGTACGATTGAAATGTTCAAGAATGATTTTCCAGGTATAACAGACTTATCACTCGTCAATATCTTAGGTCTTTAGATCCGTTCTCTCATCGATTAGATCTTGACTCAAGATTAAATCTATTGAAAATAACTTAACGGATTGACAATCAACTTCGTAGATTTTCTTGATTCTCAGGGATCTCAATTGATTCTTATTGAAACCTATGATACGTAGCACACATTAATGTGTTCTACTTCAGGTCACATTCACACTGATTTTGCCACTAACATTTAGGAAGGTTTTATGAATTTAGCAACATTGGCCTTGAAAGGTGGTTTGTCTTTTTTTGCAATGAGAGGATTTTTTTTCTGTCATGTGATTGATGAAGCCAAATTTTTTAGAAAGCGTATGATTACCATTGACCAGAGTGAGAATGTTAATAAATTTCAATATGAATGGTCAGCTTATAATTCAAGCATTGAAAATTATTTTGAAGAATTTACTGAATTTAACTCTACAGATCTCTTAGATGAAAACTATAATCTCACCCTAAGAAAAATCATTAAAAGACTTAATATCTCTTCGAAAATAAATTCGAGAGAATCTAAAATGCCAATCAACAGTTGAAACTCCTGGTATAGGCCGATTTAGGCACTTGGTAAAATTCTCATCAGCATTCCAGCAGCTAGTCTACCGAAGATGTGCAAAGATAATCCTTGAGTTGACCTAACTTTACTTGCCATTT
>JBGCDR010000257.1:0-19856 GCA_045105515.1 Oligoflexales bacterium
TGCTGCTAATGCATTATAAAAAAAACCGTTCGAAACTACAAAAATGTTGTTGGATAAGCATTTTTTTCAGAATTAATTTGTCTCTATTCTGAATCTATGAGTCAGGAGGCTTAAATGTGGTTTGTCCAAACTAGAATTAAACAGCACATCATGCTAGAATCGAATAGATTAAAATATCAAGGAATATTAATGGTAGGTCACCCCCCAGAACTTGATGAGACAATGCGCGGTGAATACCGAGCTCACGCCATCGAAGAGCTTGAGCGAACAGAGCAAATAATCTTGGACCTAGAGTCAGAAGAGATAACTCATGATGTATCGAGAAAGCTTCAACTTATAATTCACTCCATCAAGGGAAGTTCTGGATCTTATGGCTTTGACTTCGCTTCAAGTGCCTGCCATAGTTTAGAAGATTTTATAAATAGTGAACAGCAAAACCAGCAAGATTCTAAAATCGCAGATACAATCTTAAATTATATTGATTTACTTAAAGAATATTTTAAAAATGTTCCATCCGATGATGATGAAGCGATAAATAAATATAAGCAGAGACTGGAATCTCTATCATCAATAAAGAGTAGCGTAGATTATAAGGTGTTGATAGTCGAACTATCAAAAACCCTGAGTTCTGCTTGTGAGCGTATTTTAAGAAATTCAGGCATTCGGGTAGCAGTCGTCAAAGATGGCTATGAAGCTCTTGGCAGGTTGCTTAGGGAAGAATTCGATTGCCTTATCACTTCTAAAAGTGTCGCAACTATTAATGGAATTCAGTTAGTCCAAGGTTTAAATATTTTTGATGGTCCCAATAAAAATATCTCAAAAATTCTAATAACCACTGACAAGAGAATTCAAATAAGCGGACCAAATTGCTATACATTTATCAAAGACCAAGAGCTGCTTTTGAACTTGGAAACCTTCTTTAAAAAAGCAGTAAATTCTCTTGAAGAGAAGAAAATTGAAAGCTACCAACAAGCAGCCAAAATTCAAACAAAACCACTTACAAGAATTCTATGTGTTGATGATGATAAGCTTCTACAAAAGGTTATCAAAATTAGTTTAAAATCGATCCCAAATATCGAGATCGATTGTTGCACTAGCCCAAATGAGGCACTAAAAAAAGTAGAAGAAAGCATCCCAGACCTTATGATCTTGGATGTTATGATGGAAGAAATGAGTGGGGTTGAGCTATCTAAGCGTATCAAAGCCTCACATCCCGACATCCCCGTCATCTTTCTAACTGGCACGTCTAAACCACAAGATATCAAAGATTTGAAAGATCAGGGAGCAATTGACGTCATTAGCAAGCCTTTCAAACCGAAAATCCTCTACGAACAGGTTCTCGCAGCTTGGTCAAATTCACAGCAAGATTAAAAAGTACAGATATTTAAAATAAAATGAATTATTAGACAAACCGAGCGGTTTATTTGAGAATTTCTTCTATCTTTCTTGCGTTAACTTTATGTCTTTGTGTAAATTCACTAAAGTTTTGAAAAAAAAGATTTAAGTCATCGTGCAGTTTTAAAAAGCTCTTTTGCTTGGAATTCTTCTCAGTTTCTGCTTCTAAGTTCAATCCACCTTTATTTGTTACAACACCGAGGGTAAACATAGCTGCACCCATCAAGCCTGTTCCTACGCTGCCAAGAATCAATTTTCTGCCAGCATATTTTAGCTCGTTTGAGGCGGTCTTTGACAATTCAGAAGAACCACCCAAATTCTTTGGCGCTCCTAATTTTTGCAAACTGCTTACACCTGCCTGGTGAACCTTATTGCTTATTTTCTGCTTCAGCTCGGAATACCGCTGACTAAAACTAAGATTCGAACCCGGACCTGAAGCTGGCAAAGTAACGGTCTGTGGTTTTCCTGTACCTTGTGACTCCGCAGAAAGTCCGGCTACGCTTGGAGGTGTACGAAAAAAAGGATCCACTATACTGGCACTGCTGACTCTGCTTGCTTTGATACCTTGACTCAAACCAACAGCTGACGCAAGACCGGCAACAGTGCCAGCAAAAATCAAGGTCCAACCTCCCAAATTAGCTGCCAAGCTGCCACTGCTTTCCTCACTTTCTTGGTCTATGGGTGTTTCTTCTACTTCCTGTGCAGGTGCAGAAATAACTTTGTCATCTTGTTTGTGCCAACATTTTCCTTCTTTAAATTCAAATTCTGGACCTCGGCGTTCACAGTCAACAATTTCTTGTTTTCCAATATCTTCTTCAGGATATTCAAGAGTTCCAAGCCCACCAGATGGGGCTGCTGGTGGCTGCTGTACTACACCTTCATAAGTATCTTCTGACTTTGTTATCGGATCATTTAACTCTTCCTCCACGTCCGAGCTACAATCGTCTTCATCAGCTGACAGCTGAAACCCTTTTTTTTCAGAGTCTGCTACCAAATTTGCAGATTTTTTATCCACTTCAGAGGATATTAGCTCAAAGTTTGAAGTCAAAAATAGCCCATAGTGTTCCCCTAAAGCTAGGTTATTTTCGAGTTGCAAAGCAATTTTCTGCTCCTCAAATGAAAGTTTTGCTGATTTTGTCTCTTGCAGGTAACGATCAAATCTAGTCAGACTTAGGTAAGCAAGTCCTTTCATACCTGCCTCGTTGTCAAAATTATCAACCATCAATGACCTCAGGTTTTTATTTACATTCTTATCTTGATAGTAGGGACTGCTTGCTTGTCCATGTTGCTTTTGACAAACTAGCATACGATTACTAAACTGAGAGGGGTATCTGACAACAACACTCTCACCTACCTTGCTTGCTCTCTCGTGCCAAACACAAGACCAAGCATAAACATCAAAAACCTGCCTTTCTGAAAGACCTGGATTAAATGCAACATTTTGGTAATTCGAAATAATTCCATCATTTCGATCATCTAAGATCAATCTCTCACCTTTTTTAGCACTAAGGCATTCTGTTTGGCTCGCAGTTTTTTTGTTGCAAAATCTATAATAAATCACATCTGGCATATCGAAACCATCGGAGTCTGATTGTTCATAAGAAACACTAATTTTCACCTCGTTATTGCCTGTGTGAGCACCATCATCATTTAATATTGGTACCGATTCAACTTCAATTTTTGGAGGTTTCAAGGTCTGAGGATCAATCACTGGAAGCTGTTCCACAATGTGCAATCTATAACAATTTCGACTTACTGAACTTAGTTCATTATCAAGACGTTTTATGGTTGAGCTTTTACTGTTGGACTTGCAGCTTATGGTTATTAGACCATTAAACATCAGCATTGTCGTAAGAATTACAATATCCGTAAATCGGCCCATAAATGAATCTCACAAAAACAAGGTGGAAACAGTCGAATCCCAAGCTGCTATGATATATCGGAAATTTACTGTAGCTCTGGAGTTTATTTAAGACTTTTAACTGAATAATACGGTAAGATACTAATATTAAGAATTATAAAGCATATACATAAGTTTCTTAAGGGAAAATGCCATGATGAGAGGTTTAAGTTTTTTCTTTTCTGCGGGTTGACTGAGTCATTTTACTTTCAATCTTCTTTGAGAGCGCGGGAAGATGTTCGTAGCCTCGGCGATTTTCTGAAAGTTTAGCTAAAAATTCGTTTTCGGTGCGCTGTCCTGCTCTGACATCTTTTGCCATTGAATTCTCATTTTCTGAAGTTGCGGAAATAAGACTAACTAGATCGACAAAATATCGTTCTTTTCCCTCTGGCCAGTTTCCCCACAACTCATATCCAAGCCTAAATCCCTCTTCAAAAACTTGACGCAAGTGCTTCATATCGGCAAGTAATTCACCATTACGACTAAACTCATTTGCAGCACAGAGTGAATTGATTACCACATTAAATAACCACTTTTTCCTCACAACTGGAACGATTCCGTCGCTCCATTGAAAAAATTCATTTCTATCAATGTTAAATAATTCAATTTCGAAACTAGATGGGCTAGTAACAGATCCTCGATTGAGCTGAACAGAGCCCCAAGTTGCTTTGCCCTCCTTGGATTTGAGGGCATAAATTCCATTACTAATTTGGGAAACTCCAAATGTACATACGCCCATTCGCCACAGAAAATGCTCATGTTTTCTTGCAGTATTGTAGACGAGGTCTTCAATGGCTCCATTGCTCAATATTACAACAGGTATTGCTCGTGGCACGTAAGACAGATAACGATCTAAAGCTCCCAATAAATCATAAGCTTTTACCGCAATAAAGACGATTTTAATATGGCTCAGATCAGTCTGAGAAAGAGGTTGAATATCTAAGTAAGTTGTTTTACCCCAGGCATCTAGACGACTTCTGATATAGACAGGGCCCTTTCTCCCAACAAAACTCGTACGAAAGCCTATCAAATCCAATCGAGATGCTATTGTTGTTCCCACAGCACCGTTCCCGATCACTAAACAATGTGTCCTAGGTGGTTTGCTCATAAACTAAATCAGGTCTTTAATTGAGCCTCATCCCAGTTGTAGGTTCTAGGAAGTTTCTTAGCTTGCCGTATCAAAACAGCCTGCTGATTACGCAAATACTGTACAATATTTTTATTCAGAGGATCTACCTTTAATACATCGATTTCTTTTTGAATATCATTTAATTTTTCTACATCGTCTTCTTTTTGATAGATTTCGTCAAGTATTGAGTTAAACCGAGTCTTTTCTTTCTCGGTAAGACCAGTGGTGTTGCTATAGCGGTGGAATTTATTGATGGTCATAGGCTCTGTATCTATTACTACTGAACCATCATCCTTTTTCTGCGTTACGACTCCTGGTTCGGTATACAAACCAGATTTTAAAACGAGATCACCAATGTGAGCCATGATACCTCCTTTGAGCTGCTAGTTTAGGTTTATGGCACCCGTGTTGCGGGGACACCATAGTATCTTGGTGTGTAATGGTTAGTATGCATCACATGAGCCAATTCTGATTTATAATAACCTAAGATAATTTTAGAGCCGATACTTGTATCATCGGACAAGGCATGGATTTTTTCTTGAAGCATTTTTACTTGAGCATCTACATCTTTGCTAGACTTTACTTCATCCATAAATTGATTGAATTGAGTCCTCTGGTCTGGAGACAGTCCTTTAAGATAACCATGACGAAACTCTTTAGTTACCTTTTCATGTTTCCTATCGACCTCGAGCTTGGAATTAACTGGATTAATTCCTTTTACAACACCCGGTTCACCTATATGACTAAAGATTGGATCTCTTACATTAAATGCCATGTGCAGCCCTAATTTTAATTTAAATCTACTTAAGTGTATAATAACAAGCACTGTATAAGTACTCAATAAGCAAAAATTTTACTTTTAAAACCACATTCTACATATTTTAATCCATTACAATAAAATCCGAATATAGGTTAAGAATTTCCGTTTGCTAACCGATAAATATTAATAATATAGGAGTTGGAGAAACAAATGGCAGCAATTCAAAAGGAAGACTATGTAAGGATATTCAGAGGTTGTGATGGAAAATGTGTTTAACCTAAAAAAATATAGAGCAGCGAGGAAAAAGTCTTGGCTTGAGAAACATAATTATATCCTCAACTCATACCTCTACGAATATATGTCACTAAATTTTGGCATTAGCTTTCTCCAGGTTTCCGAATCATATCAAAATATGAAGTACTCGAATTATGAAGAAGCATGGGACTACATCGACCTAAGAGATTTGCTTCATGAAGCTCTCGAAGCATCTTTCTGCGACCATTTATATTCTCAATTATCCCTACAGGGGTGGTTTGATAGAAAACTCTTCACAAAGGAAGAGCTAATCGAGTATTTTTTAAGCCTGTACATAATGGACTCAATAAATACCACAAGTGGTTTTTTGTAGATCTTTGTTAACTAAGCAAGGACTGATTATAAAAGCCCGTCACCAAATGACTCTGGACTTGAAGCATGCTCTTCTTTTCCAGCGTCGAGATTAATCTCCCCCTTCATGACGACCTTGCCCTCAGCAATTTCCCGAAGAGCTGTAACCGCATGCTTATTTTTAGAGCTGACTAGGGGCACACTGCTACCCATAAGCTGACGAGCGCGATTAGCAGCAACAACTACCAATGAAAAACGATTTGGCATTACCTTTTTACAATCTTCAATAGATACTCGGGCCATCCTACAGAACTCCTTGGGATTCGCAAATAAAGAACAGGAATAGATACCCCAAACAGGTGGGTTTAGTCAAGAAATATACAAAGAAATCGGTTTAATGGTACCTTATTAGAGATACAAGGGCAATTAATAGAATAATCTTTCTGCTCAATGTCCGAAACCGCAACCCAGAAATCCCAAAAGGTTATTTAAAATGATTTCAGATAGTTGGACTAAAAACCTAGCAAACTGGCGTTGGAGGGTAGGGGAAAACCAGTGGGACCACAGCCCTGGATTAAACCCTCAACGGCTCTACCAATCTTTTGAAAGGCTCACTGAGCTCACCAAACAAGCTTGTGAAGGATTTAACCAGCATTCCACCTCACAAAGACAGATTCGGTTTATGGCAGGGCCTGTTGAGATTGCAAAGGATTCTGGCTCTTTTTCACTATTGCTTGGACGATGCGATGCCCGTATGACGCTGTCCGGCAATACCCTCACGGCCAATATCGCGACAACTGAGCGATTTAGCCGATCTATGAACTACTCTGAATCGTTTTCAGCTCATGTTGGAAACTTAGCTGAGATTTCTTGGAAACATTCTGATGGCTTCCTCTATACCGAAGAGCTTATAAGTATGCTAATGCTAGAAGCGCTAGTCAAAACTTGGTGGAATTACCAAGGTAGCAGGCTAGAAAAAACTAAGTCAAGAAAGGAAGATGCTCGTGAATATCACTTATAAGCAAGGCTCTCCTGAGGAAATTCTCTCCGCAATAAAAGAAAAACTAGGGGGAAGAAAACTGAGCAAGATGGTCACTTTTGAGCTCGTAGGCAATGACCTTGCAGTTACCATAAAAAAAATGGGGACATCACACCTCAATTTTAAAAACTATAGCAGTAACAATGGAGTAGAGTGGCGCCTAGAAAACGAGAAAATAGCCTTATCACATCGAGCTTTTAAAGGCGAAGTCCTAGAGAAGCTAACTCATGTGGTCGAACAAACGGGGGGTGAAATCGCTGAAGCTTAGTTCAGTACCTCTTCATACCTTGATCAATTACTTGAGCCCAGCGATCTAGCCCTCCGGCAAGCGATTTCACTTTATTAAGTCCCTGTTGCTTGAGGTACATTGCAGCGCTAAAACTTCTCACTCCATGATGACATACTGCAACAACTTCTTTTTCAGAGACTCGCAATTCACCAATGAAACCTCCAAGATCAAGTTCCCGGTGAAGCAAAGAATCCTCAAGATGACAGATATCGAATTCCCATTTTTCTCGCACGTCAAGGATAATGGGTCGCTTTTCGCTATTCATGAGCTTTTCAGCTAATTCTTCACAACTAATCTCAATTCCCTTACTCATTCGCACCACTCCTTCCAGCCTTTTCCAAACAGTTGGCTCTGTTAATATGGACTGGTCAATGAGGTTCTGGATAGTAACAATACCCTTTAAAGGATCAACACCTGTTAAATGAGCGCTGGGTATCGAAAAAACTTCTTCGAGAACCACACCCAAATGAGGGATATTGAGGGTAGATAGCGACGTAGTCACCGAAAGAGCACTCTTTATGGTCTTTTTACTACTCAAATCCTACCAACCTAATTAACGAAAGGTTCTAAATGAATGCCATGCCCCAAGTAACTATCATCCCCTATAAAAAGAGCAAACCAAAGATTGACCCAAGCGTGTTTATAGCAAGTGGCTGCGCAATTATTGGTGACGTAGAAATAGAAAGTTACTCCAGTATATGGTTCAACAGTGTTCTAAGAGGAGACGTGAACTATATTAGGGTAGGATCTTATACCAATATCCAAGATGGCAGCATTATACATGTAGCTTCACAGAGCTTCCCTACCATAATTGGTAATCATGTGACTATCGGGCATCAAGCAGTTGTTCATGCTTGTACAGTGGAAGATCATACTCTGATCGGCATGGGCGCGAAAATTCTCGATGGGGCAAAAATTGGCTCAGAGTCTCTGGTGGCTGCCGGCTCCTTGGTACCTCCAGGTGCCGTGTATCCGGCGAAAAGTCTTATCATGGGATCTCCAGCCAAGGTAAAGAGAACTTTGAGTTCTGAAGAACTAGAGAAAATTCATAAATCTGCCCTACATTATGCCGAGCTAGCAAAAGATTATTTCGAATTTTGCTGAACGAGACAATTTTCGGTCGTAGAACCAAATTTGCTTATAAAATCTGAATCATCCCGTGCTACTTGTCCACCGTAGCTTTAGCGTAAAAGTCGAAGTCGAGGGATATTATGAGCATCTACCGAGACACCTTTGCTATCGAGGTGATCCCGTTTTAACAACTCCACTTCTTCAAATACTCTGATGTCTTAGAAGTTCTACTCTTAAGTAAGGCACCAATTGGACCTTCACAAACGAGCTTTCCTCCCGATTCTCCAGAGCCTGGACCTAAATCTACAATCCAATCGGCTTTAGCTATCAATTCATGACAGTGCTCGACTAAAATTATGGTACCTCCAGCTGCTACGTACTTACTTAGTGCCCTAATTAATAATTCGATATCATTATTGTGGAGTCCGCGCGTAGGCTCATCAAGGATTAAAACATTGCCTTTTTCTAATTTCTTTCTAAAAAATGGTGCTAGTTTTAACCTCTGAGCTTCCCCACCGGAAAGACTCAAGCTAGTCTGTCCAAGTCGTAAATAAGCGAGGCCTAAATCCGCTGCAGCCTGCAAACGCTTAGTGACCTGAGGATGGTGCTTAAAAATACTTAGAGCTTCGTCGATGGTCAAGTTTAAGATATCGGCCAAAGAATAGCCCATATACTGGATGTTTAAAATTCGCGACTGATAGCGTAAACCCTGACAGCTAGAGCACTGGACGCGAGCATCTGCGAGAAATTTCATGCTTAGAGTTACTTCGCCATTCCCTTTGCACTCTTCACAGCGACCTCCCTTAACTTGCAAGGAAAAATCACGGGATCTGAGCCCCATGATTTGAGCTTCAGGTAGTTTCTCAAATATCTGGCGGATATAGGTAAATACATCTAAATAGGTAGCAGGCATACTTGTGCGGGTTTTCGATAAAGGTTTCCTATCAATCAAGAGTATTTTATTTATATCTTCTAGCCCCAAAATTCGACGACAATAGTATTCTTTTTCTGACAGCTGGCCTTTTAGGTCTGCATTGTCTTGTAAAAGTTTTAAGCAGGCTCTATAGAAGATCTGTTGAACAAGGGTGGTCTTGCCAGCACCAGAAACTCCAGTTACTACATTGAACCCACTCTTAAGAAACTTAAGCTCAGGTATAGACAGGTGGTACTTCTTAGCTCCAAATATCGTGATAAACCTAGCGTCATCAGCTTCAAGTAAAGCTCCTGAACCAAAATCTACAGATTTCGGTTCCATCAAATAACTAGCAGTTTTTGACTCCGCTATAAAATTGCGGGCCTGTAAAGGGGAAAACTTGGCTACTACCGAGCCACCATGCCCCCCCCCTCCTGGGCCCATATCTATGATCCAATCAGAATTTTTAATCATAAATTCGTCATGATCCACCATCAGAATGGTATTTCCGCTTGCTTTCAAGGCAGCTAGTACCTTAAAAAGCGACTCCAGTTCTTGAGGGTGTAACCCTTGACTTGGCTCATCGAGGACATATAAAACACCTCGCAAATGCTGTGACAAAACACCTGCTAACTTAAGCCTCTGCAGCTCTCCACCAGAAAGAGTATGAATACGCCTAGCCATATGCAGGTAGTGAAGACCAATTCCACCCAGCTGCTTTAATTTAGTTAAAATTTCTTCAACTACCCTGACAAAAGCTGGATTCTTATATAGAGATACTTTTTCCAGCTCATAACAGAAGTGCTTTAGATTTCTAAGATTAAAGTTATGCAAGTCTTGGATGCACTTTCCCTCAACGCGAATATAGCGATAAAGCTTATGAATACCAGTCCCCTCACACTCCCTACATCTTGGATTTTCAAATGTTTCATCTAAAAGCTCATCGCAAACGATGCCCATACCATTGCATTCGGGACAACGACCCAAGGAATTTGCTGAAAAATACCTTGCGTCCAACTTAGGCCAACTATAGCGGCATTTTGGGCACCCCCCTGAAAGAGCGTAACGGCCGGTAATCGATGTTCCAAGGTTTCCCTTTTTGTCAGATTCAAAGCTTTCTACAAGCCCCTTGCTTACATCTAGAGCAGTTTCCACACTCCTTCTTAGGCGCTTCAAATTCTTAGTATCAATCCTGACATAGTCGACAATCAATTTAATGGTATGTTTTTCTTCCTTGTTCAGTTTAGGAATAGGACTGAGGGAGGAGACTTTATTATCAAGTATTATTCGCAAAAACCCCTGTTCAGCAAGATCCTCCAACTTTTTCCTAAAATGACCTTTTTTGCCTTCAACCAGTGGTGCTACAATAGCAAGCATTTTTCCATCAAAAGAATCCATGATACTCAGAGTAATATCATCGAGTGATTGCGCAGTTGTGGGCAAATCATGTTCCGGACAGAAACTAGCTCCGTAGTTTGCAAATAAAACTCCGAATAATTCGGCTAAGTCACTCAAGGTTCCAACACTTGCGCGTTTCGATGGCTGAGTTTCATTCTGAGCAAGACCAATTGCAGGTGAGAGCCCATCAATATGAACCACCTTCGGCTTCGTTCCCATATTGAGAAATTGTCGTGAATAGTGAGAGAGGGTATAGAAAAAACGCCGGTGAGCTTCTGCCAAGATCGTATCGAAAACGAGAGAGCTCTTTCCTGAACCACTCACTCCAGTTACCACCGTTATTGCATTCCGATGGATCTTGAGATCACAGTTTTGTAGATTATTTTCGTGTGCACCCTTAATAGTGATGTGAGGTTTCCAGCTATCCAGGCTAGACTGATCCATGGCTCTACCCTCTCAAATACTGCATACAAGTTTCCCAAGCTATTTCAAAACTACGTGAAGAAGCTTGGTTCTTAAAGACCAGATCCCGGGCTGGTCCATGATCTGGCGATACACGCAAATGTTTGAGTCCGCCTGAAATGTTTATTGCGCTGTCAAAATGAACAGTTTTTAATGGACCTAAACCTTGATCATGGTACATGGCTAAAACACCATCATAAGTTCCTTGCAAAGCCTGCCAAAAAACAGTGTCTGCAGAAACTGGACCTGTAACATTAAAAGAAGATGATGCCGCTGCCGAATCAACAGCAGGCTCTATTAGTTCCTGATCTTCATACCCTAAAAGACCCCCTTCACCACAATGAGGATTTAGCCCACACACCGCAATTCGCGGACACACAATTCCAAAATTTTCCTCTAATGTGCGTCCAAACTTAAGAATTTTTTCGTATATTTTTGCAGAATTTAAGCTTGAACTAACTTTCGACAACGGCAGATGATTGCAAGCAAGGCCAACCTTAAGTTTGTCTCCTGCTAGAGTCATAATAGCAGACCCTTCCCAGATAAACTCAAAATATTCAGTCTGTCCTGTAAATCTAAAACCAGCTTTATTGCAAGCAAGCTTATCTATTGGGCAGGTCAGAACAGCAAGCTTGTTGTTTGGTGCAAAGTCTTCTAAAGCATCTAGAGATGCCTTGGCAATCTTGCCTGACTCGAGCAAACTGAGGGTTCGTGGATCTTGATTAATCCCGCCCACATCAATAAAAAAGAACCCTGAATTTTTAGCATGTTCAAGGCTAGGTATTTTAATAAATTCGGGAATACTTCCCGAAAAGCCTAGACGCTCTTTTTGATAAGCCCACTGCTGATAACTTCCTATCAGAATTAAAGGAAATCCTAGCTTCTCTGACTTAAAAGTCTTCTCAAGAACCTTGCCAAATAGCTCGATGTTGACCGAATTGGGATCACCAAGGGTGCAGACTAACATGCTTTCAACCTCACTATCTGTAAGCTAGTTTATAATTTCGGGTAAAAGTATGAGATATGCTTACCTTTGCTCCCTTTCCAAGTCCATTGGGTAGAATAGGCTTTTCAATCAAAACCCTAAGCAGTTGGATGCTTTCAAACCTATTCATTAAAGCATTGCCAAGGGATGCAACAGCAGTTTCTACAAGCTTAATCTCCCTGTTTAGAAGAACTTCCTCTATCATGGCTATGATTTTTCCATAATCCAGAGAATACCCCAAATCATCATTCGTTTGCTCGAGGAAGAGGTCTCCAAGCTCAGCATCCAGGCTTACGAGGACTTCTTGGCCCATCAAACGTTCCATAGAGTAGTACCCAAGCCTCATGAACACTGGGTACTGCTGGATATGGATTTCCATTTCTGTCTCCCAAAAATAGCAATAAACTGCAATATATAAGTTAAGATTCAAGAGTTTTAAAGAGAATCATGGAACCGGGTTTCATGGCATGAACAATGTAAAAGCCAATATTTGGTGAAAACCCAGAAAGACTGGGAAAAAAGTGGACTTAATTAATCTCTAAGTTAAGATGTTAAAAAAAATGGAGATTGAAAATGATAGTTCACTTACGCCGGTTTCTTATTGTCTTCTTTTGTACCCTTTTTTATAACTCCCTTTCTTTTGCGACAAAATCTCGCCTGGAATCCCTCAGTCAAAATAAGATCGGATCTTTCCACCTCGATGATCAACGTAACATTTTTCTGAATCCAGGACATTTATCATATAAGTCAGGTTATACAGTTTTTGAGTGGGGCAGCAATGGTGATGCCAATAACGCCGATAATTTTGCCAATCCCAAAGCCGAAGGTGGATGGTTCAATCGCGATAAAAAAACTTTATATGGAATTTATTTGGGAAATGAAGATGACCGTGTTGTTAGCATGCGCCGCTTAGGCAATCCTGACTTCTTAGCACCCGACAACACGCTAGACATTTTTTATGGACAAAAGTCTTCTGGTTCCGCTTGGGGAAGCAGCGTCCACCTATCACAAAATAAATCCGACATTGCTGGAGGCATCAAAAAAAGTGAAACCACGATGATTCTTAAAGGTGGTTTTCAAGATAAAAAGCAACAAGCATTTGCACATCTTATTTTTTTAGATCAGGCGAAAGGACAAGGGGCTAGCGAAGATGACGAATACAAAGCAAATATTGGGTTCACCCTTGGAGGCTCATACAGTTTTGCCAAACATTACAAGGCGTACGGACTCATTGAAAGCCGATCAGCTAAATATACTCCAGACAGCGCAGATGGAATCAAGCTTTCACAGCAAACCATTCAATTGGGAGCAGTGCGTTCATTAAAAAGAAGAAAAGAGCAACAGCTCCATTACTTCCTCGATGCCTCTCTACTGCAAATAAGCTCCGAAATTGGGGATACAAAGACCAGTGCCCTCTTAATGCCGATTGTGATCGGAGCTGAATCAGAAGTAGAGCCATGGTTAACTTTAAGAGGGTCTGTTTTTCAAGCTGCGCTCATTAACGAGGCTAAAATCGAGCCGGGGGGTGGTGCCGATTCTACCACCAGTTCGAATCCTAACACCACAAATGTCTCAGCTGGTATGAGCTTGGTTTATAATAAAGTAAAAATCGATGGCAGCTTCACCACAACAGGTGGGCAGTTAAATGCTGCCAATTTGATGTCACGCGTAGGAATGATTTTTGATTTCTGAAATTTTACGAATTTAAATCACCTTCAGGCTTTAAACTGCATTCCAAGAAATTAAATGCCACGGATTTTCGCCATATAATTTAACAGCACACTGTTAAATTAAAGATTTCTTACCTATAAAGTCGTTTCCCTTTTATTTTTTTACCATAATTATAATTGACCAATAGGCCAAGACCCAGTATTGTTATTAACAGAATTTCCAAATTTCATTTTTTCCCATTTTTATAAGGGGGAACTACGATGATGAAAGTATTTGCCATACTAATCATGGGGTCTGTTCTTGTTCCAAGACATGGATCAGGGGAAGTCTTTCCAGAAGTTATTTACGGCGAAGACAATCGCAGAGACCTCTATGAATTGGGTTCTAGTAAATCTCAGTTGAAGAACTGGGCTCGCTCAACTGCTATCATCAGTTCTCAGTCTAAAGTTAAGGATTCATCGCTTTATGGATTCAAAAAGCTGGTAACAAAAAGCCTAGAAACAGCGCAAAATGTTTGTGCAGACGAACCCTACGCAGAGCAGCCTATAGGTGGATGGTGCACTGGGTTTCTGGTTAGAGAAGATATCTTAGTAACTGCTGGACACTGCATAACGTCTGAAAGCCGGTGCGCAACAGCAGCCATCATATTTGACTATGGTTACG
Organism: Oligoflexales bacterium; assembly: GCA_045105515.1. Lineage (GTDB taxonomy): Bacteria > Bdellovibrionota_B > Oligoflexia > Oligoflexales > Bog-1112 > JABSRF01. Next base: position 14,282 of record JBGCDR010000257.1, read on the forward strand.
CCAAAGGCGATGAGCAATTAGAATACGCCAAAGAAGACAATATCTATTCTTGCAAAAAGATTATCTCGCAAGAATATGACTCAGGTAGAGGCTTAGATTATGCAGTTATCCAACTAGATAGAAAAGTCAAAGGGCGCACTCCTCTCAAGCTTCGAACTAATGGTAAGGTTTCTTCTTATGCAAGCTTGACAGTGATTGGCCACCCCACAGGCCTGCCTACTAAGGTAGCTGAAGGTGCTTTCGTAAGAGAAAATGCGAACAATTACTACTTCGTCAGTAATACGGATACTTATGGTGGAAACTCAGGATCACCAGTAATGAATTCAAACGGATTAGTAGAAGGAGTATTGGTAAGAGGAGAAAAAGACTTTGTGCAGCGAGGTGGATGCAATGTCTCATTCAGGTGTGCAGCAAATGAATGCCGAGGGGAAGACGTAACCAGAAGCACTACCTTCTCTCATTTGGTGTACTGAACTTAGTCCCCAACTATTTCCCAACTCTTTCTCACTCAAAACAGTTGAATTCTCAGAACCCCCTCCAATTAAGCAATTCGCAAATTTTTGTTTTTTGGTGCATGGATACCACCTATAATGGAACGCGAGTCACTTGTCATGGAGAGGAGAAAAAAATTCATGCTGCTTCTTAAAAATTTACGACATTACATTTCCTGGCTTTCTCTTGTCAGTTTGTTTTCCTTACCAGTCTTAGGGAAAGAAAAGCAGTTGACCAAACCTTCATTTGAATCCCTTTGGTTTAAGGGGAGTGTTGAAGAAGCTTTTGAACAGTCAAAGAAATTAGACAAGCCAGTTTTTTTATACTGGGGGGCAACCTGGTGCCCACCATGCAATGAACTGAAAAGCCAGGTTTTCGCAAAACAAAAATTCAAAGACTTGATAACTTCTGTAATCCCTGTCTACCTAGAGGGAGATACAGACGCAGCCCAAAAATGGGGAGAAAAGTTAAAAATCAGTGGGTATCCAACTTTGCTTGTCCTTGATCCAAAGCATCAAGAACTTTTACGAATTGCAGAATCTTTAAATATCGATGAGTTTGAACAAGCTTTTCTTGCCGCAACCGCACTTAGAAAACCAATTAAAGAAATCATTAATGATGCTTTGACACAAGAAGCAAGTACAAAAGTGTGGCAAGCCCTTGCCTATACTCATTGGGAACAGATGGGAGGAGAAATATTTGATGACGAACATTTGTTGCAGGTTTCTGTGAATTTGCATGCAAAAGTCCCTACCAGACTTGTCGAAGTTCGATCAGTAATGGCAGCAAAGATCCTCAAACTTGCGGCTAGAATATCTCAAACGAAAGGGCAGACACCCAATACACAAAGCTTGCTGAAGCAAATTGCAAAAAATGCGATCAACCTATATACGCAAATATTTCACACCACAAGCACCGTACTTGCTGCCAGAACCACCATTCTAAACAAAACCCGCACTATTTTGACTTGGAGTGCTAGGCACCTAAATAAGACGCAACTTGAAGATGTTTACTCCAAGTGGGAAAACGCTGCGAAAATTATAGGTAAGGACTCCGACACTTCAATAGATAGCAAACTTTGGGCTTCCTATGTTCCCCTGAGCCTCTACCGTTTGCGTACAGAAACGTCTGCTCCTTTACCTGCGTACATGGTCACATCGATAAAAAATGCCGTAAAAAAAGCGGATCAGCAGGCAAAAACAGCTTTTGAGAGAAAAAGTGTGATATCAGGAGCAGCCTATTTACTCAGAAAGATTGAAGCATATCCAGAAGCTAAGGCTCTCTTGGAAAAGGAATTGAAGACAAGTAAAACGCCTTGGTACATTCAGTCTTCTTTATCTCGCCTAGCAGAAGTCCAAGGCAAACATCAACTAGCCCTTGCTTGGTCTGCAAAAGCAAGAGAATCAGCTAAAGGAAATGCTACTAAAATTCAGTGGACCGTTAGTGATCTACTATTGACCATAAAATTGCAGCCATCAAATATAGGGCAAATAGAGAAACTCTTAGAAGAATATTATGGGCTAGCATTTTCTTTGACTGATGGGTTTCTTGGGAGAAATCAAGTCCGAGCTAATAAAGTCTTAAGGGGAATAAAAAGCTTACCATCAAACGAAAAAATAAGTGCGATTTCTTTAAAGAATCAGAAAAAATGTAGCCAATTAAAAGCTAAGAATTCGGAAAGTTGTGAGCAGTATTTCAAACACCTCGATGAAGCAAGCAAAACTATTTAAAACTTCATACATCAATGACTGGGCCATCTGAAGGGTCATGATAATAACGCTTGCTCCTTTTTATTCTTCGATGAATCACAACCTTCTCCGTAGATTCCCCTCCGATCACAAAAAGCCAGGTAATGCATACCAAAATAGGATTTGTTTGCCAGTAGGCAAAAGTTGCCAAAATCGCTACTAAAAGCCTTGGGCAAAAGAAAAAACCTAGCCACCAAAATATGCCACCAAAAGCGACACTAGAGAAGAGCAAGGTTAACCTAGGAAAAATAGCCATAAATAGAAGAAAAAATATACCGTGGACATCCCAGTAATTCACTACTCCAAACTTTACGTCAAAAGTGCTCATTAGAATTGAGCTAGCTATTGAGATCAAAAAAAACAACACCAGAAACTTGATGAAAGTCGTCATCAGCGCACCCTTTCGCAAACATTATCTTTTCTATAACTGTATCTATAAGAATTTTCTCCAGAAGGCCTCTTAGACTTGAAGAGAAATGGTCTAAAAAGTAACACGTCATCTTAATCTTTCAATGTTTAAGATTAAGATAAATGACTAATTGATTAATATGATTAATTTTAATAATTATATTATATCTTTACAGCCCTTCCTTTTGTTGCCCAGATACCCCAAAAAAATAAAATCTTGTCAAAAATTCATGCCCAATTGCCTACCAAGAACTTATGATCTAAAATCTTGATTATTTTGATTATTAAACCACTGTTTTTCAAATTTTAACAAGCGTAAAAACCTAGCACTCAGAGCCTTCTGGAAGCTATCTAGTTTGCAAGAAAAAATAATTGTGAATTTGACTGGATTTAGCTGGAAGATTTTGATGAACCTTGAAGTTGATGACAACAACAAAGCTCTTAACAAATCCCTGCACGAACAGTCTTGTTATATGGAAACATAGCTGCCTCCGCAGGTATTTCAGATTTGGCTAGGGCTTAGAATTGAATGCTTTTTACTAATATTTACTTTTCTCTCATTTTCAAATAGATCCTTATGATGCTGATTTATATATAGCCATCATCCTCCAAAAAATCATGTCCAATGACTTCATCTAAGTAAGGTAAGGACCATTGATTTTCACCAAAAACCCTAGCCCTACGTGCGCGGCCTCTATTCTTTATAAGGGTAAATGAGTCCAATTCGCATTTTTTATAATAATCTTGGTATTTTTCAATCAATGCATAGTATCTAAGGATTTGTTTAGTATTTAAGTTCAGAGTATCCATTAAAGCAACTCCTCTATCTATTAAAAATTTCTCAGCCAAATCTCTAACTATTAAGCTGATGGGCTGTAACATTTTTTCTAATTCGTATGCTTTTATATCGCTTTTCTTGGATTCGCCAGTCCACGGATGGGTGGTACTTCGGTTACCGACGATATTTAAATGATTTCCGGGAAAATTGTAGAAAACCACCTCAGCATTTTCGTTCAAACACGTTGGTACGATAGGTTCAAAAAAGACTGATCTCTCATTGGTAGCATAAATGGCATGCACAGTTTCCACATTTTCTGGCAAAGTAAGATAAGATTTGTTGTTACTATAAATTAGTCCTCCAACTGGGTCGATCATAAGCATGCTCAACTTAATATTATTTAAATCTTCACTTTCTAAAAGCTTATGTGCTAATTTAAATGCCGTTAAACAACCCATGCTATAGCACATTACGTTAAGATGGGTTACTTTTAACAATGAATGGCTTCTCTTCCACTTCTTGTGATTTTTGTTGTTTGGGAAATATTTTTTGATAATATTTTCTAAATATTTGTGTTTTGAGTGGTTTGGGTTTTGGTTATCTAAACGTAATACATTTAGGATATGTTTTACGTCGAATTTGATTCCTTTGTGCTTTATCAGTCTTTTCAATATGCCAGGGTCCATTGAATTATCATAGAAACGATCCCCTTTTTGCCTGTCGCCACTTAATAATCCATTAATATCTATGTAATCCATATAGAGATTTCCTGGGTGACTTTTGCTCAGCTTAGTAATGATACTCATGTCGAAAAAAGTTTGGTCGGTAGAGTTTTCAGCGGTTCCCTGAGCACCTCTTAGAAAGACCGTAAATGGATAGTAGTCTTGATTTTCAACTTGCCCTAAAAGAGAGGATGAAATATTTATAGCTAATAAAGGCATTAGTCTAACGAGTCTAGCCAAAAATTTCATTATAATACTCCTAATTTAATCCATTTTTCAATGATAGGAAAACTATCAATTGCATCAAGATGTATCGTTTCTCTTGGACCATCAAATGGCCTGCTGACTTTGCTTAGTAGCCATGTATCATCTTGCTTTCTTAAGTTGGCAACAACAACCCCTCGCTTTTCGTATGAATTATCAAGCTTGAATCTAAATAATTCTGATTCTTGTCCATTCGATTCATCGATCGTATAAGCTTTAAAATAGAGTCCTTGTATCGATGAGATTTTATGTCCAGAATAAACAGTTATAGAGAATATTAAATTACTAATATTGGGTCTTTTATGAAGCAGCTTCTCAATGTTTATTCCACTTGTTTCACCGAAATTTTCACCGGTTAGATCATCATCTTTTAGCATGATATATCGATGGTAATGACGATTTAGATAATAGACATTGTGGGTGATTTTTTTATTTTTCTTAACAACATGAATATTGAGATCTACGTCTATATCTATAGCTTCTTCGGTAGGGAGCCAATGAACTGAAAAATATAGAAATTCAATGGATTTAGGAATTTCGAATTCTAGCAATCCTTCTGAAGTCTGGGAACTATTATCAGCTTTTAAAGCTGAAAAACAAGGGTCTATAAAAAATATTTGTATGCCAATCTGCAATAAGAATATTTGAATATTTTTCATACATCTTCCTCCACTATTAACTGGGATTGAGCATTCTATCTAAATCCATTTCTTTTTCCAATGTTAATTATTAATCATACTTATATATGATTTGTCTTGAAAGTGAGTTCCGGGGTTCAATCTTTTAGAGAACTTTTTAGGGATGACTCGCTCAAGTACGACTTAGATACATTAATTATAGGTAGTCAAAAATTAAATGAACGTATGACAAGTCAAAATAGTAAATTAGTACTTAATGAAGATGGAAATATGCTGTCAAGGGTGGCCTGGTTATTTTAAATTCACAATACAGCTTTGCGTTCAAAAAACCTCAGTACTTTAATGACGATTTTTGGATTTTCCCATGTTATGCTTTTATTGAATTTATAACAAGTTAGGCCTTCGGCGAACATGTAACTTAAGCTCTCAGCTAAACTGTAAGTCCTATATCTGACAAAAATAATGTTTTGAAATCAAAAGATTAAGAGATTATACAGCCGCTGTTTTTTCTTCTCCATTATCATT
>JBGCDR010000258.1:0-14258 GCA_045105515.1 Oligoflexales bacterium
TTAAGATTTTTCTCTTATTAGCTCTTAAACACATCTTAGGAAGGGGAATTTTGATGAAAATATTTTTTTCAAGCACAAATTTGTTTTGAATTCTGGACGGCAAGATTATTTTTGCATTTTCTTATTGAATTCAAGTTTCAAATTGAAACCAGTTTTACCCAAGAGCATACACATAGCACTCAGGAAAACGAGTTTACTGATAATAAGATAGTGCTTGTCGTTGAAGATAATTACATAAATCAAATTGTAATTAAAAATCATCTTCAGAATTTAGGATTTGTTGTAGATTTAGCTGAAAATGGGCTTGAAGCGCTAAAAATTTTGGAGGAGGTTAAATACAAGCTTGTATTTATGGACTGCAGCATGCCTGAAATGGATGGATACCTATGTACTCAAAAAATCAAAAAAAAATATGGTAACTCTGCACCACCCATCATAGCTGTAACGGCAAATTCAACGCTAGAAAACAAAAAAAAATGTGCCGAATCTGGAATGGATGATTTCATTACAAAACCTTATACAAAAGACGACATTCTTAGAGCGATTAGAAAAAATATTTACCACACAAGTGCGAAGATTAATGAAGCAATTCCAAGTTTTTGCCGTCACAGACTCCTAGAAGAGTATTACGGGCAAAATAAGTATATGTGTGAAATATTATCCTACATGCTAGATTTTGTTCCAAAGTCACTTACGAGTATTGAAATCAACATCAAGGATGACGAACTCCACTTTGTCTACTCCCAAACTTTGGAGCTTAAAGGTGTCTTAAGCAGTATTTATGCCACAGAATCCATAAAGATTGTTAACAGATTTTTAGAATATGTGAACAGTAAAGACCTACAGAGATACTCAGCATTCAAAGAACTTAAGGAAAAATTGACCACTCTGCAACATGAAGCTAGAGAGTTTCTTGATAAAACCACAACTCGAATGACGCCAGATATCCTTTAAATCAGAAGCTAACATTCCACCTCAATATGTACTCTATATCTAATAATTTGACAAATGCAGCAAAATGGATTCAGGTACCTTTAATTTGGACCGTAGAAATCGATGGATTCCCTTTTTTCCGTTGCTAAGCTTCGGTTGCGATAAATAAAAAAAAGTAAGAAAAATAAGAATGATCCTGTTTGAATACCCAAGCTGCGTAAGTCAGGATTACTATTGCTTGTGGAAATAGCAAGAATTGTAGTGGGTAGTGCAAATATCAGTGGTAATATACGGGTAAATGAACTGAGGAATGACCAAGATTTAAAATTTCCCTGGAAAGGAATAAAGAACAAGCAAAAAGCGAACCACATAAAGCCAAGCCCATAGACTCTAAAAATATATGAATAAAACTTATTTTTGCGAACAAAATGGTTCGCAACTTCTCTTAGAGTTTTTTTGCCTGGGACGATTAAAAATTTATTGTCCCACTTTTTAAGCAGTGGAATTGGGATTAATCGACCCTTTCGTTGCTTGGCTACGATGGTGAATGTCTGTCTTGGAATGTACTGGTAAGAGATTTTTTTTTCATTCCCAATATCCGCGCCTACCAAGATTTTGTTTCCGATTATGGGAAGCCTACGGTTTTTTAAGAGTTCCCGTGATAGAGTTAGATTTTCCTTTAGATAGGTTTTTACTAAGGTATTGTAGACTTCTTTTCCTCTAAAAGAACCAAAGAGGAGTTTTTTGTGAGCAAGGGTATAGCTTTTGATTACACTTTTATTTTTATTTCTAAGCCTAGCTCTTCCTAATAGCTTCCTTTCTTCATTGCGGACTAGGAAGAGATACTTTTTACGAGCAAGATAAGGATCATTGAGATTTTCGACCAGTTTAAATTTTGCGCTAATGAGGAGGTTAAACCCCTCTTGACTTTTTTTAGGTTGACTTTTTCCTGCCATAACATCATTTCTCAACACTTTGCTGAGCTGGTGAAAATTACCATAGTTTTTTTCTGACCACCAAATAAAGCAGATGATAATAATTCCCAAAGTAATCCCACTACCGGAAAGAAGTAGGTATTGATCATCGCTCGGAATAGCATTTTTTTTCTGCCTTGGAGGTTGCATACGCGGATCTTGTCTTCTCCTAGAAGCCATATATGTTCCTATAATGATTTGTCATAGCACCTCTTATGACCAATAAAATCCACCTTTCTTTTAAAAATTTTAGATGATATATAGTCTTTGCTCAAGAAGATGGTGTGTTTGTAATAAATAAAATATTAAATTAAAAAATAATATATTTTCTGATTAATTTGTAATAATGGAAATAAGATGAGTAAGGTTTTAACATTGCTTGCTTTGCTTTTGTTCTTAGGTGTGGACACCCAGGTATTTTCTGCAGCAGCTGCTGATCACTATGAATGGCGGGAGAAAAAATTTACTTTAGTACTTGAACAACTTCAAAGAAGTCTTAGAGAAAGTCTTCCTGAGCTTGAATCGATGATTGATCTGTCGCAAAGACCTGGTCTAAGTGCTCCAGATCTTCACTCCAATTCTGAACTTTGCCAAACGCACTTTAATGAGGCTCTGCTGTATTTATTTCGTTTAAGCACTTATCAAATGAGTAAGGAAAAGACCTATACCATGTTTATCGAGCAACTAAGGGCTGCTCTTAATACCCGATATTACCAAACTCATCAGTTTGAAGGACTTGATATTCCACTAGTGGATATGATTCAAACCGTTTCTATGCAATTGTATCAAGGGATAAATATTCAACCTTATCTAAATAAACTCTGGCAGACTATTGCAGTTCACGGAGGTTATGAACTAGGGCCTCGAGCCCAGAATAAAAATTTATTCCCTTCGGATCAAAACTATTCAAGCATTGAACGCTTATACTTCATTAGATCACGGCTGGAAAATCTTCTTTCTATTTATCGAGGAATCAAATCGGGTAAGTCTCTGCTTAGTGTTACGTTTAGTGAGAGGACCAAGGATATCTTATTCGGAGGAGTTACATGGTTGAGTTTTGATCCAGCATCAATGGGTAATGTTCCCTATGTAAAGTATCGCTTGAGACGATCTAGTGGCGAGCATGAGCTAACTTATATTCGCATGCCAACCCCTACATTGAATAGCGATAAATCTGCAAGTATCTGCCCGGAATTTAAAGCATACTTGGCCTATTTGAAGAACCGAGGGTATAAACATCTTTATCTAAATTTTCAGGACAATATTCGACCTCAACTTGGAAAAATAAAGTCAGCTCGTCAATTTGTTAAGGCCTTAGGGATTGGAAATGAGTCTTTCAGAGCAGAAGCTGTGGAAATGCTAGCCCAGTCACCTGAATTTAGGGATACTGCAATCGTAATTACCTTTTCTAAAGACTCGCGTTTTTATAAACAGAACAGCATACAAGAAAAGGAAATTATGAGTGCGAGAACCTTTATCGAGAGGTATCTGCGTACTATGTTTGATCTGCGTAATGAAGGCTTTTATGTTCCGCCAAGTTGGAGAACTGCAAATTCATCTGCCAGGCAAGACGTTCGGCAATACTTGCAAAATATTCATCAGTGGTTTTTCAAAAACAAGCCTTTTTTGGATTGGCATGAACGCAGAGACTTTATCGAAATTTCATATTTTTTTATTGGTGATTATGCTAGTCGCGGTGTTTTCTCTGCTAACCAAACTTGCAAGACAGGAATTGATCGAGCGGGAACTGCTAATACTATGACTTTTCTCATGAGCCTCGTGATGTTCGCTCATGGAAAGGCTTTTGAACAAGCTGGGTTTGAGCAGCTGTTAGCTTCATTCGAAGCAATGCTATTTTCAGATGCTATTATGGCTAAAAAAAGGGAGATCAAAAGATCCCGTTTGCTACGTTTTAGAAGTGCTGCAATGCGTATGCTCGATGAGATGATTGATAATCCAGATCTCCTAGATGATATAGCTCAAGCGATAGGTAATACTCAGCCAATTTTAGGTGAATAATTCAGGCTAAAAAAAAGCCAGCACCAAGAGGGTGCTGGGAAGGTGAAGTGTTAATGTAATGAACTTTTGTTAAATGAATTGGACCGCATACTCAAGCTTTACGCTGTAATGTTTAGAGTCCTGGCCCCATGTCTAGTGACATTGAACAATTCAAGAGCTTGGGATTCGTCAAGGAAACCCACTGTGAAAACAAAGAATTAAAATAAGATTTACCTCCTTACTCTCACGTTGGCGAACCATGCACAACCAGTTATTCTTAAGAAGTAATCCCTAGAGACTACCCCAGGTCCGATCACCGAAGATGCCTTGTCATCCGCGATGATAACTACCCATTCGACTATTTAAAAAGGTCTTTAAATTTTTTTTTTTTTTCAAAAGAAATTGACGTCTTATACGGAAAATTACTTAGTGGCTAAAGATGACGAATGTCCTACTTTTTTGGTTTTAGCTGTGAGAAATTATAAAGGTCAATAAATATTACTATTATTACAAATTGGGGAGAGTTAGATGCGTTTGTTTAGGAAAGGCTTTTATTCATTGCTGCACTTTAAGTGGGCAATAGCCAGCTCATGCTTTCTAGCTGCTTTGATGGGATCATTCTCCTGTTCTCGGTCCAACTCATCTAGTGCCGCAGGTCTTTTTTGTTCTTTATTCCAACAAAGCTATGATACAAGTACGCTGACTGTCGGACTAAGCACTGATTTTATCGAAGGAGTAAAAAATCTTCTTCCTGAATCTGAACGTAGCAGCCTATCAGCCATGAATACAAAAACAAAAGATTTGATCAATAATGCTTTGGGTTCGGTGGGCTTAACTGAGACCTTACAAATAAAGGACATACAATATATTCCTAAAAGCGATTCCGACGATGGGGTGAGATTTTTAGAACTGGAAGGAGCCTTTGCTTCTGCATTTAGCTTAGGGAGTGCTCTTCTCAAGAAGAGTGAAGTTCTCGCAAAACTCGGAGAGGAAGCCGGCTTAGGACTCAATAGTTCAAGCTCCTTTGATTTTGTTGAAGATAGTTACAAAGTAGGAAGTAGTGCGCATATTGCTTATGTAGCAGAACCATCTGCAAAGCAATGGTACTTTACCCAAACAAACCTTGAGCAGGCTAAGTCTATTTTGGACGGATTGGCAAATCAAAAAGAGCAGGTAGTGGTAGCGGTTATAGATACAGGTGTGGACTATGATCATGAGGCACTGGCTGATGTCTTGTACAAAGTGTCTGATGCTGTTGGTGGCTATAACTTTGTTGCAAACAATGAAGATGCTAATGATGACCAAGGGCATGGAACCCACTGTGCCGGGATTATCGCAGCTAAGAAAGTCGGTGAAAATGGCATGGAAGGAGTGGCAGAAGCTAGTATTCCTGGCCTTGTGAAAATTATGCCAATAAAGGTCTTAGGATCAGATGGAGGTGGAACCACTGCCGCGATCTATAAGGGCGTGAGGTGGGCAATGAATCAGGGTGCGGATGTGATTTCTATGAGTCTTGGTGGAGCTGTAGACTTTTCAGAGCTTAAGAACTGTGAAGGGGTAGAAAGCCAGGTAATCAGAGCAGCAATTGATGCTGGCATTATAGTGATTGTCGCTGCAGGAAATGAAAATTGTCCCCTAGGAGGCAGTTGCGAGCAGTCTAGCCTCGGTATTTTCACTAATAAAATCTCTGAGTACACTGTTTTACCTTGTTCTTATAATGGGACTATTTGTGTGGGAGCAACCGATCCAGATTTAACAGTGGCCTCCTACAGCAATTTTCCATCAGAGTCCACTACTGGAGTGGATCCTGCAACAACAGACAAGAATCACAAACGTACAAGTCCAGATGTAAATGCACCGGGTACGGATATTTATTCTACCTATCATGATGGTTCTTATAAATTTTTGAGTGGTACTAGCATGGCGACTCCTTATATTGCTGCACTTGCAGCAATCTTCAAAGCTAAGCTTAGCTCAGAAAAGGAAATGCAAGATGGTAAGGCACAGAATACCTTTTGGAATTTGGTCCAAGGATCGATGGTATCTGTTTCAGAGGAAAATGGTTCAACTCGCAGTTCTATTGGGCAAGTGGATTTAGCATATTTTAGTGCAAAACTAAATGATCTAATTGCTGGTACAGAAGCGGCAAGTACTCCAAGTCTATCTGTGGTAGAAAGTCCGAATACAGAATCTGGGGCTATTGAGGTACCAAACTTACTAGGTTTAGTGTGTGGTGGTTAGAAAGTATTTTTATAGGTGGGGTGAGATATTTTAGCTTGGACTACTGCTAGCATCATTTAAATTCCAATCGTAGTCCATGTAGTCGATATCTGCTTTTTTCTTGATGGCTTGCTTTGCATTCTTAGGTCCATATTTCTTAAGAACCTTTTTAATACCGCCACCCCATTTAACAAAGTCGTCTTCATACCAATCAAATATCTTAGATAGCTCAAGAGTGCCTTTTTTGCTATCGAACTGATTGCGACTAGGGTCTGCCAGCCAGCGCTTCATTTGTTCGTCTAATTGAGCGTCTAGTTTAGCAGCAGTATAAGCCTCCCCCCTTAAAACTGGGCAAGATATGGATGCACAGTTGACCGCTGCATGAATGCGGTAATCTTTAAAGTTTTTGCGGAGAGTGTCATGTTCAATCCCATCAAGGGTTAAAACACTTCCTTCAAGAAGGCTTAGGTAAGGAAATTTGGTTTTCCAGGTGCTTGTGAATAGTGAACCAATGTCTTTAATGCTTTTTAAGGGGTAGTGTTCGATGATTACCTTTACTGTGTAGGCGTTGTAAGCATTGATTAAAAAAGTCATTTTCTGTTGTTTGTTCCACTTTTTGTACTCAGACTTTTTTACATTTTTAATGATTTTTAGGTAGCTTTCTAAGGGGCCTTTATTTGCTTTAATGTCTTTATAGCTGACAAGGCTTTTAGAAGTTAAATTTTTCTTTAGAATGGCGTCCCACTGTTTGTGCTCATGGTCAAAAGCTAAGCTCTGTCCGCTATAAAAGAATGCCAACAAGGTGCCCAGTAAAAACGATTTTATGTTCATCACGACTCCTTCGGTCTGCGAAATGATAAAATACTTCCCCATGATAGTTTAACTCACTAGCAATATGCCGAAACAAAAATTGTTGCAACTCGATAAATTCAGAATGGCTGTAAATCAATTAAACTTAAAAATTCCGCCGAGAGTATCATCCTGCCGGTAAATTTAACTCTTAACGAGAAAGCTGTGTCAATGAGGATTTCCATTGAAATCTTCTATATCATTTCTAGTAGTAGATGTCTGTAAAATGCTTAGAAAATCTTCACTAGAAGGAAAAAAGCATTCTATTTGTCTCTGATTTAGATAAAACTTAAATCTAATTATCTTTAGAATTTAGGAGTGTTTTCACAGACTGCAGAAAGTCATCTATAAGAATTGGCTTTTGGAATATATGGGTAAATTGAGATTTTAGCCTTTCATCAATATTATCATAACTAGTGACAAGGATCACTGGACACTGATGTTCGTGTTCTTCGATCAAACACGCAAAAACAAATCCGTCTATTTTAGGCATTCCATAGTCGGTGATAACAAGTTCAGGTTTTTCTTCTATGAAAATTTCCCAGCCAATTTTAGGGTCCAGGGCCGTGAAAACTTTATTACAAAGGTTTTTGACACATGATTCTACAAGGTTTAAAGTTCCTTGGTCATCATCAACAACTAAAATTTTCGACATTTTTCACCACCACAGAATCTAATATGTTTTATTAGGTCACGAAAAGAAAGGTTATGGAAATTCTAACCATTTTTCGATTTTTGCAAGTGAATTGGCAGAAGCCATAGATGGTATTGTATCAGAAATTATATATGTTCATCTAATGACTAGGGTCCATAAATTAAATTTTAAGAGAGGCTATTCCATGCATCCAATTGGTTAAATTTTTTTTCATCATGGATCATTTTTTTGAAAATCCAGCCATTTATTTGTGGCCTAGCTTTTTTAAGTGCTACCAATGTTTTGAGCAATGACTCGGGTCCAGAGAGTCTTGGGAGGGTTTCACTTTGATTTAGCACCGCTAATCATATATATTCCCTTAGCTAAGCAGCTGGCGTGTTCTTTAAGTTCCCCGACTAGCGATTATTTACGCGTTCCCAGAGGTTTTTTATGTTAATTAGAAAAAGCGTGAAAAAACTATTGTTTGTTTCGAGCTTCAGTTTGTTGTTTTTATGGACTACTTATCACTATTTAGGCGGAGGGGTTTTGGCAAAGGATTACAGAGATTATCAGCAGTTACAAGGCGGAGCAGCATTGAACCTTGATAACTTGACCCCTATTCACAGTAAGACCGAAAGGCGGAGCATTACTCTGCCTAATAATGTCCAGGTCTTGCTAATTTCCAACCCAGATCGTTCCAAAGCTTCTGCGGCATTAGATGTTAAGGTCGGATCTTTGGCAGAGCCTGAGAAGTTTCCAGGTTTAGCTCATTTTTTGGAACACTTGCTTTTTTTAGGAACAGGCAAATATCCCGAAGTTGATGGCTATAAGAAGCATATTGAGAAATTCCAAGGAAGTCATAATGCTTTTACTAGCCGTGAAAATACAAACTATCATTTCAGCATAAACCATGAAGGCTATGAGGAAGGCCTAGATCGCTTTGCCCAGTTTTTTATTGATCCTGCCTTTCATCCTGAGTTTGTGGACAAAGAAAGAAAAGCTGTCAATGATGAAGCGGTAATGCTGAAAAATAAGGACATATGGAAGCGTATGATTTTGCTTTCGCGCCTTATGGATCCCAAACATGCTTTTTCTCGCTATCATCCTGGGGACTTGGGAACCTTGAAGGATATCGGGCGAGAAGATGTACTTGAATTTTATCGCAACTTTTATTCTGCGAGTGACATGAGTTTGGTCTTAGATTCCCGCGAGAGCTTGGATTCGATGGAAGCTTGGGCCAGAAAAATGTTTTCTAGCATTCCTGATCGCGGGAAAAAGCGTCCCAGTTACCAATCGCAACTATTCAAACCCGAAGATCTGCCCTTATTGATAGAAGTGAGCCCGCTAAAATCCGAGAGAAAATTGATACTTCAATTTGGCATGGGTCCATTAGATGAGCTTTGGGAATCTAAACCTGATAGGCTTTTAAGTCACCTAATTGGCCATGAAGGAGCCGGTTCACTATTATCTTTGTTGAAGCATGAGCAGCTAGCCTTTAGTCTTTCTGCGGGTTTCGAACAACATAGTTTTGCAACGGTGTGTGAGGTTAATATCGAGCTGACCGAAAAAGGGAGTAAAGAGTACCTAAAAGTGCTTGAATACTTCTTTTCTTATATCAAGCTCTTGCAGCAAGAAGGGCTGCCGCAATACCTTTTCGATGAGGTAGCAAAAATGGCTCACACCGATTATCTTCATGCTAATGACAATGGAGCAGATGGTGGTCAGCATGCTATTTTTATAGCGCAGTATATGGACAAATATCCAGTAAACACCACAGATCAGCGTATGCGACTATTTTACAAATATGATCCGCAGGGGTTTAATGATGTTTTGAGTTACTTGGTCCCTGAGAATCTCGTACTGATGCATTCTCAACCAAAAGCCCAGACAAGTTTGCTCGAAAAAGATTTTAATACTTCTTATTCAAGACTTGAAGCGTCGCCAGAACTCTTGAAGACTTGGAAAGAAGTAAAATTACATGACAAGTTAAAGCTACCCGAGCCCAACCCTTATATTCCCGAAATCAAGCAAGCTCAGCAAAGGGAAGCTTCGGAGCCTGAGCAGTTGATCTATAATGAATGGGGGAGTTTCTGGGTAAGAAAAGACCATATAACTAATGAACCAAAAATAAAATTAAGGTTGCTGCTATTAACGCCTGAAGCAAACAAAACCCCAAGCAGTAAGGTCTTGACCCAGCTTTATCTTATGGGGCTCAAAGATGCATATAATGAGTGGAAGTATCAGCTAGACTTGGCAGGGGTCAGTTTTCATGTGCTTGCAAGTCATCGTGGTATTGAGCTGATCATCGAAGGCTATGCAGATAAAGCGAACCTTGTCGTTGAGTCCTTGGCACAAAAACTCAAGGAAAGCCCGCTAACCCTGGATAAGTTAGAAATTTTTAAGGCGAAGTTGACTGAGAGTTATGAGAATATTCTCAAAGAAAACCCATACCAACTAGCTTTCTATGAGCTTAGACATTTTCTCACTCCTGGGTCAATTTCCTTTCGCGAAATCTACGAAGCTGAGAAAGGTATTAACTTGATAAGCGGTGTGGATCGCGAACAAATTTTAGCTCAGCGTGACAAACTTTACGAGCGTATTGCTATTGAGGGCAGTGCTTATGGGGATATTGAAAAGAAAGAGCTACAAAAAAGCATTGAACGTTCAATTAAGCTACTTGGTTCAAAACCTCTACCAGCTGAAGAAAGGTCTGGCAATCTTAGTCTTGAGCTGGATAGTCTGCATCGTAAATCCTTTGAAACGAAGCTTGATAATCACTGCTGGGTACAAGTTATTCAATTTGGTGGACGGGATCCACGTTTAGACGCTGGAATCAGTGTAGGTTTGGCCTATTTGGAACCACATTTTTTTAATAGCCTGAGAACTGTTAGGAAAATGGGATATGTGGTTTCCAGCTCCAAGTACAACACTAAAAATCGTTTAGGTCTGTATTTTTTGGTGCAATCTTCAAGTCATTCACCTACTGAAATCGAGAAGGAAGTATCTGATTGGAAAGCATCAGCTTTAGAAGCCCTGAAAAGCTTGTCAAAAGAAGAATTTGAAGTTTATAAAGCTGCGGTGGTCGCAGATCTTATACAAGAGAAAAAAGAATTAGGTCCATTATTTCACGAATTAGATGCTGGAGCTTATGATCTGGAAGGTAATTTCCAGTACCGCAAGCAGGTGGCAGAGCAAGCTCAGCAGCTCAGTTTGGAAGAAGTACGCAATCTATTTTCTAAACATTTGCTGGCAAAAGAACCATCGGCTTTGAACATTTCTATCCTATCTAATCCATAGCAAAAATTTAGATTCCTCTCCCAACTTTTTTCATTCGCAAACACCTATTTGCGCCTCCCTTTATAAGGGAGGCTGACGGACCATGAAGAATTATGCTTACTTTTGTCAAAATTTATGAAGCTCCTATTACCGATGGCGATTTTTTTAGGCTCGATAAGTATTTAAATATCAGGGTGATAAGCCAATTATTATGATTTTGGCAAAGTTCTACCGATAATATATTTAATCAGGAATTAATATCATAAATTTGATTATGACAAGGAAAGTAGATGTCATTTCATCAACTCTTGGAAAATAAAATCGTTCAGACCTCTGCAAATCATTGGTTTAATAACAAGGGATTAAATTTTGCTGATTTATATGATGTTACCCAAAAACTGACTCATATTTATGGAGTCTCACATCAGTGGGAAGTGATGCCTTTTATAAAATTAAGATTCTTTCCAACAGTTTTTAAACGCTACTTTGAAAAGTGGTTACAAACATCCAAGCGCTATCTGGCAATTCCAGCTGGTACCAATCGTCACTGGACTTACATATTAGTTGACCGTAAATCGAAAGTCATTGAACACTGGGATGGGATTGGTAACAAAAAAGCTCTTCATCATCCTCAAACTCAGTTTATAATAAAGCTCGCATTGGTCTATCTAAAGAAGTATCTTGGCAAGTCTTTTCGAGTTATTAATCAAGTCAATATATGTCATCAATATCGAGATAAAAACTGTGGGTTATATGCTATCCGGTTTATGGAAGAAAAAATGAAAGGATTGAGGTCAGAGAGTATATCTTTAAATCTTAATTATGACATTGAAAGCTATAAATCAAGATTTCATTGGATTAGATGCTCTTCCTTTAAAGTCGTTAAAACCAATAGGAAATCCTTTATGCGCCAGCACTTTTGCTTTAGGCCTCAATATGAAAAGTTACCCCGCTTTAGTTATTCTCGAATTAAGTTCTATCTATTTTCATTGCACCACAACTTCTAAGCTTTTAGATCGATTTAATAGGTCAAGGATTGCTGAAATTAGCACTTACTAGAATGCCATACTACGGCCACGTAAACACGCCATGAAATGAATCTTAAGCTCCGAACGTCTAAAGGGTTTCATTTTTTATGGAGAGATCTACGGGTTAAGCAGTTTTTCCAGCTCTGCCTTAACAACCGCTAGTTTTGGGCGCTGCTCCGGCACTCTAGCTGTCATACCTCCAATCAATTCTTCAAATTTTCTGAAAGCATCAATGCCATGAATCTTGTCTTCACCTATCTCTTTGATTCTTGAATCTATATGTTCCATTACATTAGCATTGATCCATTGATTATATACTTGGGTTGGAAGGATGCGCTCATCTTTTCCATCTTTATTAACAAACCTTCCCATAATTTTATAATAGTCAGGTCCAAATATTTGTTTTAAAAATGGACCTCTGGCTAAGGAAAAGACTGTAGCCGACTCTAATTGATCGGCAGTTAGCTGCTTACGAACCTTAGGATACTGAAAATTGATCCTTCCATCTGGCTCAACAATCTTCCCGTTAACGCGGCCCTGAAATTCTGGAGGAATAGATTCTACCCGTGCATTTTTAAATGCTACTGGCGGGGTGACCCCTGCTGCGACAGAAAGAGTCACTACTTTATTTTCAGCACTATCAAACCTTATTTCGTGTAGATCTGCTATTGACACAGTCTTTTTCTTATTGACAGAATACCTAACAGATTCCAATACTGGAAAAAATTTTTTTCCAGCACTAGATCTCTTGATCAGATGTTCAGTCATTGAATTCAATGCAAACCCAGGATCGAGATAGTCATTAATTAATCTTTTTGGATTAAAAATTATCAAATCATCTCTAACAATATATAAATCATCTCCTGCCCCAAGCTTATCGATTTTATTTTTAAGGCTATCTCTGAATTTTAAAGCATAAAATCTTGAAAAAGCTTCCGAGTCAGTCTCATCAAAAAGTTTTGCTTTTACTGTGATCAATCCAGGTGCACCTCCAGTATTGCCACTAGCAGGCTCAACTATAAATTCATCTTTATTATTTAGCTCTTCAAAAGTTGGATTGCGATTTCTTTGTGGCAAAGAATCATGAATTTCATCATAAACATTTTTATTTTTCCTTCCAAAAAATTTGTTCGCAAATCCAGTCAGTTGCATACCTTCTCTTTGATAATACCCTCTAGTATTAAGATATTCATAAAAAATATTTAAATCACTAGACTCTGTATATATCTTCAATCTGTTTTCATCTAAAACACAGATTTCTCCTTTAAATATGGGGGGGGGTGCTTAATTCTGGAAAATTTTCTAACGTTATATTTTTTTTACTCAATAACATGTGGATGTTGTTTGAAAAATCTACCTGCTGACTCACAAGTGTAGCTTCATAACATCCATCTAAAACGTTATTATTACTGTACGTTAGTTTCCCTTGGTCATTAAACGTTACAATACTTACTTGGGAATCAACCAATTTGTTGTAGTCATCTATTGTAAAGTCAGATTGCGGAAAAGTGGTATTCATTCTTATGTCAGGGTCAAAATGTAATTTAAACTCCTGAGGTTCGATATCCGGGCGGGAGGCTAAAAGAGTTATATTGGCTTTATTCTTCTCTTTCGCATGGTCTTGATTATCACTGATGTTTTGGTTGCTATTTTCTTTTTGTGAAGTTTTGCAAGAAATAACAACTATGAGGGTAAAGTAAATCAGAAAAAAATATCTAAAACTCATTATTACCACCTGTAAATTTTTAATTTATCCATCTATCGGATCATATTAAATTTAACTAAAATAACAGATGAGTATTCTCAAACTAACTATCATTGCCGAAAGTAATATTGGGAATATTTAATATCTTGTCTCTAATTTTTTTTATTATTTTAGATTTTTTGTTTTCTCTTATATAAATAAATGAACGGCTGTAAATTCTATCAATTATAGAATTTGCTTTTACACTTAATTCCCACGCATGATATGGATCTCTAATTCTAACTACTTTTTCATTTCCAGCAACGTCTACACTATCAACTATTATGACGTGAAACCCAATATTGTCGTCATCTACCTGCACAATAATAGGACCTTTAGTTTTTAATTTCATTTCAAGTTCAAAAAGACTTGGTTTCGATCTAGAAATATTAAAATACTCCATACCTGCTTTTAGCTTATTATTTCCTAAGTCTCTCAAAATATCGTCAAAGAAGCCAAAAGATCTCTAGTTTGGACAAAAAAAACTCTCAAATCATGCAGCGCGATATCGCCGAATTAAAGCTACCTAATATTTTACTTTCCCGCGACAATCCATTGGAAATAGAATTGAGCAAAATAAAATCAACCGGTGAGAGATTTTT
>JBGCDR010000259.1:0-4059 GCA_045105515.1 Oligoflexales bacterium
CGCGCATGGGCACCCCCAAGATCTTTTGATTTTCCGACAATTATAGCCTTTTTAGAGAAACTGGGGAAATTCGCTAAAGATTATAGTGCTCTAAGCCTTACATACAAAGGCGGCGGTGTGTTTCCAATCAGGCACTACTTATCATCAACTAACATCATATTAGCTTCGTGCCTATCCCCAATTGATAAGATAAAACCAATTGCAAATGTGGCAACAGAACTTGCTATAGTTTCATCACAGTTTTTCCAATTGAGATCAGCTTCCTGGATCGGGATTGAGTTTAGGTATTACTCCATCGCGTGAATGGCCGATTGATTGCGTGAAGGTCTAATTTCACATATATTCCTGTTTGTAGTCCCAAAGATCATGAAGCATGGTTAGATTCAGTAGTAACATCTTTTCAGATCTTACAGATAAAGGTTACAATCTCATCGAAGTGAAACCCTCCTTTACAAATACAAGGGGTAAAAAAACAGGAGGTAAAAACAATTCCAACCTTGAATTTCTAAAGCTGCATCTCTTAGCATAGCTAAAAAAACGAAGAATTCAGTTTAATTTTAAGGATAACTAGAACTTTCAATAAAAGTCAGATGCAATTGAGCCCCTGTCTCTGGTTTATTTACATTGAAAATCCCAAAGAATATTGGTTCTCCAATAATCAGATATTACTATACTTTTTAATCTTCCTTGTTGAACTGGTTCTCACCAATTCCTGATCCATCTTTTCGAATGAAAAGCTTTTCACTTTGGTTTCTTAATTCTTGATCTTCTCTCTATCTGTATTTATATCATTGATGAATCATGCAGTCTGAGTGCTATATTTGAATCCAAAAAATTGCACCGACTATTAAATGCAAAAATGTTCAATGTGCGATCCAGCATCTAGTTTTTTGAGGGAGATATTCTGTGAAGTTAAGAAAAACGAGAGTTGCGTTATTTCTTATATTGATGCTTGCATTTGGCAAGGATTTATTTGGTACACAATATGAAACAGCGAATACAAATGGAAAAGAACGTGTTAATTTGGTTTTAGACTTGATTAAATATAATGCTTTATTGACGGAACTATCTCACGCTAGACAGAGTACAAAAACAGATCTACGTACTCAAATCCCCAGAACTTTATGCTCAGGTGCCTTGGCAACAGCAATTTACTGCAGCGGATCGTCAGGAGAGTATCCCCTAATGTTCAAAATAAAGACCGGCTATTTATGCTATTGCTCATACCTTGTCTATGATGGAATAACAAAAGTTAAGAAACTTGAGGAAAGCATCATTAGAGTATCTAGAGTCCGAGATGAAACCTTGATAAAACTTCTAGAAATTTTTGGATCGGAGACAACGGAAGACTTTGATAAGCTTAAATTTGACAACCCCCATGAATGGAAATCGACATTTAGCCGGGTTGGCCTAGAAGAGCTTAATATAGACGAAATTGCTAGTAGCCACATACCTAAAAATAGGTCTACTTAAAAGGCTACAAGAAAATATTAAAAAATCTCGTCAGCACCGAATTTATCATGAAATTGAATTGGATGATTTCAGTTGAGATTTAGTTTCAGGATACGAAAAATTGGCTGCTATTTAGATTATTGACAACTTTTGCTACCTCATATTCTTGTTACTTGTTAGCTTATCTGGCCTAAATCGTAACTTAATAAGGAAAATGACATGAAAAAGGTGATAATGTTAGTTTCAATTTTACTTATTTGCTCCTCTGCATTTGCAAATCACATGATATCCAAGGACATTGATCCCAAGATAATTATCCAATTCGCTAAAATCGTGGATAAAACCTGACCCCAAAGACTCAAAGAGATTGTAATTCAGATTGAGGTAGACTTTGTTCAATCAACCACCATCTGCCTAACTGCATTGTAAGAGGTCGAAATAGGGGGAGGTTGTCGGTTTAATTGCTTCATCCAGAAGTTTACATCGAGGATGTGACTTATCGCATCAATGCAGGTTGGCCTAACTCTAGGATCGATGAGCTGCTTCCGTGGAATTGGAAATCATGTAATCGGGAAGAAGTGGAGCGGAACCGTCTACTGAAGGCTATTAAATTACAAACAACCTAAATTCTTTTATATGCACCGCTTACCCTTTATGCCCTTCAATTTTTAATTTTCCTAATTCAATTTAAGAAGAATCATATTGTTTGTGCCAAGCAGATGGCCAGGTGCGTTGTTCAGGATCATTTTCATGAGACGATCGTTGCTCATCATCCTGCAGGACAAGACACCACCATCAAGATGGGAGAACAATGTTACTGGTCCCTACTCATATTCATGGTAAAACGGCGCATACTGGTGGTGGGTCAATGAAAAGGTTAGAAATTGCTAACTGCTAATTATAAGGTCCAAATATGAGTACTACAGAATTTAAAAAGCAAATGTCAGACCGACTTGCTAAATTAAATAAATCACTTGGTAAGCAGTTAAAAGACTTAAGTAGTTTTGGTTACCCAGAACAAGTAAAGGCAATAGAGTTCGTTTATTTCTCCGATAGCTTGTCTGAAAGATTCCCCTTGCAAATTTTCTTTATGGATGCAGACAGAAACGAGGTAATTATTGATGGTAAGATATTTAAAACAAGTGCTATCAGTATTGATTTAGCTATAGAAAGACCTCTTTTCAATTTAGATGAGTTAGAAGCATACGACGAGCAGGATGTAGATTGTTTTGAGGCGTCGACCGAAGTGTTTATAAATTGGTTTATAGGGATTTGGAAGGAAGCTAAAGATAGTAAGTTTGGTCGATGGACAGGAAAAATTTGAGATGTCCTTGGGAATATCTCTTAAATTCTAATATTCCTGATTTAATAAATGTGATCATAGAGCAGAAGCTGGTCTAAACCAGCCTCTTTTAATTTTTGACACTTAGATCGAAAAATTACAACTCAACAAAATCATTTTGATTGCTATGTTCGTAGATTCTTGCAGAAATAAGGACAATATGATTTTTAATATTTAGCTATTTATTTTCTATTATTGGGACTTTTATTGCTTTCGCTATTTTCGTTATTTTTACGTTTATTATTACCATTACCATTACCATTGCTTTGGCGTTTTTTTATCTCTTGATCATCGTCATCATCATCTTGCTCTTCACCGTCTTTATCATCATCATTTTCTTCTTCTTCTACTTCTTCTTCAACATCGTCCTTCTCATCTTCGTCAGCATTACTTCCTCGATCATCTCTCAAATCCTTTGAAGACCTATTCGAGGCTGAATTTTCATCATCATTTTGCGAACGGTTTCTATTAGAGCGACTTGATTCAGATTCCTCAAACCTTTCTTTTCTTTTAGGATTTGTTAGAATATCTTCTTCGAAATCTTCATAAATGTCTAATTCCTTAACTTTGAACTCCACATCCACTTCAATTTCAAATGAAATTTGTTTCCTGCCATCTTTAGATTTTCTGATAAAGATAGGAACTTTTTTTCCGTTGATGATAAGCGCATAATCTTTTTCGAGAGCAATCAAATCACTTTGAAAATCTTCTGAAAAATTACATGTATATTCATTACGCCCCTGTTCATTAATTTCATTACTACACAGGGATAAATAAGAACCAGATATGGCAACGGGTATTTCAGCAACGATATCTTCATCATCATCTGATTCATCTAGTAGAGAATCCCTAGCTTCAGATCTATTCACTTCATTTTTTTCGCCAGCTCCACAGCCTAGTATAAAAAATAGAGCTGTTAGCCAGCAACAATAAATTTTCATTCGCTACTCCTTACTAACAAGATCGGAAAGTTACACTTGCTAATAAAGGTCTGAAATAACCATTGTCTATCTAACTGAAATCAGACAATATTAATATATTGAGAATCTTGCTATTTTAAATTAAGCTATACGATTATAGGGAAATTATGGTCTCAAATTCCAGCTTAACTTGCTAAATTGAAGAGTTCATTAGAGTTGTCTAACAATTGATAAAACCCTTTGGTAGCTTAATTTATGTTATTTTATAGTTCCAAAGACCTGCTGCTGCGTAACCTATTTCATCACGAAGCTTATCAATTCTGACTCTTAACTTTGAAGAAGCTG
>JBGCDR010000260.1:0-3420 GCA_045105515.1 Oligoflexales bacterium
CATTGTTAGATTATGCTTGAATAGTCAAAAAAATACATCTCAAATATTTTTGACAACAAAAATTTTGTTAAAAAAATATGCTGAACCCATTTTAACGTACTTCAAAATTTGGTTAAAAGCTTACTTGAATCAACCCTGACCGATGCAGGAGATGCTGATATTACAGCTTCAAATATTTCCGATGGTGCAGAGGTATTTGGAGTGACTGGTACTGCTGGAGCCCCGCCCGATTGTGCATCAATAGCAGTAGGAGGCACTTGGATCTTAGTACCAGGCGACTCTGATTATGGAACCAATGATTTTTGCGTAATGAAATACGAGGCTAAAAATAACTCTGGAGTCCCCACATCAACTGCGGCAGATACTCCTTGGGTTTCTATAGATCAACAGGATTCTAAGATTGAATGCGCTTCTCTAGG
The DNA here is from genome assembly GCA_045105515.1 of Oligoflexales bacterium. Taxonomy (GTDB): domain Bacteria; phylum Bdellovibrionota_B; class Oligoflexia; order Oligoflexales; family Bog-1112; genus JABSRF01. The sequence continues at coordinate 420 of JBGCDR010000260.1, forward strand.
AAAAGGCTATCACCTTATCACCAATGATGAGTGGATGACTATCGCGACCAATGTTGCTGCACAAGCAGCCAACTGGGATGGGGGCACCGTTGGAACAAACGAGATGACACGAGGCCACTCAGATGATGATCCTTCTAATGCCTGTGCAGCAGATTCGAAAGACTCTAATGCTTATGTGGAAACAGACTGCACTGGCTCTGCATCAGGTACCTTTAATGAAAGAAGAACCCATACCCTATCAAATGGAGAGGTGATTTGGGACCTAGCAGGAAATGTTCTTGAATGGACGAGTTATTTTAATGATGCTGACAAGCCTTATGATGATACTGATGGAGCTCCTGTTAATGGTTGGCGAGAATATACATTGATAGATACTTTTGGATCGTCTATGACCCAAACAGACCTTATTTCACAAGCTGCTGTAGATGGCAGCTGGAGTTCTACTGAGTCGATTGGCCGGTATTACTCGGGAATAGACTCATCTGGCGGAGGGCTGCTTCGGGGTGGCGACTGGAACGACGGGACGTTTGCCGGTGTGTTTGCTGCGTCTCTGGGCAACTCGCCGACGGCAACACAGCCGAGCATTGGCTTTCGCTGCGCCGTCGCTGTACCTTAAAAATCGACCTACTAGCTACCTAAATTACCCATCACACCAGCTTTCGGTTCTTGTTAGATCAACACCCTTAGCCCATTCTTTTACGATTTTACAGTAAATTTAACAATTTATTGGCCCAAAAAACACTCTGAACACCTCAATCGAATATAGGGAGCCGGCTTTAACTATTAAGAACATCCATAATATGGAGAACTTTTTGAAACACATGTTTAAGAATACTCCCGACTATCGCTTGGCCATCGAGGACGAAACCTTTGTAAATGGCATTTATAGTGCCACCTGGACTATGCAGGGTACCTGGCAAGGCGACAAGATTAAATACAAAGTACCTGGTATGTCTATTATTAAATTTAGAGAAGGGGAATCTCTGATTTACTACCAAAGAGACTATTTCTCTGAAGGAGAAATCTGGTCTAAAATCCCTTATATTGGTGCTTTTATCAGAGGTCTGAGAGGAAAGTACAAAAGAGATTTGGACTACAAAGAAGAATAACTACCAGCTAGGATTTAAGCTTCACATGACGCAAAATATCTACTACTTCCTCATTTCCTTCAAGTTCAGCTGTCTTGAGTGGCGTAAGTCCGAAATTGTCTGTAGCATCTAGCAACATTTTGTTTTTCACTAGCTCCATTGCTGCTTCGGCATTGCCATAATATGCGGCCCAATGTAATGCATTCCAGCCGTAATTATCCTTAATCGCAGGATCAGAACCAGAAAATTTGGCTTCTTGAATGGCAATCGCTATAGACTTTGCTCCTGTCAAACCAGCTAAGATCATGATGGGAGTCCATTTATCATCTTTGGTTTGGTAGTTGCAATTTTCCTTAGTAATTTTCAATACTAATTTTATAACATCTGCTGCATCACCCGCTGCCCAGGTATCTAAAATAACCTCTTCTAATTCCATAGCTTTCTTTCCGTCAAGAAAATCTGTTTTAACCTCTTGGCGTTCAAGATCAGGAATCCTAGGCTGAGATGATTCGGAGCTTGGAGATTTTTTAAAACATTTTTTCCAGACAAAAAACCCAGTCATAGCAGCGACAGCAAAAACCCCTCCTGCGGTTCCTGTATATAGCCAAGTGTTTGAGGAAGACGTGGAATTGTCCGAAAACGAGTTTAAAATTTCTCCATTCGCTTCTTCCACAATAGGAGAAAATGTAGGAAATGAGGTAAATTCAAAATTTTCCTTTGTTGGAAAATCTGTAAGTAAAGAAGGCTTTGATGTTGGCTGGCCCGAGGGAGAGAAACTAGGGACTATAGTCGGTCTAAATGTAGGCAGAGATGTTGGTAATGGACTAGGTTTATAGGTAGGCCTAGATGTAGGTGGATTCGTAGGACTCTGCGTCGGACTCAAACATTCACGACATTTACCGTCAATTGCATCATTATAAAGCTCACAAGAATTACAGTCATAGCAATTAAATTTTGTGTCACAATAATTATGCACGTCACAATCCGCATGTTCATAACAATCTTCATTGCATGCTCCAAAACAGCTTCCATCAATTGAGGTAAATGAGCTGCAGTCATTGCAAAAACGGCAAATTTTGAAGTTGCTGCAATATTCCCCCGAATCGCAATGATTATGTCCAGCGCATTCAGGAATAGGATTATCGGGAATATGTTGTATAGTAGAACCCCTTCGACATAATTCATAAGAATAGTTCTCTAGGTCCATCGAAAGAGAACATCTGATTTCATCTATAGATACAGCAACATTGGCTTGTTCATCTAAATAGTTTGTGAACATACAAGTAGGATTTTCATCTTTTTCACATTTTTCATAAGCATTTACTCCAACAACATAGTGATTCCCTGAAAAAAATTCAATTCTTCCCAGCGGCCCACCAGATGCCCCTCCTTGCAAATCGCAACTATGGTAAATTTCTTGATTATTGCTTCCTAATTTTTTAATTTCACACACATCTGTTATTGAAGCAGTGTCAAAACTTCGATCAGCTGAATAGCCTGCATCAAAAATAGTATCACTTCCGAAGCCAGGAACTCCTTCTCCTACAGCAATATTGCGGTCCATTCCAAGCCAACCATAGTCATATCCCAAGTCTTGATCAAGGATAAGAAGAGCCCAATCTTGATCAAGATTCGTCGTTGGTTTTGTTGAGTAAGTAGGAAGAACGGGAGAACTGTAATATGTCGTCCAACTAGTCTGGTCTGGACTTTCATTATTAATCATATTAGGGAAGAATGTAATTTCATCATATTGATTGCCAAAGTCATCCTGGATACCAGGGCTGATTCAAATAAGATTTTTTCCAATTTTTCATTAAATAGGTCAGAAAAATTCTAAGCCGCAGTACCAAAAGTGACTAGATAAAAAAAATATAGGAAGAAAAAACTTAAAAAAAATGGCTCACTTTTATTAA
>JBGCDR010000261.1:0-4363 GCA_045105515.1 Oligoflexales bacterium
AACGCAGCTTCTTCAAAGTTAAGAGTCAGAATTGATAAGCTTCGTGATGAAATAGGTTACGCAGCAGCAGGTCTTTGGAACTATAAAATAACATAAATTAAGCTACCAAAGGGTTTTATCAATTGTTAGACAACTCTATTGATTTCTTTTATGATTTTTATGGTTTTTCAGATCTTAGTTTCAAGGCATATTGTCGAAATTGTGAATCAAATTAAAAAGATAGATCTGCATCAGTGGGATGGTCAAAATATTAAAGTCAATCGAAAGAGTGAATCTAGTGACGAACTCGATTTTTTAGCTCAATCTATAAACGATAACATGAATAAAATTAGCCAATTGCAAAAAAGGCAATCCATCCTCTTGGAAGAAAAAGATGACACAATAGAACAGCAAAAAAGTAAAATTTTCTATTCTGCCAAATTAGCCAGTATTGGTGAGATGGCTGGTGGAGTTGCCCATGAAATCAATAATCCTTTAGCCATTATCTCGGGTAATACTTACAAATTAGAGAGATATATTAAGGATAATCCAAATAAAGAAAAGTGCAATGATGCTATTTCAAAAATTAATCAAATGATCATAAGAATTACCAAAATTGTTGATGGACTGAGGTATCTGTCTCATGAGCAATCGGATAAAGATGGACGTTTAGTTGAAGTTAAAAAAATCGTAGATTCTACTTTAAACCTGTGCCAGGAAAAATTTAATTCCATGGGTATCAATGTTCAAGTTAATATTCCCAGTGATTTTAAGATTTATTGCCGAGAAGTACAAATAAGCCAGGTGTTGCTCAATTTGCTAAATAATGCTTTTGAAGCCGCAAAAAAAGCAGAAAACCCAATTATAAAGCTAGAAGTTATTATGCGAGATAACTATGCAGAATTTTCTGTAATCAATAGTGGAGTACAAATTAGTGATGCTATTGCAAACAAAATCTTTGATCCATTTTTTACCACAAGAGTTTTAGGCAAAGGTACTGGTCTAGGACTTAGTATTTCTAAAGGAATTGCAAATAGTCATCAAGGTGATCTTTTCCTTGATAGAAACAGGGAATTAACAACTTTTACCATGCGTATTCCAATAATTTCAAAGAATAACAATGAGAAAATCGCTGTATAAAGCTGATTTGGAGTTAATACACTTAGCCGACTGTCCGATTAATCAAGGGTATGTTGGTAACTTGAGGAGTTCAAAATGAAAGCATGGCTATTATTTGTCTGTCTTGCAAACATATTTATCACTGGATCCTTGTCAGCGTCTGATATTAATATGTTAAAATCATTAAGAATAATGACAGAAGAATGGCCTCCTTTTCAATTTAAGGAGCAAGATAAGCTAACTGGTGCTCATATAGAGCTTATGGAAATTGTGCTAAAAAATTTAAACATTGGCAAAAGCAAAAAAGATATCGAGATGCTTCCGTGGGCAAGAGCATATCGAGCAGTTCAAGAAGATAACAATACAGTACTATTTTCAATGGCAAGGCACTCCTCTAGAGAAGACTTGTTTTCCTGGGTTGGTCCCCTTTATGGTAGCCAGGTCGCCTTGTTTTCTTCTACTGATAAAAACATCAAGATTAACTCGATGAAGGAACTCTCTAAATATAAAATAGCAGCGCTACGTGATGATGCAGGATATAAACGATTGAAATCAGAAAATGTTCCTGACAGCAATATTAAAATAATTCACAAAAAAGAACAGGCTTTTGATCTTTTGGAAAAAGGAAGAGTAGATTTATGGGCGATAGGAGAAGTAGCAGCAATTGGTTTGATGAAGCAATATAAAAAGGATAGATCTAAGTATAAGAAAGTGATGGAAATATCTAATTCAGTAGGAAATTGGATTGCCTTCAATAAGAAAACACCCAAAGAGATCGTTACCCGTTTTCAGAAAGAAGTTGAAAAGTTAAAGCAAGATGGAACTTACCTATCAATACTAAAAAAGTATGATCTTCCTACGGATAGTTGGACAAATTGTATTGAATTAAAGTCGTGTTTGCCGACACTAAAGAAGCATCAGATAAAATAGTTATTTAAATGGATTTCCTGAAAAGGTACAACCGTTAGGTATGAATAAATTAATGTTCGTTCCTCGGTCTTTCTGACTAACAATTTTTATGCTTCCACCTATGCTTTCAACAGCATCTTTTAATGAAGATATTCCAACTCCTCTTCCAGATATTTCACTAACTTCGTCTGCCGTCGACAAATTGTCACAAAAAATCAGGGCGAAAATTTCATCTTGTTTTAAATTGGGGATTTGACCTTCTGTAATAAAACCTTTTTCTAAGGCACTTTTTATTACCTTATCTTTGTTGATTCCTGCACCATTGTCACGAATAGACACTAGTAAATCCTTACCATCTTTCGCACAAAACAGCAAAACTTTTCCTTTGCTTGGTTTTTTCTTCTCAATTCTTTCTTTTTCATTTTCGATACCATGAGCGCAGGCATTAGAGATGCCATGGATTAGATTGTCAAAAACTTTCTGCAATCGATCACGATCAATTAGGACCTGCTCTCCTTTGATAATGAATTTTATCGACTTATCTAGGTTTTTAATAATTGAAGGGACTTTGGTTTTAAGTACATCTGTATAGATAGAAATTGGTGATAGTTTGTGCAGGTTCAATAATTCTATAAATTCTGTTTTGGACTCTTCAGAGTTGATATCTTCAGCAAAATCGTAAAAACGTTTGATTTGCTCCTCTTTTAAGCTGAAACTAGCCTCATATTTTTGGTGATAATCAATTCCTAAGACAGCTGAATTTTGCTCGAGAAACTCAAGCATAAGTGTTTCTAATTCCTGACTAAACTCATCTGTACATTCTTTAAAATCCAAATCTGGGTCTTGGCTTAGTTGGGTCTCCATTTCATGGATGACAGAACCTATGAGTTCAAAGCCAAAGGTGAGACTGTTTCCTTTTAATGTATGCAGAATTCTTTTAGCTACTTTTTCATCTGTGGTGGTTTTGAGGGTTTCCAAAGAAGACTTGTAATTCTTTAGGAACAGTTTAAAGGTCTGATCGTGATGTAGGATATTGATTAAAATTTGATTTTTCTTCTCTTTTAGCTTTAGTCTTTTTGTTTCAGCAACCTGCTTAGTAATATCAGTGGCCACCACAATTACTTTTTGTAGATCTTGATCTTCATCGAGAATTGGTGTGTAATGAAGGTCGATGATTTTTTTATGTATGGTCTCTATTTTTTGCGGTACAAATGATAGGCTTACTTCGATAGGAATAATATTTTCAAATAGCTGCTCTAAGGATAGAGTCAAAAATGAGGAAGTGTCTTCCTGTAGGTCTAATGCTTGTTCGATATGTTTTCCAGCAATTTTGTTAAAGAATAGATCTTCACATGCTTTTGAAGTTGTCTCTGCAATCGTCAGACCTTTTTCTATGGTAAAGAACCCGCTAAGGAGATTGTCAAGTATCTCTTTATTTTGCTCATGAAGCTGAGCAAGTTTAGTTGCTATATCACGTTCATTTTCTGCAGTTTTACGTGCCTCTATTTCATCCTTTAGTTTTGTATATGCAGCTCTGAGTGACCGGGTGCTTTCCAATAAATCATGGTTTTGGATTTCTACAAGAATAGATGTTTTTGCTACTTTATAACTTGCTTTTAGCTTTGCACCAAGCATTGAATTGGAGGTGTTGGGAAGAATGTAGTCACTCAATCCAGATTCAAAAGCTACCGTGATAAGTCCGGTGCGTAACTGTTCGCTTGTTCCTATGATCGGTGATAAAGGACGTGCTACCCTGAGCTTGCGAACCACATCTACATCTTCGAAAAAAAACTCTTCTTGGAGTTCGACAATAAATATTGATTGTTCGGATAATTCCATATTATCCGACCATGATAGGTGGTTTACCTGTAAAAATGGGTGCTCGGAAGTTAACTGTTCTAACAGAGTCCCAAATCCAGTACTACTTCCGAAAGCTCCGATTTTTATGATTTCAACGCTATCAGCATTGTCATCTGAATCGAGTCCATCTATAAGATCGTCATCGCTCAGGTTTTGATCTCCATTTCCTGATGTTTTTAGCTTTAGCTAACACCCACTTCAATATGTATATTCCTCTTATGTATTATATAGATAAATTCCTCGCTCATAGTAGGCTATATTTACCGGTACAAGGATTCTATGAACGTTTTTGGATTTCACTTATATTGGAGAGAGAGTTGGGCAGTGCGCACGACTTTTCTAACCTAAGCGTGAAAATGCTCGATCACCTTTAAACTGACCCACTCAGTCGCACAAAATTGACCCACCCAGTCGCGTATGACCTGACCCAGGGAGTCATGACTTAATTGACCCACCCTGTCATCCCAGTAATGTACTGCTGCCTAACATAGGAGCA
>JBGCDR010000262.1:0-4793 GCA_045105515.1 Oligoflexales bacterium
TGGAATTTCATTGAAACAATTCTCAATATCTTGGTTTTATCCTTACGGCTGTTGGAGCCTGACGGTTATTAGAAAATAATGGCCGAAAATATAGCTCTAAGACAGCAGCTTGCTGTTGTCTCAAGAAAGTATAAAAAATCCCCTAAATTAAAAACTTTCGACAGCTTGATATTTTCTTTAGTAGCACTTTTCTTGCCGAATAATCGACTAAGGAAGATTGCTATTGTCGTTCGCCCCTCAACGATTCTCAAATTCCATCAAGCCCTTGTAAGAAAAAAGTACCAAATACTGTTTTCTCCAAAACGCCGTAATAAAAGTGGTCCAAAAGGCTTTAGTAAAGAAATTTTAGACTTAGTCATAGAAATAAAAATAAGTAATCCTAGTTATGGATGTCCTAGAATTGCCATGATGGTCACTAATGCTACGGGAGTTAAAATTAGTGAGCATACAATTAGGAGAATATTAAAACGATTTTATAGGCCTAAGGGCAATGGACCCCCATGGCAAAGTTTTTTAGCTTCTCAAAAAGACAGTTTGTGGTCCCTAGATTTTTTCAGAGTGGAATCCATAGGTCTTAAATCGTATGGGGTAATGCTAATAATCGATCAATTTTCGCGAGAAATAATAGGATTTAGAAGTTTATCAGGCTCTATTCAAGGAGCTAAAGTCTGCTCAATCCTTAATAGCATGGTTTCAGAAATCGGTAGGCAGCCCAAATATCTTTCCACCGATAATGATCCAGTGTTTAACTATCATCTTTGGCAGATCAATATTGAAATGATGAACATTGAGCAAGTCAAAAGTATTCCAGGAGTACCAACATCTCACCCATATATTGAGAGATGTATTGGCAGCACCCGAAGAGAATTTTTAGATCAGACTCTTTTTTGGTCACAAGCTGACTTAGATATGAAATTAAAGCAGTATCAAGAATATTTTAATGAGAAGCCAGACCCCATTACGCATTGGGTGGGCGAACACCAAATGGAAAGAACTTAAAAAATAGCAATGACTACGAATTTAAAAACTATTGCAATGGCTTGTTTTCTGTTCCGTTGGCGTGCTGACTAGGGTTATGAAGAGTCACAGGTGCAAGAAAGTTCTCAAAAATTTGTTAAACATTTGTTTAACATTTTGGATTTTGGGCAAAAAAAAACCTCCATCAAGGAGGCTGTATCTTTTTAATTTTCTTGAGCTTTAAAATGGTCGGGGTGACTGGATTTGAACCAGCGACCTCATGCTCCCAAAGCTGAAAATACCAAAATTGTAAGCTGCAAAAATCATTAATTTAAACTTAAAATTAAGGGCCTAAAGAAGTGGTCGATATTTGATCAATTTGCTTCAATTTTGATGTATTTTCATCTTTTTGTTTAACATTCGTTTAACATTTTTCGATCTCAGGTAGAAGATCCTTCATTATAGTACCCTAATTTAGAAAGAACCATCGCCTCTAGTTTGATTAATATCAGACTTAATGACTTAATAACTACTACATAGTTTTTTCCGCAATTAAATATTCTTGTCAAAATTCAAGCCCAAGTCAGGAGAAATTCATGAATATTTTACTTTTAGTTTTATGCCTATCGCTAGCTGCATGTGGTTCATCTGATACCGAGGAAAAACAAAAAACCTCTGATCGAAACCACCAAAGCTCAAAAACGCAGGATGCAGGGGAGGAAAATCCGAAACCTAACTCTCCTTCAAATCCCATAGTACTAGTGGGAGTATATATACATAAGGAGTATAAACTTGCTGCCCCGATCTATGAATTCATTGATAATGGTTATAAATCGATTGAAATTGTTGGTGCGAACAGGGTTTGCATATTAACTGAAGTGATCGAGGGTGAGTTCGATTTATTCAATTCTTCAACCCTACTCCTTAAACCATCAAAGTCTAGTAACCCAGAAAGAATTCTCAAAGAGCTGACCCTTGATATTACTAAATATGTGAAAGCTAGGAAGCCAGCCATATTTGAGTTTCTCTGCAGATCTGGATTGGAAAGATAAAATTCAAGCCAATAACTCTTTAAATAAGCAGCGATAGAAACTAAATTATTTTGCACATAAGTATAAATCACACTTGTCTTATATCCTTAATCGACTGTATACCTCTTGGCTTTCCATAAATATCGGTTATCAATAAGTCAACCTCACAAATATCGATCGCGCTAAGATAATCAGGTGACTTGAGTTATGAAGAGTCACAGGAGTAAGCGCCCGTTGATAAGCAGGTCATGGGATGAGGATTATGATCTTTTACTCGCCTTCAATTAATACTTTTGGATCTAGCTTATAAGGTAATAGCACTTCGTATTCTTCGATTGTTTCACAGTTAGGCAAGCGCTCAATAATATAGTTGAGGTAAGAATATGGCTCAAGGCCACTTGCTTTAGCAGTCTCAATCATGCTGTATATGCTACAGCTTGCATCTGCTCCATTTGGGGTCATAGAGAAAAGCCAATTTTTACGACCAACGGTAAAGGGTCTTATGGCATTTTCACAAAATTCATTGGAAATTGGTATTTGCGGATCCTCAATGAATTTGGTCAGTTTAATCCAATTTGAATTCAGATAATTTAAGGCTTTTCCTGTATTTGAGCTTGGCCTAATTAGATTTATTTTTCTGTCTAGCCATTTTCGTAAATGCTTAAGAATTTGCTTACTGTAAAGATTTCTTGCTATGTTTCTTTGTTTTGCAGATTTTGTCCTTGCTTCTGCTTCGACAGCATAAATCTTTTGTAGATACCAAAGGCCTTCTTCTGCTAAGCCAGGGGCTGCTCCGGTCCCTCGTGCTTTAATAGCCTCATCGAATTTTCTCCTCACATGATCAAAGCAACCACAATGAATAATCCTATTTTTGCTTACAACTTTGTTGTAGCCATCATAGGCGTCTGTCACCAAATATCCTTGCCAGTTTTCAAGCAAGCCTATCGGAACCGATGCGGCCCTAGTAGGGTGATAGTAAAATAATAATATTGGTGGAGCTTGACTTAGTCGACCGCTCCCAATCACCCAGACATAAGATTTGGCCTGAGCTTTACGGCCTTTTTCTTTGATAACTTGGATTGTTGTTTCATCTGCCTGGATTAAAGGCCGGCTCAACAAATCATCACGCATTAAATTGATTAATGGTTGAAATAGCTCACCTAGCTTAATCATCCAAGATGCTAAGGTAGACCTCGCAAGGTCTATGCCAGCGCGTTTGAGAATCGATTCTTGCCTATATAAGGGTAAACAGTCCGCATATTTATTCGTCGCGATGGTTGCTAACAAGCCTGGTGATGCCCAGCTTTTAGGAATTACCTGTTTTGGCATCCTTGCAACCTTAATGACTTGCTTACATTTACCACAAGCATATTTTTTCCGAATATGTTTCTTAACTTTGACTCGGGCAGGAATAATATCCAGCTGCTCAGTAACAACCGTTCCTATTTCATGCATAGGTACTTTGCAACAAGAACATATTTTTTCATCACTAGTTATGTCATAAGTTATTGCTTCCCGAGGAAGTTCAGGAGGTAAGAGTTTTCGCCTTTTTTGAGATTTTTTTCTATTTCTTAGCTCTTTATTAGCTGTAGGACCTAGGGCAATTGAATCTTCAGCTTCGTTAAATAAAGAGGGCTGATTTAAAAACCGCTCACTTGATGAACCAAACCGCTTATGCCTCGCAAGTCGCAATAATTCGTTTAAATGGGTGATCTCTGCATGCTTACGTTTGAGCTCAATTCTATGTTGTTTAAGCTCAACTCTATGCTGGTTAAGCTCAACTCTATGCTGGTTAAGCTCAATTTTTTGATGCTTTAAATCAGTTTTGTGCTGCATCAGTTCAGTTTGTTGCAGCTTGATTATCTCTTTAAGTGCATCGATGGTATCTGGTAAGCTTTCGATCTCTTATCCCCCTGTGTTCAGAGGAATATTAACCGATATTAAGATCAAGAAAAAGTAGAATAATTCAGCTTCTGATGCGGTCTATTTTTCATAATATCGCATCCCTGAAGGAGAAGGTTTAACTCCCTACTTTCTAGTTCTGCAACGTCTTCTCCAACTTTCGGCCATTTGAATGATTGCTTTTCAAGCTTAGTCATCCATAATGCAAAGCCACTACCATTCCAATATAACAACTTTATTAGCTTTCTTTTTTTATGGGTGAAGGCGAATAGCTTGGCTTCGGTGGGTTTTAAGTGCATTTCGGATTCCACAATAGAAACCAAACCATTTATTCCCTTTCTCATATCGCAAAAAGGCCGATATAGGTATATTTGGGAAAATGAGTCAAGACTTCTCATATTAAGTTCCCGCTAGTAATTTTAACAAATTAGCCAGCCAAATGGGGTCACAAGCTGAATCCAAACCAAGAACTATGTTAGTACCTATTCTGAGTTCTAAACTTTTCTTAGGAATTTTTTGAGCAATCGGAACAAAGCTTGGCGTTTTTGGTGTTTTAGTTCTATTTTTCTGCTTGGCTAACTGATGTGATAGCTGGTGGGGCTTAATATTATGCTTTTCGCAAAAGACCTTGCGCGTTTCTGAAGATTGCTGCCAATCAGCAAGAAGTTCTTTCCACTTTTCTTCCGGTATTTTTGATTTCATGCAAACCTCCTTAAAAAATAGGTTCGCATACTAGGATTCTGAAATAAACATGCTCATGAACGTAAGCGCTCGTTTTTGACCGTCCCGAGGCAATACTGCGCGATTCATATTTAGCTTGATTTTTTATCTATGATTAATTTTCTGGATTGAGGTTCCAAGGAAGAAGTGCTTCATAGTCTTCAATGGTTTTGCAGTAAGGAA
>JBGCDR010000263.1:0-4942 GCA_045105515.1 Oligoflexales bacterium
ATTGTTAGATTATGCTTGAATAGTCAAAAAAATACATCTCAAATATTTTTGACAACAAAAATTTTGTTAAAAAAATATGCTGAACCCATTTTAACGTACTTCAAAATTTGGTTAAAAGCTTACTTGAATCAACCCTGGGGGCAGAGTGGCGTAGTGGAAGGTTTTGGAATCTTATCTATGGCATCTGTATGCCCAATTCTTGCCGTATTAGTTGTGGGCATGTGGGTTACCCGAAAACGAAATCGCACTCAGATGGGAGACAGTCAGCATAATGGTGATTCATCAAAGCAAGAATCTCTTAAAGCAGCCTAATTGAGAGTTTTAGCATGCAACAATTAGCAAAAATTTCATTGTTTTTAAAAAAAAACCGAGTTGAGCAAATGCGTCAGATACTTTTGCAAGCTGGAGTACGTGATATTTTTCATACCAGTGGCAGTATGCCGAGGCTTAATCATAAATCTTTCTTACCAAGCTTTTTAAACAGTCCCATTGCTTACGATCCTGGGGAATACTTAAGCTTTTTGATTCCCGTAAATGAAGAGAAAAATTGTATCAATTATCTCATGACAGCAGTAAATGGAGTTGATCAGCGTTGGGGAACGATCTTTTCTCAACATGTGAGCTTAAAACAGGGAGATAAGAATGCATTTATAAATACATCTCTTGAATTCAAGAATGACCTGGACCCTGAGCAGGTCAAGCTTCATGAGGACCTAATAGGAATAACTTGTATCGTCCAAAGAGGTGCTTCTGAATCCATTTCAAGGGTAGCCTTGGAGTCATCTGCGGTCCCGTTAATAACTTATGGAAATGGGACAGGTTTGCGAAATAAACTAGGCCTCCTACGGATTACTATTCCTGCGGAAAAAGAAATCTTAAGGTTTATCGTCCACAGTGGCGATGTAGACTATTTTCTTGCCATGCTTATAAAAAAAGGCCAACTTGACCAACCTGGAAAGGGCTTCGTTTATACATGGCCTATATCCTTGGGGACTTCGCCCTTACTTGCTATTCAAGATGCTGGGGGGCAGGCTGCAAGTATTGAGCAAATTATTGCTGCAATTGACAATCTTGCTGGAGGAGTTAACTGGCGGGAAAAAAACCTCGAAGAAGGTCACGAACAATATAGTTATTTTTCTGGGGTGGATTTGAACTTAATTTGTAACGAGGGTTTTTCAAACGACTTAGTCTCAAAGGCTATGGTAGCTGGTTTAGGTGGGGCAACCATAGAGCAATGGGACCTAAGTGATTGCTCTGCCATAGGCAAGCAGGTTTCTTTAGCTAGAGAGCTGTGTACTATGACAGTTGCTCCACAGGCTTTAGAAAAAGTAATAGAAAATATGACAGAAAACCAGGCATTCAATTCGTCTTGCCAGGGTTTTGTTTTGCAGGGAGAAAGCTCTCAGGCTTTTACTTACATTAAGAAAAAGGTGGCTTAAGAAGCACTGTTTTTTTTATTAAATCCTTCATGCATAATCTAAGATTTTAGAAAAATAAAATACGAATAAGTTAGGATATATATACAAAAAATGTCAATTTATAATATAAAAATCCGAATAACTTCCCAAACATGTAAGAAGTAACAGGACTTTATTGTGAATTTTCGATTAATTTTAATCTTTTATTTTCTATGCTTACAAAATTGTAAACAAGCGACCAGGGCTGGGAATAATCAAATCGAAAATAAACAAAATATTTCGAATGTAAATAAAGCGAATAGTAGTAAAGAAAAAACTGGAACTTTTCACTCCCCTTTCGGACCTGCAGAAATCGATTATAAGCTAAAAGACGGTCGAGCTTTTGTAAATGGAGATATGATTTTTAGTCTGAGCAACATAGCTCCGTCTTCAGATGGTTTTGGAGCATTTGGAGTAGGTTCGACTTCTTTTTTATGGCCTGAGGGAAAAATACCTTATCTCATTCTCGATTCAGAATATCCTTCCAAAATTTGTGGATGGAAAAATGAGCAAGAAATGAAACGGGATTTTAGCGATAGTGCTAAGCTGTGGGAAGGGTCAGGCTTCCAATTCGAAGCCCAATCCAAAGATAATTTTCATCCTCATACAGTATTTGTGCAATTATCGCCAGGTACTGTTGGTGGTTCTGCTTATGTAGGGAGACAACAACCCTTTAGGAATGGTAAGGCATATCAATGGCTGATTTTAGGGAAAGGTTGCTGTGAGTCTATATGTATTGCCCATGAAATTGGACAACCATAGGCTTGTGGCACGAACACTCTAGGCCTGATAGGGATGATTACGTTAAAATAAAATGGAGAAACATAGATGAAGATCAAAAGCACAATTTTGGAAAAATGGGGCTATATACCGAACAATCTAGCTCGCTGACCCCTTACGATTTTAAATCTTTAATGCATTATAGTTCATATTCATGGACTCTCAATTGGATGCCTACTATTGTTAAAAAAGATGGAAGTGAGATCTTACCAAATAGAACTCCATCTGAACTGGATATTTTAGGTGCAAAAAAACTTTTTGAAAAAGCAAATAAAGTATATGTTTCTGCAAATGAACTAACTATTTCAGATATCTCATTGCTTGAATCTGGTCCTTCTAACATAATAAGTTTTAAACCTAGTAATGGAATTGCGCATACAAATTTTAGGATTTTATCTGAATTAAGTGCTGAAAATCCATCGGATAGTAATGCTATATCTGAAGGAACTACTTTTGAAGATTCTATCTTTCTACCTTTTCTGGATGCTGGTGAAACATACAAAATTATCCTTACTCCGTGTACCATGAAAGAAGTTGCCGTATCTCAGGAAGTATGTGGAAAAGAGTTTGAATATTCATTTAGTGTCAATAGTGATGAGATTAATAAGGAGCTGATACAGGAGCTCCACTTACTTGAAAATACAAGGCAAGCCTTGGTAGCAAGTGCAATTACTTCATTGGAAAATTTTATTGAGGAGGTAATGGTATGTTATGTGATTCAAGAAGACGAAGATTACCAGGAATTAAATGCAAATATTGGGTATGTTACTGAATTCCTCTTGACGATTTTTAAGGAAAATAACATTGTGTTGAGTCAAAGCATAATTGATAGTATCCTACAATTTGGCTTGTATCGAGTTAATGATCCTAATCAAGAATTTACCTCAAGCAATTTATCCCTTACCTTAAGGCTGCCTAAATGGGGAAAAAAATCTCCGAAACCGCAACCTAGGCCAATCAAAAAACCAAAAGTTCCATTAAAAAAAACAGGCCCTAAAAAACCTCCAACTAAAAAAGAATTACTTATTAGGCATGGAAAGTCTGTGGTAGTTGTCACTGCTGTGGTTGGAGCTTTCAAAGTTTTTGTATGGGATGAATATTTTAGTAGTAACACCCCTTATGGGGCTGCAGAAGAAGAATGCTCTGTTCTTGCCGATGCTAGAGCAAAATTGGAAAAGAAAATAATAGAAATAGGTCATGACCTAAGGGAAATAGATAAGAAAATCACTTCGTTTTCTGAGTAATTAGTAAGATTGGGAAGAAATATTTCCCAGAGTTTTTCCTAAAATTAGTGCCTCGTGCTTGTGTGACCAACCGTATAATTCGGCAAATGATTCCTAGTTTTGAACTCATATTTTAAATCTTTGCGTTTCTTTGCTATATTACGCATTTTTGCTTTGCTCCCCAGCGCAAAAGTGCCTCCATGGCTTCTTATTAATTCAAGCATCTCGAATTGCCCTTTAACGGCCGCAAAATCAGCAGGAGTTCGTCCCTGATTGTCAAGCATATTAATGTCGTATAGACTCAAATCTATTTCTTCATTTAAAAGCTCAAGGTCTCCATATTTTATTGCTGAATGCAGCGGGAAATCATCTTCATCCAGAGTTAAAAATTCCGGATCGAATTTTGAATCTGAATTAAAATCAGATAAAAAAGGTTGCTCAAAATTTTCTGCCTGATTTACTTTTTGAGACTCAGGATTAATAGAAGCAGCTGCGACGGTCAGCACCGCTAAGGTATAAGATTCTTTACAAGCTTCTTCTAGTTTATCCTCAGCGCGGTCTTCGGCAGCCTCCAGAGCAAATTCAATAATCTCTTGGATTTCAATATCATTAACGCTCTCAGCCACTTCGATAATGTGCGTAATGTCACCAAAATCAACGATTTGTCCTAAAGTTAATTCCATGGCTCCTTGAACTGCTGATCCAGCGACTCCGAATGAAAGAGCGTTTAATACAGCACCAATGAACCCAACGGTTGTCTCAATTGCCAGTTTGTGTTTCATTCCTTCTTTCAATTTATTTAAGGAATTATTGATGGCGCCTACATTAGATTCTATAATCTTTAAATGTTCTGTGTTCCTTTTTACAGCTGACTTTAGGTCCCTAATGTAAGGTTGGTTCTCTGTTTTTTTGTCTTCCGCTTTGCTATCCAAAATATAGCGAGTTTTGCGGTTGATTAGCCTGTCGGCTTCGGCCTTATCAAGGATTATTTTGTAATCAGCTATAGAGTTTTCGCAGGTCGTATGGTTTGCAGTATTGTCCATACCCCAGGCAATTAGCTCGGACCTTTCTTGCTGAGTGATTAGCTTCATTCTATAAGCATTGCTAACATAAGTATAATATAGCTTCATTTGATGAACATCTTCGATCATTTCAACCAAATCATGAGACTGTTTATAGAATTCTAAAAAATTGCTAGGCTTTTCTACAAGTTTTGCATAAAAATTTGCTTTTGGTTTCACTAGAGCTGAACCAGATTGTAGCTTAACTGGTTTTACGCGAATCTTGGGATATTTCTTTTTCTGAAACTGGTAACCTTTGTATACTTTTTGAATTCCAGCTATTAGAGTTGTCTAATTTTTTAACCGGCTAATATTATTATTTTATATGATTATTATGTAAATATTGATAAGCTGATCCCAAACGTAATTCTGGGAGGGCTTGATATGTTTATTTTCATGTTACCGGAAAGACAAGTGAAAT
>JBGCDR010000264.1:0-4000 GCA_045105515.1 Oligoflexales bacterium
AGATCGGCATTGTGTTGGCGGTAAATATAGACACCGACACCGCCGTGATTTTTTTTACATAATTAAAATCATCGGAAACTCTGTCATAAATCAATTTTAGAGGATCTTTCTACAGATTAGGTCCTAGATGCCAGAATATTCAAACACTATCAATGTTATTTTTGAAATACATACCATCTATTCTGCATATCTTATTAAATATTTAAAATCTTTATTGTTAAAAATAATTTGAAAACCTATTTTAATTTTAACTTCTTATTTCATAGGTTACTTTAAAAATTATAAATATTTATCGAATAATAACCAGACTTATTTTTAGCAACACTATCCTAAATTTCGGATACAATTAGAATTTAAATTTTTTAGACAAATATTGTTGCTTGTTACAAGCTTATAACCTATTAATGAAACCAACATAGTTTATAAATGATATTCAGATACTTTCAGGAGACCTTATGAAAGGATTTCAACGTAGTTATCTATTTGCGTTAACTTTATTGAGCGTAGCTTGCGGTTCCCATTCACTTCCTCATAAGGACCAAAAATCAGAGCCTAAAGTTAATTGCGAAAGTGATAGACTTTGCCAAATTGAAACCGAAATCGAATTAAAAAACCGCGAATTCAAACAAGCAAAAATAAATGGTTCATTCATTGAGTCTCAAAGCGTCCGCTTGGAACTCAACTATCTCAATGAACTAAAAGACGCAACAAAAAAAGAAAGTGAAGAGCTAGTAAGTCAAGTAAAGAGTAAATATACAATTCTTAGGAAAATTTTCGCAGAGGAACGTGAAAACTATAGTTTCAATTTAAATTTTCGCGGAGCGGTTGCAGAAAACTCGAGGAAAAATCCCGATTCAATTTACCCTACTCCCTTTACAAGTGTTTACCATCCGCTTGTGTTAGAAGAAGTAAACAAGGTTTATAAAGATTTTGGAGATCTATACATCAGCGAAACAATCAACAACAGCGGTAAAATTATTTCTAAAGAAGTAAGAGTCAAGAGACCGTGGAGTGGGTATTGGCTTCCATTTAGAGATAGAAGTTTGTATGAAGGAAAGAATTCACCCCTCGGAAAAATGGATCAGATCGTTCGGCACCTTGGATACGATTCATCAATAGCGAAAACTCAGAAGAAAACATTTGGCATCTATTCTGCTGATGGGTGGGAAGGTCTCTGCGACGCTTGGGCCTTAGCAGCTGTATCAGCCCCGGAGCCAACGAAGTCAAGAAACGTGTATGGAGTTAATTTTTCGGTAGCAGATCAAAAAGCCTTGTCAACATTTGCGCATGCTAGGTATCCATACACCCAATATGGTATAACTTACCGAGGAGATGCAGACACTGATGGAACACTACAAGATTTAAAGCCAGAAGCGTTTCATAGAATTGTCACAAAAGTTATTGGAAAATACAAAAGAGCTTTAGTTGTCGATGAAACTGCTGGCGTTGAGATTTGGAACAAACCTCTATTTAGTTATCGATGGCGTATTAGCCAAGACCCAGACTATGAATTTGCATACCTTGTTAAGGCTTTTCCTCTGCTAGTAAAACAAAGAGAAGACAGCTCTTCCACATTAACGGGGGTAGATGACACTTTAGCACCTATCTACACTTATCGTCTCTATGTAGATAAGAACGTAAAAAAAGATGGGAAGTTTCGTGTTATAGCCGGACAATGGCTAGGGAAGTCTCGTTCATACCACCCAGGAAACGTAAAATACCCTGTATTAAACGGTTCTATAGGATCTCATAACGAAGAATTTAATAAATATCTATCTGTGTACAAACGAATATTTTTGACTCAATAATTAGAGTTGCAAAGAAATTAGAAAAAGATTAAGAAAGGAAACACACGGAGTGTTTCTAATAAAGTTTAAAAGGAGAATCTTATGTTGAAGAAGTTATTGGTTTCAGCTGTGCTGACAATGCCATTGTCCTCTGCTATGGCAGGCCAAGGGGAAATCCAAAACATCGATCAGTTACGCGATCTTTGCCGTAATTTAGAAGCAAATGATCAAGTGAAATTTTTCGACAAAGGCCTAATTTGTAAGGGTTCACATACCCTATGGAAAAAGCGGGAAGGTAGATCAGATCTTCCTAATCAAGGTACAATTTGTGCTAAAACTAGCTATGACAAATGTGACACTCCACTGTCAACTCCTGGTGACCAAGTAACATTCGAGAGCCGCTACAATACTGCAGCATGTCATATATATGACAAGTATCGTGTTCTAGCTCCTCAAGTTCCAATTTTTGTTAACAGCTGTGAAGAACTAACTGTTGAAAATGTGGAACTTCTATGTAGTGAAGCAATTGCGGATTCATGTTTTGATCCAATTGACTCTTCCACAGACCAGGGTGGAATTGGAAAAGGTGGAATAGAGCAAGGACCAGGTGAAATTGATCAGGGTGATCAGGCTCAACAGCAAGGACCAATCGGACAAGGACCAATCGGACAAGGACCTGTTCAACAGCAAGAACCTATGGGAGGAGCTTGCGTGATGGAAAGAGTTGGGACATTCAACACTTGCGATCTTTATGGTTCAAGTTGCCCTAGCCAAGTTCCAGTTCCAATGCCAAGCAGCTCATACTCAAGTTCAAGCTCAAGTTCAAGTTCAAGCTGCAGTAGCAGTAGTAGTGCATGTTGCCATTAATTAAATCGTATTATTGACTGATAGACAAAAATTATTTAAATGAAATATTGAAAGGATAATATAAATGTCTAAGAAAATAATCCTAGGCTCACTTGGAGCAGCAGCAGTATATATGTCCGCAGCATTTCCTGCTATGGCAAAGACGGAAATAGTTGGCATCGAAGAGTTGCGAGAAGCATGCTTACAACATAATAGTCATGAGCAAATTAGAGCTGGTAAAGTTACCTTTAAGTGTCGCAAAGACGTGGATTTTTGGGTAAGTACAGGAAGCAAGAATATCTGCCTTCCAAACGAAGGCACCCTTTGCGTTCAAGCTTACATCAAAGGCCAGCAATATAGCACAGAATGGTGGGGATTACCTTATCAAGTAGATAGCCAGTTGGGACAGTGTGAAGAGTATGAGCAATGGAAAGCAACCACGATGTACTCAGAGCCTGGAAGCTGTGAGTTACTTGAAAAGATCACTTTAGCCGGTGGAGAAGTTGCATTCTGTGAAGCAAGAATGGAAGAAGAAGGCCACAATGCCTCTACAGATGAAACCATTCAACAGATCCAGCAAAACCCAACTCAAGCTGAAGAAATTCGTCAGGGCTCTACTGTATCTATACTAGAAAAAACTGGAGTAGAGATAAAGTGTGACCGTGCTTGTCCTGCTCCTGCTCCTAGGGGAGACATGACAACTACATCTAGCTCAAGTTATAGCTCAAGTTCATTATCTTCTTCAGACATCGTAGGCCTAGATCGCAACGACCCACATTATAGTCAAGTTGGTGCAAAAGTTCACCAGACAACTATCAAGAAAAACTTTTGGAAGAAAAACCACAAAGTAGTAGTTGTTGAAGAAGATCCAATGCCAGGAAGCCAGCTTCATCGCATGCGCTTACAAAAAGGTGATCATATCAGCAGAATCAATGGTGACAGAATCCGTTCTGTTGGTGACATGTTGAAATCTTTACGTAAAGCTCGCGGAAAAGTTGTAGTTAAATACATCCGTCAGGATCAATCTCAGGTTAATACTCTTCAGCAGTTCTAAGACAACTTCTTTAGAAATATGCCTCTAACATCCCAATTCTTTCCATTAAGAATTGGGATGAATTATTTCTTCTTTTTTATCTACAGAATCATATTTTTAAATTTAAACCTACCAAAAATATTGTGGAAATATTATTCTCCTCAATTTCAAGGACTTACTTATTTTTAAAAAGATACTTAGTGCCTGATTGGAAACACACCGCCGCCTTTGTATGTAAGGCTTAGAGCACTATAATCTTTAGCGAATTTCCCCAGTTTCTCTAAAAAGGCTATAATTGTCGGAAAATCAAAAGATCTTGGGGGTGCCCATGCGC
>JBGCDR010000265.1:0-12128 GCA_045105515.1 Oligoflexales bacterium
TTGCGCGCATGGGCACCCCCAAGATCTTTTGATTTTCCGACAATTATAGCCTTTTTAGAGAAACTGGGGAAATTCGCTAAAGATTATAGTGCTCTAAGCCTTACACACAAAAGCGGCGGTGTGTTTCCAATCAGGCACTAACTAGCCCCTAATTTATAGCGGGTAATATCTATATCTACTGAATAACCAGAAGAATAATCAGTTTGCCTCGCACCATCGTAAGCTAGATTAAATCCAAAAGACATAAATTGAAGTCGGTAGCTGAAGCTACTATACTGAAGTTTACTTGCAACTAAGGAATTATCCTTACTTTGCTCATCAAGTCCTAAAGTACCAGCCTGAAGGGTGAACCAATGATCTTTATATGCTTTTGATTCGAGGGATTCTGATTTAAGCGGAACAATGCTTGTATCCATGCCAAGCAAAGCTACACTAGCTCCCATAGCATCCAGTAGCTCTCTGCCTCTCATTCCATCAAGCTTATCGTCATCTCTAATATAGCGTCCATTAATTTTAATAAGATGGCCTAGTTCATGCACAAGCAACATAACCCTTTCAGCAGGGCTTAGACTGACAAAATCTTCTTGATTAATAATGATAGAATTACTCTTTGGGTTGGCTCCTGCCTGAACTTTTCTCCAAGGCCCATGTGCTCTTGCATGTTTGATGGACTCACCGGTTAAGGTGATTTTTACACTTTTAATTCTTTTACGCATTGCATTGTAATGCTTACTTAATAGTTGTTGTACGATCCGCCTTTCTTTTTTGCTAAGTCCATCAAGGTATTGGCAAAATTTTCCTTGTTGGGATTCACTGCACTTTGCTAATTCATTTTGCTTGTAGTATTCTATTTCTCTTACAGCTGATTTGGTTTGTTTTAAAGCTACACGTAGCTCAGCTTCATAAATAGTGCCACCATTATCTACAAAAGTAGATGCGTAGCTTGTGAGACAAAAGCAATTAAAAACGACTACGATCAATAACTTATTCACCACTTCCTCCTGTTGGACAGAGATTAATAATGAGTTGGTATAGCCTCTCATCATCATGTTCGTGTTGTTCTGAAAACTGTTTCAATTTCTCCATGAATTCTCCTATTAATTCCAGCAACTCCTGGTAAGACTCTTTATTAAGAGGAAGCACCAAAGCATTTGCATAACGTTCATCAGTTGAATATTGGTCAATTCCATCCTTTGCAATATTGATGCTCTTTTTATGGAATTTTCGTACATAATCGTTTCTTTTTCCATCACCTGCTATAAACAGAGGAACTTCTTCCACTAACTGTCCACGTTCATTGACCCGTAAATACCCATTCCTCATCAAGGTCTTTAAGGCTCGTTCAATCTGCTTATGACTAGCGATCCCCCCTAAAACCTTAAATATTTCATCTCGATTACGTTTAACAGATGAGAGCCTTGCTGCATCTTTCACATATATGTTAAGCCAATCCTTAAACAGATCATCTGCTGCTTGCTTACGCCTTGATTGGTGAGATCTTTCCTTGAGAGAGTCACTTGGCTTTTTATCCATTTGGGTACTTAGCCCTTCACCTCGCTCAATCCAATGATAAAAATACTGCTTTTCTTTGCCTTTCAGTCCACACAAAGCTGCTAAAGACTCTGCTCGATCTAAAGTTATTCTTCTTTTCCTAGCAATGATCTGTGAGACCAGTGCAGGTGACATCTTTCTTAGCAGCTTACTTACCCTTAGAACTGAGAAGCTTCTCTCGGTTTTCTTGCGATAAGCAATCATGTCTTTTACAAATTCGACTGGATCGTCGTAATCAAATACCACTGGACGCATCATATTCCTCCCTTACCTATATATACGGTATTTTTTCAATAAAATTAATGATCTAGTAAAGATATTATTTTACTTTGTAAAATTATTTCCATGTCCCAATTTACCACTTTTTTCAGATAGTTGGGATGCCTAGGCTTAGAAAGAAGAGTAAGAGCGGAAAATAGCTTTACGCAGATGGAACTTGGAATTTAAGCGAATTCAAATACTTGTAAGGAAACCTCTCAATTCAAGCCTAGGTAACACGGACAAAAAAAAATCAGTCTATAAGGTTTAACTGACTAATTTTCTGAATACTTAAGCTAAAATCTTCGGTAGCTGACGGTAACATCCCATAAAGATTGGCAAAGGCATGGATCTGACGCTCCATAATATTCAGGTCGACACGCACTCCATGCTGCTCTAACAAACGAGCATAAAGAAGCCCCTCATCGAAAAGGATATCAAACCCTGCTAGATAGATTATTGCTGGGGCTAGTCCTGAACAGTCCTTTGCATAGAGGGGCGACACCAAGGGATTTGTAAGGATTTGGCCTGCGGCATAGTTTTTTTCAAACCAAGTCATGGTTTTCCGGCTCAAGAGATAACCTTCTGCAAACTCCTTACGGCTAGATGATTCTCCCATAAGATCAGTGACAGGATAAAATAAAATTTGATATTTCGGCTGCTCTAGACCTTTTTGTTTACACAATAAACATAAGGCTGTAACAAGATTTCCTCCTGCACTATCCCCACAAAAAATAATTGGAGATGAAAAGCCTAGCAAGCCGCTTCTATGCAACATTAACCATTGATATACATCGAGTCCCTCATACAAAGCAGCAGGAAATGGAGATTCAGGTGCTAGTGCATAGTCTATAGCTAAGACAGCATGGCCAGAGTCTCTGGCAAGCACCTTACAAACCAGATTATGACTGTCAAGATTACCAAGAACCCAACCACCTCCATGCATAAACATAATCACAGCAGAATTAGGCCCAAAATCAGGAGGGAGGTACAAGCGCACTGGAATTTTACGTTTGCTTCCTTCAATAAAAAAGTTCCGAACCTCCATTCCATCTTTATGTGATCTGAATCCCGGTTTCGAAAGAAGAGAAAAACTTCGTCTTGCATGTTCAACGCTCTTGCATTCATGAGCTTGTTTAAAAAACCGCGCAAATGACAAAAAAAACCTCATCTGGGGATCAAGTTTGTATGAACGCCGGTTGATTACCTTACGAAATAGCTGAGGAACTAAGTTCAGTATTTTTTGCTCTAGTCTTGCCATCAAGGTGCTCCATCGAAAGCATTATTGAATGCGCCTCCAGATATTCTTGCATATTCGCCTCTAAATAGATCATAGTTTTAACAAAGCAAATTTAGAAAGGATGAGCCATGACCTTGAAACGCACCTTATTCAATGCCGAACATGAAATTTTTAGAGAATCCTTCAAGAAATTCCTAGAAGAAGAGGTCAAACCATATCAGGAAGAGTGGGAAGCAAAAGGCATCGTTCCCAGAGAGGTTTGGAAAAAATGTGGTGATATGGGATTTCTCGTCCCTGCTGCCCCAGAGCAGTATGGAGGTCTTGGCCAAGATGACTTCCTATTTGAAGCGATTATGATTGAAGAAATAGCTGCTATAAATGAATCAGGGCTGATGCTGGGCTTACATAACTCCCTAGTTGCCCCTTATATCTTAAGCTTTGCAAACGAAGAACAAAAATCACGCCTAATTCCTGGGATTGTATCTGGCGATTGTATTTTAGCTATTGCAATGAGTGAGCCTGATGCCGGGAGTGACCTTGCAGGCATGAAAACCAAAGCAGAGGATTGCGGTGACCACTGGATGCTAAACGGCAGTAAGACCTTTATCTCCAATGGGATCTTAAATGATGCCGTGTTAGTTGCTGCACGCACAGACCCCAAAGATCCTCATGCTATGGGTATTTTTATAGTTGAGCGTGGAGACGAAGGTTATAAGCGAGGCAAGCCTTTTAAAAAAATGGGCCTTCTATCACAGGACACTGCTGAACTTTTTTTTGAAAATGTTAAAGTTTCTAAGAAAAATGTACTCGGAGATCCAAAAAAGGGATTTTATTACCTGATGGACAAACTGGCCATCGAACGCCTAACAGTATGCATAGGCTCCATTGCTACTGCACAATCAGCTATAAACGAAACTGTCAGGTATGTGAAGGAACGTAAAGCATTTGGAAAGCCAATCGCTAAATTCCAGAACACTCAATTCAAACTTGCTGAATTGCAGACAGAAGTCACCATTGGCCAAGTCTATGTGGATCGCCTCATGGAAGCGTATATCCAAGGTAATCTCGGTGCAGAAGAAGCATGCGGTGGCAAATACTGGACTACCGATTTAACCTGCCGAGTCGTCGATGAATGCCTCCAACTTCATGGTGGTTATGGGTATATGACTGAATACCCTATCTGTAAGATGTTCACGAATGCGAGGGTAGGAAAGATTTATGCAGGATCTAACGAGATCATGAAGACCGTTGTTGCAAAAGGAATGGGATTATGAAAGGAATTCTTAAATCTTTAAAAATTCTTGATTTCACCACAATGCTTCCTGGACCTCTAGCAAGCCTCTATCTTGCGGATCTAGGAGCACAGGTTCTGCGGATCGAATCTCCTGAAAAACCAGATCCGATGCGATCGCTTCCTCCATTTAAGGATGGCAAATCTGTTGCTCATTCTTACCTGAATCGTTCAAAGCGTTCCCTTTCCATTAACTTAAAAAAAAGCCAGGCCAGGGAAATTATCTTTAAGCTTGTCGAAGAACATGATGTGCTTATTGAACAATTTCGACCTGGGGTGATGGAAAGACTAGGATTAGGATACAAGGACCTTTCCTCAATCAACCCTAGGCTCATCTATATTTCCCTAACTGGTTATGGGCAAAATGGTCCGCTGAAAGACCGCGCTGGTCATGATATCAACTACCTTGGTCTTTCCGGAGCCTCCAGTTATTCCGGTACAAAAGCACAAGGACCGGTGCTTTCAGGACTCCAACTTGCAGATATGGCTGGAGGAAGTTACCACGTAGTTATGGGTTTGCTAGCAGCTGTGATACATCGCCTAGAGCATGGAGAAGGACAGTACCTTGACGTTAGCATGAGCGATAGTGTCTTGAGCATGCAGGGACTGTATGCTGCATCGACTCTTGCTGGTAAACAAGACCTAGGCTACGAGTCTCACGTCCTTAACGGTGGTTCATACTACGACTATTATGAGAGCAAAGATGGACGGTACTTTACTGTTGGAAGCCTGGAGCCAAAATTTCTTAAATCTTTAGTGGAAGCAATTGGATGCGACGAGTTGTTACAATTGCTCAAAGATGACCCAGTCAAATTCAAGCAGGCGCTCAAGGAACAGTTTGCTCTCAGAGATTTTGCTCAACTTAAGGAAATTTTTGCTACAGTAGATGCCTGCGTCGAACCCGTTCTAAGCCTTGCAGAGGCATGTGAGCATGAACACTTTCGCGCTAGGAATATGTTTGTTGAGGTTCCAAAAAACGAACTTGATACTACCGTAACTGAGACTCAAGTAGCTAGTCCATTTAAATTTTCAAAGTCCCAAGCAAGTTACAGCTATATTGGCCGCAAACAGGGCGCCGATACTGCATCAGTCCTCAAGGAAATCGGCCTTTGCAGTGAGCAGATAAATGTTCTCAGGGCTGAACAAGTGATTTAGTGTCAGCCAGCTCGAAATGACAATAGTGAACCCTCCAAGCTGTTGCGAAAGAGAGAGCTCTAGAGAGGGAAGGGAGATAGCTCCCTGGGAGATTTCTCGACGGAGCTCGAAATGACAAATATGAGTCATCTCAACGGAACTCGCAACAATGGGCTCGAGTCATCTCGACTGAGCTTTAATCACGGAATGAGTCATATCAACCGAACTCGCAACAATAGGCTCGAGCCATCTCGACTGAGCTTGAATCACGGAACGAGTCATCTCGACTGAACTTCCGTAGCTTTAGCGAAGGAAGGGAATGGAGAGATCCTGTTCGAATAAATGCGATTTCTCGACGGATTTCACCCTGAACACGAAATGAGGAAAAAAATAAAGTTGACGCATCCGTCATTTTTTATTTCAATTTAAACATACATTTTTTCAGGAGGGTAAAAGGTGACGCTAAGAAACGAAGCCAAGATCGCCATTATTGGGGCAGGCGCTAGCGGCCTTCCCTTATGCAAAGAGTTGTATGAACACCAACTTGACTTTGTCTGTTATGAAGCAAGTGACAGAGTAGGAGGTAATTGGGTCTTTAAAAACAATAACAATATGTCAGCTGCCTACCGTTCCTTACATATCAATACCTCTCGTAAAAAAATGGAATATGCTGATTATCCCATGCCCAAAAGTTTGCCTGATTTTCCACATCATTCACAAATAGCTGAATACCTAGAAAACTATGTTAATTATTTTGGCTTTCGAGAAAAAATCAGATTCAATACTAAGGTTAAGAATGCAAAAAAACAGTCAAATGGACGTTGGCGACTTGAAACAAGTGAAGGCGAAGTTAAATTTTATGATTTGCTCGTGGTTGCAAATGGTCACCACTGGAATCCTAAGTTTCCTGAGACCGAGGCAAAGGGAAATTTTTCCGGGACTAAAATTCATTCACATCAATATATTGACCCAGAAGAACCAATGAGCTGCAAAGGAAAGAACATTGTCATTGTAGGCCTTGGCAACTCAGCCGTGGATATCGCATGCGAATTAAGCCAGAAAGCCCTTGGAAATAAAGTTTTTCTATCAGTTAGAAGACCAACCCATATTCTCCCTAAACACATTTTTGGCATGCCTATCGACAATTTTTTAAGGCATCCGGCAGCTAAACCTAAACTTATTGAATACTTGCTTCCAGAATTTATCGTTAACAAGATTGTGCTGCCAAGCTTCAGCAAGATCTTAGATTTATTGATTGGAAAACCTGAAATTTTCGGTCTAAAATCTCCTTCACACCCCTTAGGGCATACTCATCCAACCATATCTAGTGAAATCCACACCAGATTGATTAGCGGGGATATTATTCCAAAATCAAGCATTAAAAGATTTGCTGAAAACATGGTCTTTTTTGCAGATGGAACTTGTGAAAAAGTAGATCAGATCATTTATGCTACTGGATATAAAATTAGCTTTCCTTTTTTCGACGACGATTTTCTCGATTTCAAAGATAATGATCTCGCACTCTATCAGCGGATGCTACACCCAGATCATAGAAATCTGCTGTTTATCGGACTGGTACAGCCACTCTGTTCGATTCTGCCCATAGCAGAGATACAAGCAAAATGGATGGCTTATTACCTGAGTGGTTTGTACCAAGCTCCAAAACACATGCAGATGTTAGAAGCATCGCAAGAGTTACATCAAAGTATGAAGAATAAGTATGTAACTTCCAAAAGGCATACCATTCAGATAGACTGTATGGCTTATTCACGAGCTTTAAATAAAGATCTAAAGCAAGGCTTTAAACGGGCGAAAAAAGCTGGTTTCATCAAGCCATATGGACAGTCTGAGCCCGATATTACAAGACCCCGACAAGCAAGTAACTTATACCATGGTCCCGAAGGAGAAGCAATGCCTTAAAGAACCAGGGCTGAACATGAAGAGGTCACAAAATGAAAATTTCATTACCCCCAAAGCCGTCAAAACGGGAGGTGAAGAAGAAAACTAATTATGACAGGATTGTTAATGCTGCTAAAATAGCTTTCCTTGCTCAAGGATTTGAGGCTACCACCATAAGGGACATCATTCGTCAAAGTGGCCTTGCACCGGGGACATTTTACAATTATTTTCCTGACAAAGAGTCAGTTTTTCGTGTTATTGTAGATCACTATTTATTAGTACTATCAGAAAAATTGAAAAAAACAAGACGAGCAGC
This sequence comes from Oligoflexales bacterium, assembly GCA_045105515.1. Taxonomy (GTDB): domain Bacteria; phylum Bdellovibrionota_B; class Oligoflexia; order Oligoflexales; family Bog-1112; genus JABSRF01. The sequence continues at coordinate 7,690 of JBGCDR010000265.1, forward strand.
TGATAGCTTACAAGCATATATTGAGCCCACTTTTTTAATGTTTTTCAAGCACATTGGTGATAACAGCGAACTATATTGCTTAACTCGGAGAAATGAATCAGCACTCACTTCATTTTACCAGAGTTCTCTTATGGAAATGATTTGGCAAGAACTAATTGCTGATATTGAACAAGCAGTTGTTAACTGTATCATACCTAAGCTTGATTCTCAGCTCCTAGCTGCAAGCTTTATAGGGCTGGGTCATGAACTTGCCCGTTTGCTAGTAAAGGAAAAACAACATACACCAGAAGAGATGGCAGATTTTGCTAGCAAGATGTTTATTGGTGGACTAGCACACTATCAAAAAAACGAAGATCTATCTAATCATCGCGAACATCAGATATTTAACTAACTAGCTATAAAGTGATAATAAGAAAGGATGACTCTATGACAGACGCTTACATTATCGATGCAATTCGCACACCACGAGGAAAAGGAAAAGCAGATGGAAGATTACATCAAGTAAAACCCATAGACTTAGCCACCCAAGTCTTAGATGGCTTAAAGCAACGCAACCAGCTTGATACTGCACAAGTAAATGATGTGATCATAGGCTGTGTAAGTGCTGTAGGGGAACAAGGAGCAAATATAGCAAAAACTGCAGTCCTGAAAGCTGAGTGGGATGAGTGTGTTCCAGGTTTTACCTTGAACCGATTTTGTGCATCGGGCCTGGAAGCTGTTAACCTCGGAGCCATGAAAATAAAATCAGGTTGGCAGGATCTAATCGTTGCGGGAGGTGTCGAATCTATGTCTAGGGTTCCCATGGGAAGTGATGGTGGCCCTTGGGCATTTGACCCAGAAACTAACTATCAAAGCCAATTTGTCCCTCAGGGAATTGGTGCGGATTTAATTGCTAGTATCGAAGGATTTAACCGGGACCAAGTAGATCAATTTGCTTATGATTCGCATCGCAAAGCACACCATGCTCAAGTAGAAGAATATTTTAAGAAATCCATCATACCCATCACCGATCGTAATGGCATTGAACTCCTAGCACATGACGAAACAGTCAGAGATCAGTGTTCCTTAGAAGATCTAGCAAAACTCAAACCTGCATTTAAAAAAATGGGAGCAATGGGATTTGATGAGGTTCTCTTTCACAAATATCCAAAAACAAGATCAATCAATCACGTTCACACGGCAGGTAATTCTTCAGGTATTGTTGATGGAAGCTCACTCCTCTTGCTCGCAAGCAAAGATAAAGCTGCAAAACTAAACCTGCCTCTAAGAGCTAAAATCGTTTCCGCTGCAGTTACAAGCACAGAGCCAAGTATTATGCTTACCGGTCCCGCTCCTGCTTCAAGAAAAGCACTGGATTTAGCAGGCCTAAGCGCCAAAGATATCGACTTATTCGAAGTCAACGAAGCTTTTGCTGCAGTCGTTCTCAAGTTTGCGAAAGACCTAGAAGTGCCACTTGAAAAAATAAATGTAAATGGCGGGGCGATCGCAATGGGACATCCTTTAGGAGCAACAGGAGCAATGCTACTGGGAAGTCTTCTTGACGAACTAGAAAGAACAAACAAACGCTATGGCTTGTGCACCCTATGTGTGGGTGGAGGAATGGGCGTAGCTACAATCATCGAACGAATTTAAATCTTGACTCAATATGCTCATAAATACTGAAAGGAACAAAACATGAACGCAATAAAATACCACTGTAATTCTCAGGGTATCCTTAATCTGACGATAGACCTACCTAAGTCAAAAGCAAACACCATGGATTCTGTATTTCGTAGCTCACTTGGGCAAGTTATAGATCGTATCACCGAAGACAAGTCAAAGATTAAGGGCATTATTATCAGCTCTGCTAAAGAAAGCTTTTTTGCAGGGGGAGACCTCAAGGAGCTAATTGAAATTAAGCCCGATAACGTTGCTGAATTCTCAAAAACGGTTAACAAACTTAAAGGTCAATTACGTTTTCTGGAAACCTTAGGCATTCCCATAGTTGCTGCAATCAATGGATCTGCTCTAGGAGGTGGCCTCGAAATTGCGCTTGCGTGCCATCATCTGATCTGTATCGATAACGAGCATATTAAACTCGGATTACCTGAAGTCCAGCTAGGTTTACTGCCTGGAGGTGGTGGCATCGTCAGAACTACACGCAAGTTAGGCTTGGAAAAGGCTCTACCCCTTCTTATCGAAGGCCAACAGCTCAGTCCCAAACTTGCTTTAAAAATTGGCTTAATAGAGGACCTTGCTAAGGATAGAGAGGAGCTATTGTCCAAAGCTACCAAATGGATCTTAGAGCATCCTAACTCGCAAGCACTTTGGGATCGAGAGGGATACAGGGTGCCAGGGGGAGTGCCAGCGAGTCCTAAGCTTGCACCTATGTTAAGCATTGCTCCAGCCATAGTCGCAAGTAAAACCAAGCGCTGCTATCCAGCTCCCACTGCAATTCTTTCAGTAGCAATAGAAGGCCTTCAACTTGATTTTGCGACTGCATCAAAAATCGAAACCAGCTACTTTACTTCCCTTGCGAGCGGAAAGATTTCTAAAAATATGATTGGAACTCTGTGGTTCCAGTTAAATACAATCAAAAAGTTTCGCCCCTGTGAGTCAGAAGAGGCCTTCAAACCTATAAAAGTAGGGGTGATTGGCGCAGGTATGATGGGCTCGGGTATCGCTTATGCCTGTGCAAGCAAGGGGATCACCACATATTTAAAAGATTCTCATCTTGAGCAGGCACGAAAAGGTAAGATCTTCAGCGAAAACTTGCTCAATAAACGAATCTCCAAAGGAAAATCAAACGAAGAAAAAAAGCAAAGGATACTAGAAAAGATCATTCCGGTCGATAATTGCCAAACCTTTGCAGAGTGTGCCTTAGTAATCGAGGCTGTCCCTGAAGATCGCATGATTAAGAACACAGTTTACAAAGAAAGCCAAGAATACTTGCCAAAAACCAGCATCTTGGCATCCAACACCTCCACGCTACCAATTTCGAGCTTGGGAAGAAAAGTAAAGGATCCAAGTAAGTTTATTGGCCTACATTTCTTTTCCCCTGTACAGAGCATGAAGTTAGTAGAAATTATCGTTGGCAAAGAAACGTCAAAAGAAACCTTAGGAAAGGCATTTGATTTTGTCCTTCAGATTGGAAAAATTCCAATCATTGTTAACGATAGTCGAGGCTTTTTCACTTCAAGGGTATTTGGCACTTATGTCAATGAGGGCATGGCCATGCTTACCGAAGGTCAGGATCCAAGTGTCATCGAACGTGCAGCTAGTTTTGCAGGTTTTCCAGTCGGGCCTCTCGCCGTCAGTGATGAAGTGAGTCTAAGTTTGATGCAAACCATTAAAGCACAGACCAAAAAAGACTTAAGCAAGCTTTCACTCCCTTATCCAGCTCACCCAGCTGACGAAGTCGTCGAATACATGAACAAAATTGGTAGGGTAGGAAGGATCGAAGGTAAAGGTTTTTATACCTACGATCAGGATAAAGGTAAGAAAATCTGGGATGGTATCAGTGAGCAATTTCCAAAACAAGATGATTTGGCATTCGAAGAGATTAAAGAGCGTTTACTTTACATCCAAGCAATTGAAAGCATTCGCTGCCTTGAGGAAGAAGTTCTTACAAAAACTGAAGATGCAAATATTGGTTCCATCTTTGGCTTTGGTTTTCCTCCCTGGACAGGAGGTTGCTTACAATATGTTAACTATATTGGGCTTAAGAAATTTTGCGAACGTGCGTGCGAGTTGTGTAAACGCTATGGAGATCGTTTTGCTCCGCCTAAGATTTTGATAGAAAAAGCTGAACGGAATGAGAATTTTTAGCCCAAAGAGGACTCTTTTTATTTGGGTTCTTGCATATCCCTACCTTTGAATAATGAACTGTCCATTTTTAGCCGCATTTTTTTTAGAATTAACTATCTGGGCTGAAATCAAGATTAAGGTTAGAGCTCAGGTATGGGATCAATTCGAAGATGAGATTGAAGACAATATAGTAGAAAATTTGGATGAAGACTTAGATGAACAAGTGAACCTCTTGCTACGGTCGCAAGCATGGGCTCAATTAGGAGGACAAATTGATTCTTGGGTTTGGGAACAAATTGAAGATCATAACTTGGATCTGACAGAACTACTGAATCACTTGCAATTCTCGTCAGATTTTCGAAAAAGTAACTTTAAGGATTCGTTAAAAGAAGATAATCAAAAGATACTTACCTAATAGTTTGCCGCATCAAAGCTAAGGTATCTTCCTGTTTCTTTTTTAAATCTATTGATTTAAGTTTGGAATCATATCTTGACACCGCCTAGGTAAAGCATCAGGGTTGATTCAAGTAAGCTTTTAACCAAATTTTGAAGTACGTTAAAATGGGTTCAGCATATTTTTTTAACAAAATTTTTGTTGTCAAAAATATTTGAGATGTATTTTTTTGACTATTCAAGCATAATCTAACAATGGC
>JBGCDR010000266.1:0-7107 GCA_045105515.1 Oligoflexales bacterium
CTGCTCCTATGTTAGGCAGCAGTACATTACTGGGATGACAGGGTGGGTCAATTAAGTCATGACTCCCTGGGTCAGGTCATACGCGACTGGGTGGGTCAATTTTGTGCGACTGAGTGGGTCAGTTTAAAGGTGATCGAGCAAATGATAAGCCTTTTGCAAATACTGGTGGGATTTACTACCTTGAATTAGTCGGAGCCGTTAATAAGCCAAATATTACAACTGCTATATTTTTCTCTATTGCCGTTCCTCTTCAGCTTTATGCTTCCTACAAATTAATTCAGTATATCATTAAAAACGAACCCCAAGAAAAAGCTCTCATTCTATGGGTTGTTTTAACTTTTGTTTTACTTCTAAATGAGTTTAATATTATTTTAAAAGTTCATGCCTGGGCTATGCCAATGCTTTTTTTAACTTACACTGTAGAGTCCATTAGACTATCAGCGTCGTTACAAGCGAAATACCAAAGAAAGTTAAGTGATCTTGAACATGATTTAACTAGAATCTCCCAAGTTGCTGAGATTGCTTTTACAGCGGGTGCAATTTGCCATGATATTAGGAACCCATTAGGGATTGCAGCGGGAAACTCCACTAGAATCAAAAAAATGATCAAACACGATGCAGTAGACCTTGAAAAACTTGGCAAAATTCAAGAAGGCCTAGGTAGTTCCTTAGATAGAATTGCCAAAATCATTGATGAATACATGGCTTTGATGCGGAATGAACTCATTGATAATTATGATCGGCATCAACTTAAAGAATTGTTTAATCGAGCTGTTGAACTCAGCATGCCGAAAATTACCAAATATGGAAATATAAAGATCGAGGTGGAGGTTCCTGATATCCTATATGTGGAATGTTTAGAAAATCAGATTGTTCTTTCCATAGTTAATCTCATTTCTAATAGCTGTGATGCTATTCAATCAGATAAAAATAGATGGATTCAGTTAAAAGGGTCATTTATCGATAAAAATAAGATCAAAATTATGATTGTTGATAGTGGATTAGGCATCTCTGAAGCAGCTGTGGATCGAATTTTTGAAAGCCAATTTACAACCAAGAAAAAGGGTGAGGGAACTGGTCTGGGCCTGGATATAGTAAAACGCTTTATCGAAAAGCACTCAGGGCAAATTTATGTAGATAAATTTGCCCAAAATACCACTTTTGTTATCACCCTTCCGATCAAACACAAAGAAACCATTAGACCAAGCTCAAATGAAGCTGCTTAAAGAACAGTTAAATTATTAAATTATCCAATAATCCTGTGCCTGATCCGATCTATCAGATTCAGACTAATCAGTGCCTTTATAAGAATTATTCAGTCATAATAAAAAAATAGTTCAATACAACATACCAATCCTTGAGGATCTTAAGAACGAATTTGATACATGGTGCTCTCAGAACGAAAAAGAAAACCAATCCCTCGGCATTTAAGGCGTAGAACAATATCTTTGCTTGAGCACTATAGTAAATCTGCTATTTGCAAAGGCTTAAGCATTAGCTCTCCGATGATCGAAAGTTTGGCTAATCAAACTCAATCAAAACCAAAACAGCACAGCCAGAGAAATTATCTGGTCTCTATGCAATGTTCACTGCAGGCGTGGGTTTATAGACCTTAAGGATGTATTTCCTGAGGAAGTTGTATATTTGGTTGAGCGCTATGACAAAATATTTGCAATTGAGCGCGAAGCTAAGAAGCTAAAATTAGATGCTGAGGCTCTCATAGAAAAAATTTAGATCTTTAAAGGTTGTAAAATATTTTTCAACTTCGATCCGCCAATACTTAAATTTATCTACAAACTTTATGTGGGATCTGGACTTAGTGTTTTTTCCTGTGATTATAAAATATGTAATAATATCCTAATATTAAGGATATTACACCTATGATAGTGTAAAAAAACTCTTCCCATAAAAAATTTATAAAAATCTTTATGGGCTCTATTCTGAGTTTCCATCTAAGATCTTTTTCTTTTTTTTCCCATTCTTCTCTATCTCTTTTGTATCTTTCTTCTCGTTTTTTTTTCTCATTACGCTTCCATTCACTAATTTTTTTTCTACGAATGTTCTCTTCCAATTTTCTTGCATCAAAATCCATATATAAATTTCGATAAAATTTTGGATCATCTTTAATTTTTTCATAAAATATGTTATCTCTAGTATTTATTAACTGTGCTTTTTTTGGATCGAATTCTATGAAAATGGGATCATTTTTAAACCTGGTGATATCTTTCTCCCCGTCCAATATACCCTGAAAAATAGTAAGATGAGTAAAACTTCCTTTCAAGATTTTTGATAAGTGTGGTTTTAAATGCACCTTGTTGAGGCTGTATTTAGATGGTTCCTCCCTAAATTTTTTTTCATTGGCCCCAGATTTGAACATCCTATCCCAAGTGATGTTCTAAAAATTTGTGAATGTAATAATGTGGTGTTTGGAATTTCATCAAATATATTCGCATGGATTTGCGAAATATTATGGGGCACCGTTGGCAAAGGGATTATCCAGCTAATATTTCTAATCTTTTTACCCTTAGTTTTAACTCCTGTAGAAATAATAAGATGAGCATATTTTCCATCATGAAAAACAATACTCTCCTTTTTTGTCTCGACTACCTTAACATTTGCATGGAAACATCCATAAATGTTAGAGGGAAACATTAAAATTAGAGCAGGTAGAATTTTCAAAGTAAAATACATAAAAAACAAGTTATGTAATTGGCTATTATCTTTTTGACATGAGGTAAATATCCTAACCTTGCTAGACAGACAAATCCAGAAGTGACTTATTTAGCTTGCATTTTGGAGTCTGGTGTCTTGCATCTTTATCAATCCATCTCTTCGGTTCATTTCTAAATTTACTTGACCATCGGTATTTAGAGCGTATGCACCAAGACAAGCATTACGATCGTTTTAAACCAACAATGATTTAGCATCACTATCTACGTCACGAATAGTATGAACTATTTCTTTTCCTTCGCTCTCTCACATATTGACGGTCGAATGAAAGATATAGAGCTGCTAGGAAAGTAAGTAGTAACTTTTCTGGATACGGTTGGGGGCCTCCAAAGATATTTTCATCTTGCCGTTTCGAAATCGACCATCCAAAAAAGAATGAATATTTGCAACGTCGTAAGGATTCGTTCTTGTTCCAGCTCGCAATACCTCTAGGAAATGTAGAAAGTGTCATCACATAGCAAAAGAAAACCGCAAATCCCAGTCAGTTTTCAAGTGTGTTAAGTGTGGGCATACAGAAAATGCAGATGTCAACGCATCTCATATCATATAGCGGCAGGTAGGGCCGTGTTAGCTCATGGAACTCGGTTACGAGTTAAGCCTGAAGAAAGGGGAGCCTTCAAAATTCACATTTTGCATGAGGCGGTACTTCTATTTTTTTAATTTCAAACTGAGTGGTTTCTTCCAAATTTTTTCTTTGGGATAGAATTTCTTTTAAATCATTGTCTTTTTTGTCTGTCCTCTCAGCATAAAAGTTCACGCGGCACCAGCTTTGCAATTCGTTAGTAAGTAGAAATTTTGATTTTAATTCACAAGTATTACTTTCCTTTTCTTGTTGTTCATTCTCGCTATCTGCGTTGCAAAGTTTTAATTGATCGATCAAATTAGGTTTAGGGAGAATATCGATAAACTCCTGATATTCTATATTGTTACATTGTTGCTCTGAATTGACATCAGTTGGTTTGTCTATTTGTGCAAAGCTAGTAGCAAAGGAAACTCCATACCCATCTTTATGGAAAACGCCGATCATCTCCTCTTGTTTTTCTGGAGAAGATTCTTCAGAATTTTCAATAGATTGATAGACACCATTAAAAAATATATTATTTTCTTCATCAAATTTAATTATCAAATTTTCTTGTAAAGATCCTTCCGTCTCCATAAATTTGGTTCGATAATTAGGCTTTCCTATTGCTGAATATTGAATGGTATCAGCTTCTTTATCAATTTCCCAACTTTCAATTTCTTTTGGTTTCTCCTCTCCAAAAAAACTTAAAAAATCAATGGGGGCATGACTTGTATCACTATAAATAGAGACTCCATTTTGATTATTCCATTGCATGTATAAGAAAATCTCTTGATCTTTACAGTAACTTGCGACATGTAAAGTTTCTTCATCTCCTTTAATTTTTTCTATCACGATGTCAATATTACCTTCTTCTCCTTTGTTATTGTGAAAACCATATTGAGAGACTCCCATTTCTTTTTCTGTTTTTTCAACAAATTGATCTACAGCGTTTCTGTGAAGATTAAAAGAACCAACGGAACAATTCGCATATGTGTCGCAATCTTCTCCCTTTCCTAATTCTGAAAGAGCTTCATTTTTTGATTCATTTTCTAAATTATCTACAATTTGGGGATAACCTAATTCAGGAGGAGGTGGCTCCCCTGGATTTAATGTAACAGTTCCGCATGATAAAAACTGAGATAAAAAAATATTAATTATTATCAATCTCAATAAAGATCTTGTAATCTTCATTTACTTACTCTCCCTTGTTCTCAGTAAAAGGAAAAAATTGAACATTAAACTGAAAAACTTCCTTGTCCTGAGAATTTTTGGCTGTTTCCTCAAGTTTTAATAATTGATCCATCCATAAGGCTATTTCTTTTTTTACTTTATCGATAAAACCATTAGGGATTGTGAATGTTAAAGAGCGAATTTCTCTCTTATTGGCTGGAATTCTTGTAATTGCAGCTTTTCCCATATCAATCGTGTTGTAATGAAAATTTATAATTGACAGAATGTCGGTTTTATCATCAGATTCAATCTTGTCTACAACCTTTATATATCTATTAGAGTTTTTGTCCTTTTTTACTAATTTCAATTTTTCTAAAAGATTCAACGATTCTTTTATTTGTTTATTTGAAAGAGGGAAGGTAATGCGACTACGAATCCATTCTGGAGTTCCATCAAAATCATCTAGAGAAATTAATTCGCGAATGATGGGGTTAAACCATAAACTGTAGTAGTCAGACATCAATTTATTGGATGAAAACCCTCTAATTTTATTTTTGATTCTGAGCAATTGTTGAAAAAGATCCTCTCTTTCATTCTCATTTTTACAATAAGTATATTTTACCAATGTTGTAAAATATCTTCGCTGATCCTGATGAATATCTAACACTCTAGCAATTTTTGCAGCATTTTTAGGAGACAAGGTTAAAGAACCATTGATCACTAAACTTAAATTACAGGAAGGGGTTAGGCCAAGATCTTTTGTATATTTAGCATATGAATATGAGCCTAGCTTGAATTTTACTATTTTATAGATACCTAGTAAATATTGTTTGATATCTATATAGTTGGTGATATCGATTAAGGTACAACCTTCTTGAACCAGTTTTCTAGATTTTACTTGCATGCTAAACGCGATCCAAATTTATAGTGTCGACGCATAGTATTCATTCATTCGATTAAGTACGGTCAGTACAAATATTGAAATGTAAAACAAGATGCAAACTACGATTGTGAAGGGAATAAAAGTCAATTTCTTTTCTTCGGCTTCGAATACCTTGATGTGTTGTGTTACTGAAATTTTCATGTATTCCTCTTTTCTGTAACGGCTATATAGGCTATCATGCAAATTCCTATACTGGATTTTTACTTAACACAGAGGTTTTTCAACCTTGGTTCTATTAAACTTATCGAAGATGTTTGGGAAAAACTTAAGCAAAAATTATATAATATTTAATAGTATTATAACCATCTAAAAATAAATGTTAATATAACAGTTGTTGAGTTGCTGTTGTAAAATAAATCTGTAAAATTTTATAACATATTGGCTCTATCAAATTTATTATGTTTCAAGATTATTCCTTAATAATTACTAACACTGGTCTAGTCTTACGGTAAGAAGTGCCTCGAGAAGAATTCAGATGTTTTGCAATTTAAGGGCTTGGCTGCTTACTGTCATGAAAAATCGATTAAATCAGGATTATTTCCATTAGATTATTCGATGCCAATAATTTCTGATTCACGTTTAGAGTCTCCCATCAATGCCTGGGGAATTGCGTTTTTTATCGTATTTGCAAGAGCTTTGATATGACTCTTTTTCCATTGATCTCTTGCATATACAATACTGATTTCTCTCACCGGAACGGGAGGTGAGAATTCTTTAGCACATTCTTTTAACTCTTTTTTTGGCAAAGATATGGCAAAACTACGGGGAATTAAGGTATAGCCATTGGTAGAGCGAATCAGCATCCTAAGAGTCTCAAGGCTACCTCCTTCAAAACTAAATCGCTCAAGGACAGTGTGCCTCTGTTGTGATGAGCATAGCTGACTTACTTGATTTCTTAGACAATGACCATCCTTGAGAAGCCAGAGGTCTGTGGGATGTATCTCCTCTAAGTCCCTCACTAAGAATGTTTCTGTATGGAAACCTATTGCATGATTTTTGTGATGATAGATTAAAAAGTCTTCGCAGTATAAAGGTAATTCTCTGATCCCATCTTCTTTCAATGGTGTTGCAAGAATGCCAGCATCAATATGATCAGATTTGAGTGCTTCAATGATGTCAACCGTCTTCATTTCTTCCGCGGAAAAATCGATGCTCGGATATGCTTCCAAGAAATCTTTCACAAAAATCGGTAGAAGGTAAGGTAATACGGTGGGAATCATTCCAATGGAGAATGGACCACCAATTACTTGAGCCTGAGAATGCACTAAATTTACCAGCTTTTCATGTTCTCTTAAGACCTTTTTTGCCTGTTCAATGAAGATTTTTCCAGAGTTTGTGGGAAGTACGGGTTTTTTATTGCGGTCAAATAGGACAGTTTCTAGTTCTTCCTCTACCTTCTGGATTTGGATGCTCAGACTTGGTTGGCTTATGTGACAATGTTTGGCTGCATTGCCAAAATGTCGATAGCGATCAACTGCAACTATATAATTTAATTGTGATAATGTTGGCATAAAACCTCTTGGATAAAATGATAGTTTAAAACTATTGATAAAAATATTCTATATAATGCCAATCAACAGTTGAAACTCCTGGTATAGGCCGATTTAGGCACTTGGTAAAATTCTCATCAGCATTCCAGCAGCTAGTCTACCGAAGATGTGCAAAGATAATCCTTGAGTTGACCTAACTTTACTTGCCATTT
>JBGCDR010000267.1:0-5522 GCA_045105515.1 Oligoflexales bacterium
CGCATGGGCACCCCCAAGATCTTTTGATTTTCCGACAATTATAGCCTTTTTAGAGAAACTGGGGAAATTCGCTAAAGATTATAGTGCTCTAAGCCTTACATACAAAGGCGGCGGTGTGTTTCCAATCAGGCACTATATAAATTTAGCTGCCTCTTAAAAGAGGATATTTTACTTTGTGAAAAAAATAGGGGCACTATTTTCAAAAATTCTTCATCGTTGTGCACCAGAAAACTTCTTCCATGAGGCAACCATGAAACCACATGATCCAAGTCATTCTCTTCAACATAACTAAGAAGTTGATATAGTTTTTCAGGAAATGAATCTTGTGCTTTTTCATTTTCTTTTTGGAGTATCAGTGGATCGTTTAAATGATCTAGATAATTATGTTCAACAAAACCCCCTTTAGATTCGCTCGCAAAGCAATTGATATTAAACATCAATGCTATGAACAGAATCATTTTTATAATCTTTTTTATCACTACTTTTTTTTCCTTTGGAATACGATAGGGATTTTTTTAATTAAGAGGGAATACACTTAATAAATCAAAAAGTCATCTCTTTTCTATAATTAATCATAATATAAGTAACTTAAGAGTTTAGATAATTTAAGTTAAGGGAGATAGCGAAAGATTAAAGGAAGGTCTCTTTTAGATATTTAAACAAATGAAATATACGACAATTCGTCTATTCTTCTTCTGGATTATCTATAATGGAATAGAGAGCAACGTTAGCTGGTGGCCCCTCTTCGATAAAGGCTCGATGGGCTTGGGTATAGCTGGCTGTATCTAGGTAATTGAGGTCTGTTAACGTAAAGGCGGAGGATGTTAATCCTTCACCAGAGCATTCCGTACTCTCAACAAAGGAGCTAGCATTGCTAGCATCGAAACAGTATTCGACATCCAAAACACTTGGGTCATCTGCATTCGCAGTAACATAATCAGCGCATGCGACGTTTCCCTGACTATTCGTTTCTTGGTCAGTCTTAACTTTTATAAAGATCTTGTTGTTCGCCATCAACATATGAAGACCGCAACCATAGCCAACTCCTTTACCAGTGTGTGTGTATTCGATAAGTCCATTGGCACTTCGCAACAAATGTGCAATCACCTGTGAACCAGATTCAACACTATTACTGGAGCCAACCCTAAACCAAACCTCTGCTTCGCTGGTGCCTTCAACCACCCTCATTGCCGATGCGCCACCTTGTGAGCCCCCTGAAGTCTGCCCCTCACGCACGTACCAGTTTGTACTGCCACTGGTATCATAACGCCCAAAAGCCCGCCAATCAGAGGTGCCACCATCAAGGTACTCATAGCAATTTAAGTATTGACTAAAGCCTGGATCAAACTCTGCTGTTCCATCTCCATCAAAATCGAACATTAGGCTCGTGGCTACGCCATTATAGTAGACTCCATCTCCTGAATCGAAAGTAACCATGCAAGGTGCATGCACCTCAACTTCGATTAAATCCCCATTTTCATCCACACCTGAGTTGGTACCAGTGATTCGTGCCTCGTAGGAATCAATGGTTGAATCTAGGCTTGCTAATATCGCTAGGATCTCTGTTGGGCCTGTACTGAATAACCTAGATTTTATTGATTCAGCTGGATTAATAATGGTTTCACTTAGAGAAGTTGATGATCCCAACAAGGCACTGGCAGTAGCTGAACGAACTATGGGAGCGACATTAGGAACAGTGAATGAGCTTGCCCTTTTCTTTTTTTTATCTTCCTCTGAGCAGGACAGCACCACTAAGGCGGATATCATTAGCCACATAAAATTCATAAGATACCATTCAAGTTAAAGGTGGATATTATGATGCTAATTATCTCATAGGATTTTATTTTAGTGCAAACAACCAGAATTGTATGAGAAAACAATGATCCAAGAGGGGGCTCCGCGGATCGTAGAGTTTCTGAAAACTTCTTAGCCGTTTTCTTTCTGCTTATTTAATGATCACTTTGAGCAAGCACAATGGGTGTGCATACAATTTTATATTTACATTTTGTATCTAAAGCTATAGAGGTAGGAGAACACCGCCTTGATTAGGTCGAATTGCGAAAGGATACTTTATGAAATTTAAAAAACTATATCTGTGCATTTTTCTATTTTCTTCAGCATTTCAGGTGAATGCTATGCCGATAAAATCTGTACTTCTTCTTATGCCTCTTTATAGTTTGGTGGATGCAAGACTTTCATTTTTTAACATCCCAACTGAAAGCTTGGATAATGAGGAAAACTTCACAAATGAAGTAGCAGGTTTCGAAGGCATACAAAAACATGTGGAAAAGAAGTTCAGAAAGGTTCAAGATCAAGAGCAAGAGTTATTAAAAGTAATGGAAGAGGATCAAGAATTCTTGAGACGCTTAATTAGTGACAGCTATTCATACTCATACTCATTTTCTTATTAAGTGCCTTGAGTCACTCAACAGTTATATTAGGGGTTTCTTGGGCTTAACTCATAACTAAGCTAAATTCACCACAAGCCAAAACGGCATGCCTTGCCGCCTAAATATGCAAACTCAAAAGCCTTCCCCAGTGTCAAAAGAAGAAATATTTTAATTTTATTTATTATATTTCAGACACTTACTTATTTTTTCTAATTGTAGACTACTCCTCCGCCGATGGTAGATGCGGAAAGTAATTACCAATGGATGAAATTGGAGTCTGTGTGTCTTGGCCTGGACTAAAATTGAGTATAATTGCAATGGCAGGTAACTTGGCATGCCAAGAAGCGCCTGTTATCAATAGGAGGTCTGCCCCACCCCCAGACTATGGTAAGTTTAGGCTTACCGATAATCCAAGAGAAGCTTGCGAAATACAAAATTCCTCCCTAAGCTTGTTCAATCAACTTGAACTCGATTTTCAAATGCGCGAACTCGTCACTAAAGGTCAGGAATCAATAAATCAAAATCTTCCTGAATACCTCTCAGCACAGCCTTTGTTAGATACCTACATGAAAGTAAATAGAGAATTGGCACATATTAGCTTTCAAACGAGCTATGAAGGCATACCTGTATGTGGTGGCCCCATAAGAGTCCATTTACGAGACAATTTAATTAGTCTCCGAGCCCAAACCAAATTTATAGAATTGCCCACATCTTTAGACCAGAATATAGAGTGGGGAAGTAAGCCTAATATCATCGATCTGATGATGACCACTTTCTCCAATAAAAACATGACAGGAATGGAAATTTCTGAGACTAAACAATGCTTAATGGTTGAGAACGGAAGCATTTTCCCTGCATGGCAATTTTGGTCTGTGAATGATTTCGGCCATAACTATACTGGATTTGTAGACAGCAAAACCCTGATAAAAAGCTATCAAACAAACTTTCATGCTTCCGGGCTGTTTAAAGTTCATGAGAAAAACATAGATAATAAAATTGTAAATATTGAAATTGAAGGTATGCAAAGAAGCGGCTACTTGTGCAATAATTTATTTATGACCAAAGTCGACCTTAAATCTGAGATATTGGATAAAAATACCTATTTCGAAGCCGCATCAATGTTCGTCAATGCAAATAAAATATCAGAAAAAATCAAAATAATCGGAGGCTCTCCTTGGCATCCGGAGCAAATTCTTTTATATTTAACTGATTCTTCAAATGGAAATACATCATATAACCCAATTGGGTTTTCAAATGCACAAGATAAACTTCACACTATTTTAATTCCACGAACCGAAGGATTTTTTGAAAATCTAAGAACTGATTCAGATGTACTTTACCATGAATACGGGCACCATTTGGTCTATAAAACTGTTCAAGAACTCTCAAATCCAGAGTCGTTTGCGATTCACGACGGATTTGCAGATTTTTTTGCGTACATGATAAATGGAGATAATTGCTTAGCAGAAACCATATGCAGGAATCCTTCCTCGGCCTGCTCAAAACCTGGTGAGTGTTTAAGATCAGCTGCAAACAACCTTCGACTAAGCAATCTGCCAAAGGTATTTAGTAGAGGAGGCCATTATAAACACTCTGAGCTAATATCTGCTCTTCTTTGGGACACAAAACAAGCTGCCAATTGGACAGATGCCGAAGGCTTGTCTTGGGTCTATAACGCAATTGAATATCTAGATCACGCAGCAGATTTTGACAGCATGATCTATTCTCTTATTGAGTCAGATACAGACCTTTTTCAATCAAAAAACAAATGTGTAATTTTTAATCAAGCTATCCAGAGAGGATTTTCTGGACTCACCTTACAAAACTTGCAGGAAATTTGTAACGAAAGCGGCTGAAAAATAATATTGTAAAAGCTTTTGATTGAAATCTTATCTCATGCTACATCTGGTATAATCCTTCAAATCACCGACTCTAAAATTGGTCAACATTTTATTATTTTGGACAAGCTGTTCCCCAATGATAATTAGCAAGAATAAGAGATCCCTATCATGGAGGGGACATTACAGTACATACAAAAGAATTTCTATCTTATTGTTAGTAGTAACTCAGTATTATCTAGGTTAGATAAATCTTCTGAACGGTATTAAACTACCATCCGCAGGGCTGTAAAAAATGTGACTTATGAATCTTATTAAAACCATAGACTGGAATCGTGTAATGAAAATTTTTTTTACTGTAATTCTATTTGTTGTTCTCAATACTTTACTTACCAACCCTTTAGCTTTCTCGACAAGCTCGGAAAGTTTATTTCATGGAGAAAATATCGCTGAAGTTTATCATGAAGTGTTTATTCAGAAACTTGAAGAAAGGGGATTCCAAACTGTTGACGCTAGTTATTATTTTAAAAATTTGAAATATTTCGACTATTACAAAGCACTCTACCTATTGGATCAAGGCTTCAATGATTTACAAGAACTAGAAGAAAAGGCTTCACTTGAGTTAACCTTATTTCAGAGTATCTATGCAAAAGATCCGCTCCAAATTGAAATTCTTAAGCGGTATGGTGAGCACTTCAAAAAGATCGTACTGGAAAATTCTTCAAGGGACGGAAGGTGAGCATTTTTCAAACACATTACCTGAGACCTAGTTTTAAAGGCTGTGTTCATAATATATGCAATTTATCCGAAAAAAAATTACTGCCCCCCAATTATAGTCAAAAAATGATACGTAATAGTTTGAGCGCAAAAATTGTATCTTCATGGATTTATTTTACTAATTTTTTTTTCTAAAAAAATGTTTATTTTAGGTGCAAACAAATCCATACATTTATACAACATAATAATTGACAAAAGTAAGCACACCTATTAACAATCATTCTTCAGAGATAGATGGTTTTATCTGTTTTAATTTTGATTCATGGAGGAATCATGAAATTTTCGAAAACTAATATCCTTACTTTTATCAGTGGCGTATTCCTTTTAAACCCGACTTTATCTCAAGCAGGAAGATTCGAAGACTTTACTGAAGAAGTAATCAAGTTAGGCCTTCGGCGAACATGTAACTTAAGCTCTCAGCTAAACTGTAAGTCCTATATCTGACAAAAATAATGTTTTGAAATCAAAAGATTAAGAGATTATACAGCCGCTGTTTTTTCTTCTCCATTATCATTTT
>JBGCDR010000268.1:0-5519 GCA_045105515.1 Oligoflexales bacterium
CTTAAGATTTTTCTCTTATTAGCTCTTAAACACATCTTAGGAAGGGGAATTTTGATGAAAATATTTTTTTCAAGCACAAATTTGTTTTGAATTCTGGACGGCAAGATTATTTTTGCATTTTCTTATTGAATTCAAGAATTATTAAAAATTAATCCATAAGAAAGTTTATAAATTCGCAGTATTAAAAAGCTAAAAGCTTTACTGAAGGCATGAAAAGGAACGCAATAATATACTCTAGCGCAAACTAATTTTCGCCTGAAGAAAGATCTTTAATCATCTTCTTGTTAATTTTTCTTATCTACCAGTTCTATCATTCTTTCTAACCTACCAGCAATCGGACCCTCTGAAGCGGTCAAGGCAAACCTTGGGACAAATGCTGCAGCAAATAAAGTCGCAAGTCCAACAACTAGAGAGATCTTTCCCCCAAGTACGTAGCAAATTTTCTGCCTCAACCTGTGATCAGTAAATTTGTCGAGTGATAAGGTTATAATGGATGCCAGTGACAGAGGTTCCGTTTTACACATCATTTAAATTTTCAGTATCGGGAACAGCATCACTTCCAGGCCTTATAGCTGAACTTGACTTTTTCATGGTTGGTTGTTTGCATGATATGACTAAAAAAAACCACAAAACAACAACTGAGCACCTTTTCATATATCCTGTAATGATCACTCAATGTGAACAAGATTGCTAAGAGATAAAATTTATTTTTTTAGATTTTTACATAGTTAGGAATGAATCAGGGGGGGAGGTCATTCCATAAATCTAGTTGGAAATTCGATTAATTTGGTTTCTTTAATTATTAAGCTCACTTTTTCCAAAACCGAATTCTGCTTCCCCCGTAAACTTATAATTTGCTTTAATATAATCAGCGATCCTAGCAGCCACAAAAGAATGATCTCCATGCCAAAACTCAAACTCTACATAGGGATTAAATGCTCTAGCATTTTCAGAATGTTTGACCCAGTATGTTTTGAATTTCGCTTCTGCTAAATCATGGTCAAATTCCTCCACAGCAATTTGGGAATAAACCTCACCGACAGGGTCCTTATCGATACTTCGCCATACTCCTTCACCAACATTTTTACGCTCTGGATTAACATGAGAATTTTCAAATAGCTTGAATTCTTCTGTACTCTCTGAGCCCGTTATATGGTGCACCACATAGCCTGTTTCAACCCAACTGTCACAGGTATTGGATGTATCATCAACGATACCAGCAAAGAGTTTATAGAAATCCCAAGATTGAATTAATTTTTTAGTTTCAGGATTTTTCGTCCACAATTTCTCTAATATTGCGGCTACAGCATAGGCTTTTCCCCGACCAAGCAGTTCACCAGTTTTTTCATCTAGGTTCTCTTTTCCACTAGTGAGTTGGAATTGGGTTGGTCCTTTCACCTCGTACTTTTTGCCATCTATTTCTAAATCATGACCTTTCCCACCAAAAAAGAGACATCCTGCAGACATCTGGTATTCACCACCATCACTATCAGCATTCTGAGGGCGTTTCATAGCCATCATCTGAACATTTCCATTTTTATCAAAACGTGTCACTATTGCATTTAAGCAAGCATTGCATCCCCAGTTAAAAAATTTAGTTCCCTTACCAAGTTTTTTGTCCTCTTGATTTTTCATGGATTCATTTGATTTCATACCATAGTAAGAGTTACTTTCAATTCCATTAGTTTTACTAATTTCATCACCAGTAGCTGAATTAAACCTAAAATCACCATTATGTGCTGAAGGATCTTCGATCGTTCCACCCAAGTAATAGGGAATATTGCTTCAACCCTGGGTATTGCGGTAGCTCTTCAGCAGTTAGTTCTTTCATCGCAGAGGATGTTCCGAACACTTCATATTTACTTCCAGTCCAAAGTTTCTCCACTTCTTCTTTTGATGGGATTCTAGATGCATGAACTTGCTTATAAGTTAATTCGTAATCACCATTTTCTTGTTTTTTAATGAGACTCATTTGCTTTTTATAGTCTGGATTCTGAGAACCCCATGGTTCATCTTCAAAATCAAAGCCAAATGCTGGATTTATTAAGCAGAATAATACCAAGAAACCGATAGTTATTTTTTTCATGAAATATTCCTTACTATGGAGTTTGTATCGAATTTCAATTTTTTTCAATATTAATGAAAAAACAGCTACTGATAGGTACAAAAACATATATTCCTTGTCAAGCCGATCCAGGTATTGACTTACTTAGATTAAATGAATTCACAGATTAAGATCAGACTGAATCACGATACTCCAACTTAAAATTATTTTGCAATAATCACCTAATATTATTAAGTTTTCAAACCAAAAATAGTCAACGATTGACACATCTGATAAAAAATTATAGTATCTGTTTCTTGATAAAAAATTATAGTATCTGTTTCTAAAATTTTTTACCTTAATAGACAAGAACTATGCTTCTCATCATCCGAAGATCGACGATCAATGTGAGACCATGGATTCTTTGAAAAATGCAATGAAATATTAGATAAAGGTCATGGAATGTCAAAATTAAAATTCATAGTCCTAGTGATTCAATTTCTAGGTTTCCTATCAATAAATGAAGCTGTTTTTGCTGGACCAGACAATGACGAATCAACAGAACTTGCCAATCTTTTAGAGTTCGCAGATATTGATGAAGGAAAAGTTCTTTATAAAGGTTTTCAGCCTGGTGTAGTTCATGATGCCAGCAATGAAGGATTTGGCTGGTATACCGAACATGAAGATGTAGCTAAATTATACCGTAAACCAAGAGGTTTAGATCCCAATGAGCGTGAAATTTTAGAGTTCAAATCCACCGAGCAGCTACAATTAGTAAAAATTGATTTCGAAAATATTTCAATGATAAAGTCACGATTAGCTGAACAAGACTTGGATGCTTTTGATAGATCATTTCCCACCAAAGAAGGAAAATTACTACGCAATAGCACGAGACACGATAGAAGAGTCGCCGAGTATCTTTGCAATGAATTAGGCTTTGATGGCTATTACGCTGAAAAAATTTCCATGGCTGATGACCCTGAAACCTTTTTTCATGGGGAATTTCTGATCTGTAAGCCACATTTAGTTTTAGAAAAGTCTACCCCTGAGCAATTAACATTCGACCAAAATGGATCACCAATAAAGAAACGAAGACTTCACTAATCAATAGTTTAGTTTTCTTAAAATAGATAAAATTCTAAAATCAGAAAACAAATGTACTTGAAGATTTCATGGAATTAAATGGAATATACTTAAGGCCTGGTAATAGCACAACGAAAGCCTAAAGTTGTATATTTTGCTGCAGGCCCTTGATCAAGACGATAACGAAAAATACCATTTTTGTCCCCTCCAGTATAGCCTCCACCTCTGGTGAGCGCTCCTCCATCATCGTCAACTCCGTTTCGTCCTTTCCCTACTCCCTGATCTGAGTTCCAAGAATTTACCCAAAAAGACTTGACCGCATTCGTCGGAATCAAGTCAGAAAGTGGCATGGTGGTTGTTCCTGCAATTGGCAGATTAAACTCATTATATGCACCATC
Organism: Oligoflexales bacterium; assembly: GCA_045105515.1. Taxonomy (GTDB): domain Bacteria; phylum Bdellovibrionota_B; class Oligoflexia; order Oligoflexales; family Bog-1112; genus JABSRF01. The sequence goes on from JBGCDR010000268.1 coordinate 3,526, forward strand.
ATTAGGCGTTGGCTTTTCCCCATCATTGAAGTAATCAATCCACTGCCTCACATTACCAGACAAATCCCAAATTACCTGACCGTTAGAAAGGCTCATGGTCCGCCTTTGGGTACCTTCTGAACCTTCAGTACCTCCAGCAGCCTGAGCAGTACAAGTACCTTCTACAAACCCCTTAGAGTCATCAGCATCTGCAGGACAAGCGGCAGATGGATCATTATCTGAATGGCCTCTATAGAGATTTCCCGAGCCAACACTACCACCACTCCAGTTGGAATCAACATTTGCAACGTTTGCGGTTATGGTCATCCACTCGTCGTTGGTCATAAGGTGAAAACCTTTTCCCAAGGACGCACATTCAGTCTTAGCATCATAGAAATCGATAGAACCCCAGGGAGCATTAGCTACCGTTGAGGTAGGTTCATTGCTACCGTTATTTTTAGCCTCGTATTTCATCACACAAAAATCATTGGTTCCATAATCAGGATCTCCGGGAACCGATATCCAGGTGCCTGACGAGATTGATGCACAGTTGAGAGGGTCAGTTGTACCATCGGTCCCTAAAATATTAACCCCAGACTTTAAATTATTACTAGTGAGATCAGCATCACCAGTATTAGTATGCCGGTTACCATTTTCATCCCAGTACTCGAATGTTGATGCACTGGCTGCTCTAGACTCGAAATTAGAGCCTGTAATGTCAAGAGCACCACCAGCATCCTTTGATGAAAGGTCAATAGTTTTATAAGTACTCGTTGCAATACAGTCCGTCTGATTTGCTGCAGTACAATCATCTTTGGCCTGAATAGCTGTCCCCGCTGTCCCCGCTACCGTTTGCCCAGAAACTACTTTAGCTGCTAAACCTTGAGTATCTACAGCTGGGAAGGCTGCAGTGGTAACACAATTCGTGGTCAGCGTCTCTGAGCACAGTGGAGTAACTTCAGCTGTCCCCACAACTCCAGCAATAGTCACCCCTGCTCTTATATTCTCAGCTCTCAAGCTTGGATAAGAAACCACGCAAATTTCTTCTTCAGCAGTAAGCATAAATCCAGGATCAATCTCTTTATTTATTGTATGGTTTCTTGTTTTTTGAAGATCTACAATTTTTGCATTCTCTATGCTATTTGAGTCTACATTCTCTACGTTACCTGAATCGCCTGGAGACTCCTGATTTCCAGTGCAAGCATACAGCCCAAAAAGTAAGATTGTAGGCATAATTTTAGCAGCGCTCATTTAAGACTCCAACGACTTATCTCAACACTGAAGAAGATCGATCACTTGCTCAATTATCTTAGAAAATATTTTTATACTCGTATAATTAATATATTATCCTCCCTTATTTTTGTTCTGAATTTTACACCAACTGCTTTTTATTAAAATAAACCTCTTACCAAAGAATATATTTAAGGAAAAAAAGAAAGCTAAATTCTTCGACTTTGTGCTCGATAATAAAGATTGGTAAGAAATATGATGTGAGTGGTGGAGTCTCATGCGTCGGTACTTAAAATTACTACTTGTAGGAGTATGTGGGAGTAGTCTAACTCTTATGAACTATGCATGTAGTCCCAAATCCCAAAAAAATGATTACGCAAGCGTCAGTGATGAGGAGCTAAATGATCTTCAGAAAGCCGAGCTTGAAGCACTGATCAATGAGCAGATTAAAAAGAGGGATGAAAGCGGTAATATTGAAGAATTAGAAGGCTTTACTAAAACTGGGAAATTAGATGGTGGCAATGAAAACTTACTTGCTGTTGAAGATTTTCGCGATTTAAGCCAAAGTGATGAGCAAATTTTCGAATTCGTACCTCCAGATGGAGTTGAAGCTGAATTCTCAGAACCAGTAATGATCAGTGGTGCATCATTAGAGTTGTCTAATTTTTTAACCGGCTAATATTATTATTTTATATGATTATTATGTAAATATTGATAAGCTGATCCCAAACGTAATTCTGGGAGGGCTTGATATGTTTATTTTCATGTTACCGGAAAGACAAGTG
>JBGCDR010000269.1:0-3722 GCA_045105515.1 Oligoflexales bacterium
TTTCTATGTTTCCGCGTGCCTTGTCTGCTCTTTTTTTCCCTGTGGACTTCTGAAAAAGCTGACACCGTCTCAACGACCTTAGCCTTGCTCAAGCGAGTCACTCCTTCCACTTGTCTTTCCGGGAACATGAAACTAAACATATCATGCCCTCCCAGAATTACATTTGGGATCAGCTTATCAACATTCACAAAATAATCCTACAAAATAATAACACTAGCTGGTTAAACAACGAGCCAACCCGATTATCCTGACTACACCATTGCTCATGTTCACGGAGGTGCCTTAGGCTGGCTCGGAGGAATGGTTTTTGGTATCACTTATTACCTGGCTCCCAAGTTATGGCAAACCAAACTATATAGCGAAAAATTAGCTAATACACACTTTTGGACTTCCATGATAGGAATCCTTTTATATGTGACATCGATGTGGGCTGCTGGTATTACCCAGGCTCTTATGTGGTTTGCTGAAGAAGGTGGTTTGTTGCGTTATCCAATTTTCATGGAAACAGTGACTGCATTGAAGCCTTTATACTGGACACGTTTGCTAGGTGGCTTAATTTATGTAAGTGGGTTGTTGATTTGTGTGTACAACGTCTTTATGACTGCCCGTCAAGGCCAAGCTCAAGACAATACCACTGTAGAACTAGAAATCCATGATCCTGTTGAACCCAAAACTAGTCATGAAGCACTAGAAAATAAGGGGCTTATATTTTCAGCTTTGGCTTTTATAGCTGTTCTTATCGGTGGAGTTGTCGAATTTTTGCCTACATTCTTTATCGATTCCAATATCCCAAAAATTGAATCCGTTAAGCCTTATACACCTTTGGAACTAGCAGGACGCGATGTTTATGTGAGAGAAGGTTGCCATAATTGTCACTCGCAGATGATCCGTACTTATGAAAAAGAAGTCAAAAGGTATGGGGCACCTTCGCAAGCAGGTGAGTTTGTATATGACTTTCCATCTCAGTGGGGGTCAAAACGCACAGGACCTGACATACATAGAATTGGGGGTAAGTATCCTGACCTTTGGCACTACAATCATATGCTTGATCCACGCTCCACTTCTCCAGGTTCAATTATGCCGAGTTACCCATGGCTAGAATCCCAGAAAGCCGACCTAGCAATCCTTCCTCGAAAACTCAAGGTAATGCAGCAGCTTGGGGTTCCATACTCTGATGAAGAGGTTTCTACTGCAATACAAGATGCTAAGACTCAGAGCAAATCGTATTTTGATTCATTAGCAAAAGATAAAAATAATGTACCTGAAGATAGTGAATTAATAGCATTGATCGCTTATTTGCAGCGGCTCGGTAAAGATATAAAGCAATAGGGGGCTTTTGAACGATGATAAAGCAAATTCTCTCTCAGTCGGATGCTGCAGGTGGTGCAACTCTTGCTCTAATACTTTTTTTTATTGTTATGTGCGGATCGGTTCTATGGACCTATCGGAAGGGTTCAAGGCAAAAATATGAAACGGCAGCAAAGCTTCCTCTAAATCAAGATACAGAAAGTGGGGTTTCGTCACATGGATGACCAAAAGCAAGAGAATTTAGAAAGGCCTCATGTTGTTGATGGAATAAAAGAATTCGATAATCCTCTCCCTTCATGGTGGATAGGCTTATTTGTTTTTACCATTATATTTTCGTTCATATACATGGCCTACTATCATTTTGGTGATGGAACAAGCCTTGAGCAGCAGCTTGCAGTTGATGCCAAACATAGCAAAGAGCAAGTTATGTCAAATTCATCTTCGACAGGTCAAGGGGATCAGCAATCAGGTTCGGCATCAGTGGACCTTCCTTCTATGCTAAAAGATGATAAAGTGCTAGCTGCAGGTAAAACGAGCTATAGTACCTATTGTAGTCCTTGTCATCGTCCTGACATGGGTGGACAGATTGGGCCGAATCTAGTAGATGATTTCTGGCTACACGGTTGCAGCTCAAAAGATATCTTCAAATCCATTGATAAAGGAATACCTGATAAAGGGATGGCTGCTTGGGGTCCTATCATGGGAGAGCAGAAAGTATGGGAGCTTACTACTCTTATCATCTCTAAATTAGGCAGCAAGCCGCCAAATCCGAAAGAGCCACAAGGCGAAGAATGTAAATGGACACCTTAAAACCAGTCAAAAACAAGAGTGAACGTGCTCCAACAATTTATTCAGATGGCAAGCGTAGGTGGCTTTACCCCGACCGAAGAAATGGTGACAAATCAAAAAAGCGAAAAAAAATTGCGATTTTTTTGATTGTAGTCTATGTGATCACTCCTTTTTTGAGCTTGAACGACCTCCCCCTTGTTCGTATGGATATTAGTACAGGAATAGTGAGTTTTTGGGGATATGCCTTTAGGTTTCATGATGGTTCCTTTACTTTCTTTATATTTGTAATTTTCGCTTTACTTTTGTTTTTAGTTACCTCGGTTCGTGGACGAGTTTGGTGCGGATATGCTTGTCCACAAACTGTTTGGATTGATTGGGTGGTACGCCCCTTAGAAGAACTGCTCGAGGGAAATGCTGCCCGGAGACGAATAACTGATAGTAAACCACTCAGTGTTAAAATATTTCTGAGAAAATCCTTAAAACACTGTTTGTATTTTTTATTAGCTGCAGCATTATCTCACGTTCTCTTGGCTTATTTCGTAGCTCCTGTTGAGATATTTAGCTGGGTGACTGAATCACCACTTAAACGCTGGGAAGTGTTCTTAGCTGTGTTTTTGCTCACTGGTGCAATTTATTTTGATTTTGCCTGGTTTCGAGAGCAGTTTTGTGCATTCCTTTGTCCTTATGCACGTTTCCAATCCGTTATGATGGATGATCATACTCCCGTAGTAGCCTATGACTATAATAGGGGAGAACCACGAGGCAAGAAAAACTCTAAAGGTGACTGCATTGATTGTCAGCTTTGTGTTCGGGTTTGTCCGACCGGGATAGATATTCGCAAAGGTTTGCAGTTAGAGTGCATCCAATGTTCTCGCTGTGTTGATGCTTGTAATATGGTCATGAAAAATCTAAAACGCGAACCTAATCTAATTGGGGAATTTTCAAGTTCTGCTTATCAAAATAAGACAACAGATACTTTGCTCGAGAAGTTGAAAAAGCCAAAAAATATGTTCTTCTTTATTACTTTGATGTTTTTCGTTGGGTTTTTGATTGTTAGGATTCAGGCTCGTAATTCCATTGAGATTCTCCTAACCCGTCAAGCTGGGACTACTTATGCCCAACTTGAGCAGGGAAAGTACGCTAACCTTTTTAGATTGAATGTGATCAATACGACTTCTAAACCACAATCGGTATCTTTGATTAGTTCAAGTTCTGCCATTGACGTCATCTGTAGTGGGTGTAGTGTGCCTCTTCAAGCCTTTGAGGAAAAGGAATTTTCGCTGGTCGTTACAACTGTAGCCCTTGCTACTAAACAAGCTGAATTAATTGTTTCTCCAACCGGTGAAAAAATAAGCCTTCCGTTTATTTTGCCTGAAAAGCGTCAAAAACAGTAGTATCTTAATGTTTGGTAGCACTGCAATTCAACATGTTGGTATACTTAACCAATGTACCAGATGCGGCTAGGGAAATAAGAACTAGGACAAATATTGTCGCTGGTGCGAAATATAGAATCCTTTGGTAATAAGGTTTTTTGCCCCTCCGTCTTCCTCTTTTGATTTTTCACCCTAGAAATGTTTTTTCCTAATCATTAGCCTCACATTGAGCTGATTTTTTTTCCTAACTGG
>JBGCDR010000270.1:0-9792 GCA_045105515.1 Oligoflexales bacterium
ATGTTGCGCGCATGGGCACCCCCAAGATCTTTTGATTTTCCGACAATTATATCCTTTTTAGAGAAACTGGGGAAATTCGCTAAAGATTATAGTGCTCTAAGCCTTACATACAAAAGCGGCGGTGTGTTTCCAATCAGGCACGACTTAGGCTTGATACCACGAAATGAAATCAAATATATAGATCCATTCGATAATATTGAAGAAAATTTAGATCTTTCTGGGGAAGCATTTGAAAAATTACATGACTTTGTTAAGGCAGCTTATATAAATCGATTAGATAACAATGAAATAGATATTAGTGATGACTTTATTAGTGCATACCGTGTTCAATTTTTGAGCGGAACCAATACTATGGATGTAGTATGCCCTATTGACCGGCTAGAGGGAGACGAATCTGAAGTTATCGAATTATCCTCAGATAGTTCTTATAGAAATTTAGGTCCTGCTATAGTTTTTGGCCTTTCCATTTTATCAATACTCACAATTTGAGATAAGTTTAAGTACTCATAAACTTAGATCCACTACGATGCCCAAGATAGCCTAAACTAGGCGATAGCCAAGAGAGCATGTGCCCTAATTTTTAAATCTAATTTGCTCAAGCAATAGGTAATAGAAGTCATTTTTCAAGGCGTGAGGTAGCATTGAATGTGGTTGTATCCAGCTTTCTATTAGTTTCATGTTCCTTATTTTCAAATATATCTATGGCTATACCGGCTCATATCAAGTCGAGGTTAAGGCAAGAAGTACAGGAAAGAATCTTCAATGCAGCCCTATCAAGTTATGTTCAAGTAGAAGATTTTACTATGTCAAAAAATGAAAATATTCGAGATTACACAGCCGTTTAAAAGTATTACTTTTTTTTAAAATTCGTGAATGTAGAAATTCATATAACATATCTATTAGAATGAATTTATTAGGTCTTGTAACAGAAGAAGTAATAGAAAGATCAATCTGTCCAGAGGACATGTTATTTTTTAAGTTCCACTGCTTCCATAGGATTAAGACCGTTTGCGGCCCAAGCTATGGGTTGATTTTGATTTAATTTATTCATTCGTTCCATATCAGCTGGAGGGATTTCAAAATTAAACAACTCTAAGTTTTCTTGGATGCGTTCAGGCTTGCTACTTTTTGTCAAAACACAGTAACCTTGCTGCACCCCCCACCGAAGTAGCAGTTTTGCTTCAGTCACTTCAAGTTTCTTTGCAATTTCATTGGTTACAGACTGACTTTCTTTTTTTATCTCAGAAAGAACCTCCCCACCTTGCCCATCTTCTACACGCCATGTTGAAAGAGGCGCTAAGGAACTGTAAGCTATTGGCATTATTCCATTATCATTCATGAAACTTGTTAATTCAATGCGGTTACATATGGGATGAAATTCGACCTGGTTGGCTTCAGGAATACCCAAGTCAGCGTTTATTATTTCGTTCAAAGATTCTTCACTATAATTAGAAACTCCAATATGCTTAGTTAAACCCAATTTTTTTAATTCTCTCAAACCATTCCATTGCTCCAATCTTAGTTCAGAAAGAGGGGCATGGATCAGATACAAATCCACAAAATCTAACTGAAGTTGTTTTAGTTGGTTTTTGAGGCTCTCAATGGTTGATCCATAGTCTTTATCTGGAGCACCCCATTTTTGGTATCCTGGAAAAAGTTTAGTAGTAACAAAGATCTCATCGCGGTTAACACCAGCGCTTCTTATACCTTTTCCGGTTCCATCCTCATTGTTATAACCTTCCGCAGAATCTATATGCCTATATCCAGACTTGATAGCTTCCTTGACACAGAATTCTGCTTGCTCACTAGATAATTGATAGGTACCAAATCCCACCAGCGGCATTCCAATTTTACTACGAGTTAGTTTTGATAATTTCATTGTTGATCTCCTTATTTAGGTTTATCGTTTGTATAAAAATCTTGACGCCACAACAACATTTTTTGACTATTTCTTAAGTTTTGAATTCTTTTTACGTTTTTAAAGTTTGTAGATTACTTGACATTCGTAGCAAAAAAATTCAGCAAAAATCATTCGTCTATAAAATCTAGATTGAAGCCCATGAAAATAGTATCAAAACGAAAAGTTATGCAGCTAGACCGGTTGTGCCTATCTCACTTTAATCCGATACAACCGTTTAAGGTCACTTGGAACCTTTAATTAAATTATTAGCAACATTAAACGCTTTCTTCATATCTGGCATCTTAGTGATATCATCATTGATTTGCAGGTGTACTATTCTTCCTCTGGCATCCGTTACCACCACTCCTCTTGCCAATAATTCAGGTCCTCGCATTAGTAAGCCGGATTTCTTTCCAAATGCGCCGTGTGCAAAGTCAGAAAAGTAATCTATGTTTTCAAGCTTTGCAGCTATTGCGAATCTTTTTTGAGCCATTGGTGTGTCGCGGCTGATAATGATCTTCTTTACAGACAAATCGAGTAATTTGCTTTCACCTAAGATGTGGGTTTGAGCTTCGCATACCGGCGTATCAATGGAAGGTACTACACTAATTACTGAAACTTGTTGTACAGGTGCTTGACCAAGAACAGACAAATATGGATTAATATTGGAACCTAGCTCAAGTTTGCCTTTATATAATTTGATTTTCTGATTTTGCTTTCTAACACTAGATCCCGGCTGAATTGAATGGGTGGTAATAGGAATGGCGTCATAATCTACTGTTGTGCATGAAACAAGAAAAAGTACTGATAGAACTGATGCGGCTCTGTACATGATGGAACTCCTTATATTGCAAATAAAGATCTGATGGGACTTTCTATTTATACACTAATTGTCACTATTCGATACATATAAACTATAACTCAAATTTCAAACTTGATTTAGGTGCAAGGTAATTCAAAAATAGTTTATTTTTTGTATAACCCTGAATAGATTTACGATCCTCATTTACCATTTTTTCTCAGGGCGTCGGAAAAGTATCGGGTTTGAGTTAATCTACTGAGTTTAAGCAGCTGACTTGTAATTTAAAAATTTTTCCTAGGATATTTTATCTCAAGCTACTTTAATAACTAGGAATATCCTATTCCTAATAACTATAATTGGAATGAATATACGCTGCCTGTAGAAGGTCAAACAGTAAAAAAGGGCTCAATCGGTTGCCTGATCTGCTTACATTTTCCACAGACTTTTCGATGGGTAGGAAATGAAAAATTTTTTAAATTTAATTGCACAAATATTTAAGCGCTTTAAGTGAGCATAATCGGAATGGAATTGACAGTCATCCCATATGACTTAAGTAAATAGCCTAAGCTTCAGACATCTAAGCTTTCACCATGTGAATCTGCTAAGAATAAAAGACATTTGTTAAATATAAACCTAAAGCTATGAGAAAGAATATTGCCAAAGAAAAAACGAAAATATTCATTCTTTTAACCTTTAATAAGTCTTGCTCCTTTTTATCAGAGATAATAAAGGGCCTCCCTTTAGGGAGGTTCTTATTTGATAGGATTTTAATGGTTCTGCCTTTGAGAACGTAGCTCAGTTCAGGATAATCGCTAAGCCAAGCTCCAATTTTTGGTGCGTCTACTTGGGTAGACTCAATTTGACCGATTGCATAAATATGAGCTTCTGAGAACATTACCGATTCATGGAATCGATAAATTAATGCACCTGCTATAGTTGCTAAATATCCTAGGAAATTGTTCATTTGTTTACCTTGCTTCGGATCTACGTTGGTGCCAAACCACATTCTTTCTCTGGTGGGAACAACATCCGCACCCTCAGGGTCGATTAAGCAGTAACCACTACCATCGCCAAGAACGATAGGTGCACAAGAACGTCCTTTTTTTATAGTCGTCCAACGAAAACCACCGGAGATACTAGTATCTGAAACTTCAATTTCATAATCAAACCAGCTACACTTGTTTTTTTGCAGAGGTGATATGATAGAGTTGTTATTCCAGCTGTATTGTTTTCCCGCAAGCTCTACGTATCCGTTAGCATTTGTTATTTTACTGGTAGGAGTTTCTTTGATTGCCTTAATATCGCGAAGTCTTTTTGATATGATATAAAGCGTGGCACCTACAAATACAACAGGTATCGAAACTAGCAATATTATATATATTTGATTTGGAATCATAATTTAATGGTAAATTACCTACCTTTCACAGAAGTTGATTCGAAATTTTAGAAAATATGAATTCAGCGGTTTATAAAAAATCAACCTTCAACTAATATTATAGAAAAAATGCTCCGTAGATCGCACCAATTAATGCTAGCTCAATAACGTCGAAAGCGGCATCGATGTAGGTCATAATTCTCGGCCTCCTAGCGAAACCATCATGATAGATGACAGATGTCGCGGCAAAAGAGATTCCAATTAACAAGCCAAACAGCAAGCCACCGCTGATGCTATTGGTACCCGTTCCTTCCATAAGCAACGCGATGAATACAGCCTTAATAATTCCTCCAACTAGTGAGAAGGCGAACACACCACCCATGCCATCAAGATTGTCGGCTTCTTCTTTTGTCATACCAAGAGCTGTTGCCCAGGGTTTCCCCAGCAAATTCCAATGGTACCATGAAAACCCCAACACATATGATGCAAGTATTGCTACTCCCACTCCCATCCAACTAATCTTACCCAGTTCCACAATCCAATTCATAATTTAGGTATCCTATTCAAAGAGTGATTTATTATTGGGCCCTAAAATCTAATTTTTCTATCTTTTGAGAAAAATGTTTGTCCATTTTATTTTATCGAACTCAAATAACTATAATAATAAGATATATACAACATATATGAATCTGAATCCTAAGAAATAATGAAAAGTTGGAATTCGGAGATTTTTCCCAATAGCTCGAATCCCAAGAAAATAAAAGAAGTTGGGATTTAGCGAATGGAGTTCAAATCTGTAAACCGATGTTTACATGTAAACCAGCTGATCTCATTGGGCTACTAATGTTTACATTTCGTTCAGTTAAAACGAAAAAGCAACTGGAAGCAAAGCTAAGGATTTGACTTCGAATAACAGATGGTTCTGTAAAGGTGAAGCGGAGTAAATTCAAATAATTGAATCAATTGACGATAGGTGGGATAATCACATTTAGACTGGTATTCCCAAAATTTGATAAAATCACATAACAGAACTAGCATTTTTGGTAGAAAATCATTCGCTATTTGAGGGATTGTTTACGCGGTGATATTTGTCAGACTATATTAATATGATAAGTTGTCATCATTTATCTGAAAAATAAGCATGAAATTCCTATTTGCTGTATAATTTCATACATCAAAAAAATAATCTTCGCATCTTTAAGAAATTTAACCCATTAATTATTATTGGTTACTCTAACAGGCCATGACTTAGACCCATATTATCAGGAATTACTCACAAAAATTGTCTATCAACCAATCTTCAAAATAGGCTGGTAGAGTCTGGGTAATATAGGTCCCTCCGTCATCAACACCAAAATCCAATGAACAGATATCAACTCCATCTTGAGTGAGAGCATATTCCTGTAGCTTATAAGCGTTATCTCCAGCAACATCTGCACCGTTCGAACATGGGGCAGTGCCTCTGCTGTCAGTTAGCCAAATAAGGGTTCTTTCCGTATTTTGGGTATCATCGTCGTCACAATAAGAGCAACCAGCTCGGCCACCACCCGCAACTGCGTCGCCGGTATTTTCTCTACAGCCAGAGCGAGTAGGAAAACCGAGTGATCCTGGTGAAGCCACCACAAGATTGTATCTCAATAAATCCAAAGAACAAACAGCTCCCGTATCGGTAACATTGGTACCTTGAGGACAAGAAAATCCCCGCACATCAGCAACAAAATTTTGCAGTTGTGTTGGCGCTGGGGTTGGAATCGTAGGAGATGCTGATGGAGTATGCGAAGGTGTTTGACTAGGCTTATCACTGGGGCTAGAGCTAGGAACTGAGCTTGGACTGGAACTAGGTCGTAGACTTGGAGATATGCTTGGACTGGAACTAGGTACAGAACTGGGAAGCAAACTAGGACGTAAGCTCGGATAGGGTGATGGAGCTAAACTAGGAAAAGAACTTGGAATGTCTGAAGGAGCATCGCTTGGGGACGCTGTTGGGTCAGGGTCATCTACAGCTATAGCAATCCCATAACCTACACCAACAATGGTCCCTACGACAACTAAACCTGCTACACCTAGAAAGTATTTGTTCTTATACCATTTCTTTTCTTGATTATCACCATCTGCAAAAACTGGATTTGCTGTTGATAAAGCCAAGAGTAAGCATAAATTTTTTGCTAAATTATTCTTAGTGAAAAATAAGTTCATGTAGTATTCTTTCTGCTTCAATATAGGTTCAAGATCAATAAAACGATCCCTTGATACCAGAATTTTATTGAAGTTTTCAAGGTGAGATTTACTGTATTTATATGAGGCATCTTTAGCTTCAGTTTGAGAAAACCGAAACATATTCAGCATAAATATTTACGTATAAAAAATTTCTTATATAGAAAAACAAAATTTTTCTCTACTGCTTAAGGGGGCACGGCAACGATTAACAATTTTTGCAGCCACATAGGTATGTAACAATTTAATATATTTAACCTCGGGTCTTCATGTTACGATATTTAGTTCATACTATAAAACTAGGGGTATTTGAAAAAATCGCTCTAAACAAGGTACGGAGTGTGGGGGAGGTAGGATTTAAGGGGGGCAAGCTCTTTAACGAAATCGAAATACATCTCAGTAACCTGACCTATTAACGATATTTAGTTTATATGAATTGAGCACCAAGAATTACATCTTACTTGGTAATTCTTTGCTGTGACACAGCTATGTATCATTAGAATTGAGTAAAAGGTGTTTTTCAAATTTTTTAATAAACGTGTTTTCATCACCGGGCCATCTTGCTGAAATGTAATTTCTGTCTTCTACAACAAATGAAAAACAATTGGATCTCGGATTGTCTCGCAAGAAATTGGATAATGAAAATATTCTTGGACCTTCTATGTAGTTACCCTTTGTCCCTACCGCCTCTGACTGAACTAGGGTACCAGGATAGGTTAGATAATAGTCTGAAAGTTTATATTTAGTCAGATTGTAAGCTGCTAGTTCCATATGCTTGGGAAGAGTTGTTGTGCTCCGACCTTGCGGTACTGAAAAATTGGTACCCGGCAGGGTAGAGCGAGCTGCGAGAACTGTACCATGACATATAGCGCCAACTACCTTATTCTCCAGAAAAAAATGTCCGACAATATTTTATAAAACTTTAGATTCTAGGTACTTACGCACACCTCTTTTTTCATGACCACCAGGAAGTATTATTCCATCAAAATTTTTATAATCAATATTCTCATAAGATAAAGGTTTGCAAAATTCACGAGACTTTATCATGGTAGAATGCTGAATTCTTGCTTGTTGGTTTGCCCGCAATATAATACTAAACAAACCTAACCCATTTCCACTTAATATTAGGTGGTCAGAAATGCCTTTTTTGCTATTTGGCGTTGCAAACACCACTTTGTGCCCTCTTTGAGTTAAATAATACCAAGGAATTGCGACTTCCGTTGGATCAAAGCCAGTATTAGGCATAGGAATTAGCACTTTGCTTTTAAATGTTTCGTTCACATTTATCTCTAACGATTTTAATGTTTACAATTTCATAATTCACATTCCTAATGTGCTCTATTAGAACTAATGAATCAAGTTCTGATTGCTCGCTAAAAACTAGATTATCGCTTTAGAATATAGGTTTTTGAGCAGAAGGTGAATCCTAAAAATATCTACAGAGTTGGACTTCATTACATTGCTGACTTAAAATTTACCATAATATCAAGGTTCAAAGAAATGTCCCAACCACGAGTAAAAACAAAAGAGTATTTATAAATCCGATCAGTAAAATTGTATATGGCTAGATTCTAAATTATAATTAGAATCGCTATGTTTTTAATGAGAGTTTAAATGACAGAGATTGAGCAAATTATATTTGGTTTGGTCCTTTTTATTGTAGGATGTTATATAACTTCTAAATTTTTTAGTTTCCCCCAAAAAAAAGATCTGAGTGTTATTAACAGCTCTGCAGTGTTCATAAAAGGAGGTAAAATTCTAGGAGTTGGAAGCTCTGAGGCTGAAACTATTGCCTTGACTTTATTCAATCATCCATACATCAAAAGAGAATCTATAAAGAACTATGACAACAATTTATCTTATGGAGAAGGAACTATTCTTTTAATTCCGTGTTCAAATGAACTCCGAAAAAATTTCCTTGATGGTAATGTTGTCTTGTATGTTGAGAATGAAAATGGATATTTGGAAAGTAAACATTTACCTGACCTTGATTCTTATCAAAATTATTGAGCCCAGAGTCAAATTGCTTGACTTCAATTCAACCAAATTAGTTCCTTTAGGAAAAATATTTATCCCCGATGGCTATCATTTTCCTAAAAATTAGCTTTAAAAAAAAGGCTAAATGAAGCTGTTTTGAAGGTACATAAAGTCAACAGATTTCAATCCCAACTACTTTCTCAAATTTGTCTAAATAGACATCATTTTCTATTTTATTTTTCTGTTCTTGTTTTTCGGTGTTGGATGAAAAAATTGGCTCAAAATCTACATTTACTGGCTTATTAGTGGTATTTTCGTTGTTATCATCTGACTTGTTGTCATTTTGATCCTTCTCTGGTTTACCTAGTTTTTTAGCAGGTAATTCATTTGAGATATCTGAGGAACTTTCTTCATCTTCCTCTCCTGTGACTCTGTCCATAACCAAACTACCAGTTACTCACTTTTACACTAAGTTGATCCGCAATTGTATTTCCATCTGCATCATTAACACAAGTGTAGGAAAAGAATGCCTTAGCCTGTTCAATGCGTTTGGAAATATTGACTTTGTATTCGGCTTTTGGTCCAGCAGGGTTAGGATTATTGTCTATTGATTTCTCTAACTTAAGGAGAAATATCTTATAGAAATTCGATGTTATTCGAGCGTATAGATCTCCATGAGGAGTATTGCACCCTATTGATTGATAATAAGATTTATAAAGAGCATTTCCTCCAAAAAGTCCTCCTGGATTCTCATTTGATCCAACAAATGGCATAATGTCACCATTATGTGGTTCAAGATTTTTTGTTTCATTAAAGTTTATAGCACTAGGATACAAGCCATTATAGATCCCAAAATCATAGTTGGGCCTGTTAATTCCTAGTTCATGCTGACTATAGGGAAAACGATAAGTAATGCCATTGATCCCAGAAGGAGACGGTGATTTAGATTCAGGGTTTTCTAAGCGCGCTAAGTTTGTCACAAGGCTTATAAATGCGGTGTGGATAGGGTATCCTCCCAAGTCATGAAGGCAGCTCCAGCTGAAATACTCACCCATTTCGGTAATTAAGTCTTCAGCAAATGTCATATGTGTAGGATCCATCATCCATGCGGCGTAAAACCAAGCACAGCGTTGTTGCTCCCAGACATATTTCAAAGTTTGATCGGTGCTGTCATTTAGATTTTCATAGTATTCAGATTCAATGAAGTCTCTTGTCAAACCAACTGGATAGCCAGCCCCTCGATCTCGAGCTACCCTTCCGACTTCCCAAATAGAATTAAGACCAATTATTGAGTTATCTAATCCAAAAATAGATCGGGGAAGATCCGGGTCACTTAGACGCTCCCCCTCTTTTTTAAAGACTTCCATGCGAATAAAATGGGTTGCAAGTTAGGCCTTCGGCGAACATGTAACTTAAGCTCTCAGCTAAACTGTAAGTCCTATATCTGACAAAAATAATGTTTTGAAATCAAAAGATTAAGAGATTATACAGCCGCTGTTTTTTCTTCTCCATTATCATTTTGAT
>JBGCDR010000271.1:0-7469 GCA_045105515.1 Oligoflexales bacterium
AATAAAAGTGAGCCATTTTTTTTAAGTTTTTTCTTCCTATATTTTTTTTATCTAGTCACTTTTGGTACTGCGGCTTAGAATTTTTCTGACCTATTTAATGAAAAATTGGAAAAAATCTTATTTGAATCAGCCCTGGGTGTAAAAGTGAAATCAACTTCCTTCGAGGAATTACTAGCAACTCATAGGGGGCTTATGAAGATGGGGAAGATGAAATGTTCATTTAGGAACTGCTAACTGCCTTCGTCAAGCTCACTGTTCCTTCATACATTTTCATCTCTGCATCGTAAATAAATGCTTTACCTGTGAGAACAGGAAGCTCATGCTTATATAAACCAGCCAAAACTTCAAGCTTTATAGTTTTATCCATAAGCATTGCACGATCAAGATCCTCTTCTTGATACAGAGGTTCATCTTCTGAGCGAATTGCAGGAGCTAGAAAAACACTATCATATTTAGGGTTGGTGATTTCAAGATTTAAGATACCCGTGCTCGGGTTTTCCATTGAGACCTTCATTTCTGCATGGGTTTTCGTTAAACTTAATTCACCACATTCAACCTGAGAATTTTTTGCTGTATCAAAACATGCTTGTAAGGGGACTGTTTCCTTTGCTTTGCTATCAATATTATAAACTATTCTAAGCAGATTCCCTTTTTTTATAAATTCTATTTTTGAGTATGCCCAAAGAGCCTTAACCATTTTTTCTCCGATAACGAATTTGGCTGAATCAACACGTTTATTTTCCCATGCTTCTTTTTTCTTGAATAAATCTAAGCCAATACCAAAAGTTTGCTTTGGTTCTTGGCTATCAACTCCATTTTCATCTGATTGCTCTGCTCCAATAGGTGTCTGGTACATTTTCAATAACTTATTGATAGGTTCCATTTGAGATCTTAGTGAAACTATTAAATCATTCTGGTCTTTGAGTAAGCTAATTACCTCTTTAGACAATTTAGGTCCAAAAAGCTGCGGATTATTCTCTGCGAGAGAATTCAGCAAATTTATATCTTCTGGAGAAATACGAAACCCTGCCCCTGAGTTAATAGGAGTAGAGAATGGTAAATTAAGGACCTGATCATTGAAATTAAAATGTTGCGCCACATCTGAGTCTACATCACGGTCGATCAATAGATCTTGTAAAAATTTACCAGCCTCACTAGAAGCTGAAATTCCAAACTGTCCCTTCAGCACATCACCTATAAAATCCTTAAACTCGATGATATCTGAATGATCAAAACTAAGCCACAACTCTGACTCATTATTAAAATCGACAAAAAGACTTCCGTCTTTAATAGCTGAAAACTTAATTAAATTTTTATTTTCTAGGACTTGTTTATTAATCGCTTCCTTTAACTTCACAACATCGGCATCGGAAAGTAAATCTCCCAAACTGTCATAATAACTAACATCTGTCTTGAGCACTCCTGAGTCTGACCAAAAGCAGGCGAAAAAATCTTTTGGTTTACCACCTGAATCATTCTGGCATTCTAAGCCCGAAAAAAATCCATGATCTTGATAATATGTTTCACAAATTCCCAAGGGTGATGGCCTAACTGAAAACATATAGTTCTTGAGGGTATCAGAGCTTGCAAATTGCCAGATCATAGCCTGGCAATAGGTCTGAAATTCTTTTTCTTGATTTTCGTTTAATCCTAGATCTGTGAGCCATACTTTAGCAGATTCTAGCTGTTTATCCCGTTGCTGATAAAACTGATTTAGATCATTTTCTGCAATTTTATCTTTTGCAGACTGGATACCTTGACCAAGCTTGGATTTTTCTTGCTGTAAATAGTCCACTTTAAAAGCCTCACGCTTATACGCAAGATCAAGATCCATGGTTTCATCCTTATATTTAAGGACTTTCTTAACTTGAGTGGCATTAATATCATTTTTCCAAATCAGGATTGGGCCTTCGTAACTCACAGAAGAAGTTGAGCTATCAGAAGTTAAAAAAACCCCCTGCTCGATTTCTGAGTATGAAGGAGCTTTAATATAACTTTGCTGCTGCTCGGCTACATCAATTGCTTGTGGCCCACAAGAAAAAAGTAGACTCAAAGCTACGGCATTTATAAAATTTTTAGTATTTTCACTTTTCATGAAATATCTCCAAGAATTTTTATCAACTTTTAGAAATACAGTGCTAAATCGACAGTAACAAAGTCATTGCTGAAATTATTTATACTTGCAATGTGTTTTTTATATTCCACAGATGCTGCAAAAGGTGCTGGTAACTCACCACGACGATATGCATTGACACCGCTATATCCAAGCTTTGCTTCCCAAAAATGGTTTTCTTGGTGGGTGTCTTTTTCAAGTTTTTGAACTGACTCTGGGTTATTTTCTAGTTTATAATCGTCGCCATATTTCCTACCATAAATGTAACCAATTCCAGCAACAAATCCTGATTGCGGTTCATACTGCACTGATACTCCTGAATCCCAGTTAGCTCCAAGCTCATAATCGGCATTGGTTTTTTTAACTTCAATGGATTCATCTTCTGTTGCCATGCGAAGATTACGTTTTGCTGGAAAGTGATGGGTATATTTCACAAACTGATTGAAAAAAATATCTTTAGTTAAATACTCATCTACAGCAAGAGCGGTAAAAAAATCTAGGGTTCCTTTGCCAAAAGGGATATCATTCAAAACATCCGGGTCACTAGTTTTACCTGTAGGTATGACGAAACCATTCGTGGATGCCAATTTAATTTTATCACCATCTACAGCTTTAAGCTTCCCTGCAATGGTTACATCACCAATACCACTTCCTTCCCAGTCAGTCATTTCTCTGTAATTGTTGTCACGCAACTTTTTATTTAGCTCACCAATCGCATCATTGAGCTTTTCAGCAACTTCGTTTGCTGCCTTAGTTTGAGAAAGATCTTCCATTTTTTTTAATAATCTATTTGCAGTGCCTTGGTTTATAGCAAACCCAGTCTTGACACGCATTTTCGCCTGATAATAAGGGACAGCTATGGCCAATGTGAAGTTATCAGTGAGACCATAGGAAAGTAAAGGTGCCGTAACAGCTACGCTCCCCTTCATATCTGCTTTAATCTGTCCTAAGGAGTCATCATAGTCAAAGCCATATTGAAGCATTAAACCCTCTAGCTGAGTCTTCTTCAGATAGTCGGACTCACCTTTTAATATACGTTTAAAATCTAAATCCTTTTCTAACGGCTTAGCTATAGCCTCAATATGACCATCGCTATTAGTTTTACCACCAATAGTTGTATTGACAGATTTTAATGTTAAGTTGCGGATACCTTTTGGCAATACTTTTGTATGTTCAAAAGCCCATAACTGGGAGCTAAATAATACAACTCCCATAAGCAGGACATAACTGGGATCACTTAACCTCATTAACGAACCTCCTTCCAATGCGACACATAATTTAGCTTATAATTGACTAAGATGCTTCTAAACAGTACCCAAAGAATCAAAGAGTGCCTAGCTTAAATATGAGCTAATAGAGCTGGTTTGAATTATAAAATTTTTTTAATGAAGAAAAAAAGCAAAAGGGAAAAATCCCTTACGCATTTTCATAGAAAATTATGATGTAGTATCGTAAAACATAAATAATTAATCAGTCAATTTTTCGATTAGACAAGATTTCCAGTTACTTTCGCTTTCACATGCATCTACTTTAGTATGCAATTTCTTCATCAATACTTGGTATGCTAAAGTTTCAGGAGCTCGCTCACCGAGTTTATTACGGTTTTTCATTAGGTCAATACGGCGAACCTTTGACTTTAATAGATCACGGCCTTCGGTAACCAAATTCAAATCTTCATTTTCTATTCCAAGAGCAATCTGTGATTGGCCTTGATAATAATAGTTTTCATAGTAATCAGAACCGCTAAAGTCCGTATCAAAGTACGAGTCTTCTACTGAAGGGGTTGCCAGTGCTTTTTCTGCATAATCAAGAGCTTCTGCTGCATCATACAGACCTAAAGGCTTCGCTTTTCTATTTCCACGAAGAGCCGACATAACTCTAAAAATGCCACCAGCCTCAAAATTTCCATCCACTGCTCCTGCAGCTGCTAAAGCAGGACCTTGAGCCTTACGCATCATCAATCCATATTTAGTTCTTCCTAAGATGCTTGTCTCAAGTTTTCCTCTGAAAGCAATACATGAAGTTTTCAAGTAATGATACTGTGCACTGCCGGTAGCTGAAATTAATTCCGCAGCACCAAGACAATCGTCAATTGCACTCTTTTGATCAGCAACAGAAACCGCGGATAATTCGGGTAAAAGACCACCACGAAAAATATCCAGTCGTCCGATTTGAGTTACAATATTGATGCGTTCTTGAGGAGAAAGACCGCCAGCGTCATAAACTTTCTTATATAAATTTCTAGTTGCAGTTAACTCTTCATAGCTAAAACTTCCGCGATTTTTAAAATCTGCATCAGCTTTTTCGAGATCTGAATTTCCATAGCTTGTTCCCATCGAAAGACTTGCTGCCAATGAAACCAAAGCACATGCTTTTTTTATCATGACCTACTCCCAATCAAATTAATTAAAAAATTCTATTTGATTGACTAGTCTCACAAATTTATTGGGCAGTCAACGAATAAAAGAATGATGACAATTTACCTTAGTATTTTTCACTATGCACAGATAAATAAAGAATTAGTTCTAATTGAATAAAGGTTTATTTCTCAAGCATTTTAAACCAGACCATGCTAACATCATCTTCCGGTATTTTTCCGCTTTTTTTGGTTTCCATTTTCCAAACGCTTTCATAAAGTTCTTTGGGGCCATGGACAATATTGCTAGGATTTCTCGGATCCATTTTCTTTAAAATGCGCCTGTTTTCTAAGAGAGGTATGCCATCAGTAAATGCCAACAGTTCATCCCCTTGGCTCAAAAACACCTCTTTAACTTTAGGATCACATTCAGGGCACAAACCAATAGGGTTATGCCGAGATATCAGTGAAATTGGTCGCTCATGCATCTGATCTTTCTTTCTCAGAAGTGGATAAGGATGACCTGCAGCCAGATAGTATACAAGCTGTTTTTGAGGATCAAAGGTAAGTCCTAACAGAGTTGTTACATGCTGGCCTTTACCTTGTTTCCATAAGATCCCGTTTAAAATACGCATGTAGTGAGAAATAAATTCAGTATCTTCAAATAATTCAGGACGCATATATTTGATATTTCCTAGTAATGTTTTACATGCAGATACTACCAATGCTGCTTGAACTCCGTGGCCAGTTATATCACACATTATCATATGAAAATAACGCTTCGAATCAGAAGATTCAAAAGCAAACCAATCTCCGCTTGCAGCATGGATAGGGTTATGGTGACCACCAATTAAATATTTTGGCCAATTTGGAATAGAATCAGGCCTGTATGCTTCTGCCATTACTGAAGCTTCTTGTAATTCCTTTGCTAAAAGCTTGCGTTCAGCTTCTACGAGCTGCAGCCTTTGAGCTCGTTTTTCGGTATATCGCATTTTTCCGGCAAAAACCATCATTCCATTACAAAGATACCCCAAACCAATCCATAGCCAAGGAACAATAATACTGAAATAACTAAATGATATGATCCCGAGTACAATGGTCAATCCAAGACCTAGGATTAGTAGTACCCAAAAGGTTATCGTTCCTGTACTTGCTCCTAGCAAGCCACCTAAAACACAGCTTATCGCAATAAGTATCCAGGAAAATGAAATTTGCTTTAGCCACTTTCCAGTAACTGCGCTATTTATCATGGCTGCTAATATAAAGCCACCAGGAGCATAACCAAATGGCGTTAAATGGAAGTCAGTACCACCGGTATACATATTCAGAAGTAAAAGAACAATGTCACCTTCATCTACTAAATTCTTTTTTCGATCTTTATCTAAGATCAAATTTAATCTTTTTTGGCCTACATAGTATGACTTAGGATGAGCAAGATTAACTGCAATATCGCCATCTTCATCAATTGGTACTGGAATATCATTCACTAGCAGATCACTGTCCGATATTTTAAAACTATCCGCAGCAAATAAACTTGCATGTGGAACTCCAAAAAAATCCTTAATTCTGAGAAAAGGTGCAGCTTTTGTATGACCGCTATATTGAAGATGCCCAACATATGTGAACGCCATTTGGAATTGGGGAGAAGGCCCATAAATATGCTGATTTCTAAAATCCTTAAAAAAACTATAAGGATCATCATCAATATTTGAAATTTTAGACAATTCCTCTGCCGGATCTTGCATATATAGGTTTTTTAAATTTGACCCCAAATGAATCCCATTATTAGATATAAATGGCATGTTATATAGGTTTTTATTAACATCAAGTGTACTACGATAAGAAATAGGATAAGGTGTTACAAAAGAGCCTACCACTATGTTAACGTCCAAGCTTTTCAAAATCTCAAGAGCCTCTTTCATTTTTTGATTTGGATCATAGATAATTGAAAACATCTTGTCGACAATGATTACTTTTGGTCTATCTTTGGCTAATCTTTTTATGCCTTCTGCCCACTCTTCGATATAGAGTTCAGGCCGTTTAAGTCTGCTTAATGTCTTATCGTCAAAGCCAAAAATCTTAATCTTTTTACTTAAATTTGGGCTTTGGCCCAAATCCTCTCTTATTCTAAATTCGAAAGTATTTGCCACCCTATAGTTGATGTCTTGTCCCAGGCCGCTGCGATATAAAACGATGATAATAGCAATCCAGCCTATAGTTGAAGCAAGTGACCAAATCAAGGTTCCATTGGAGTTTTGCACAAGTTGTCTGCTGATTCTATCCAACTAAAAATTTTTCCCAAATGATTTTACGCCTTCTAAGCTGTTTCGGCTTGGCAAAAAGAATCCTTAAAAAACTTGGCCATAACGTACTAGAAAAAGTAAATCAAATAGCTGCTAAGAATTGTATTATCAAAGCACAGAATGCTTGAACTCGGGTCAGAATCAAGATACATTGTCTAAGTATTAGACAATTTTGGTCCTCCACTTTCTAAACCACAATGCTATAAGTTATTTTAATTTATATTTTATTCTAATTTCTTACTGACAATAAGTCTTTAGGAGTTGCAACAAAATGAATAGATCAGAAATAATTGAATCGATCAATAAGGCGACAGGGCAACCAAAAGTGGAATGTGAACGTTGGTTGACAGCACTGCTTGAAACGATCAGCAAACATATTACAGATCCCGAAGGAGTCAAACTTGTAGGTTTTGGTACTTTTGCCGTGACAACTCGCAAGGAACGTTTGGGTAGAAACCCGCAAACGGGGGTTTCTATCAAAATACCTAAGAGAAGGGTACCTACGTTCAAACCCGGAGTTCTTCTTAAACAAAAAGTTGATAAAAATACTTAGAGCCTATTAAATAGTGTCTGGTCGGAAACTAAATTCTTGCCTTTGCAACTCAGTTTTTTTTATCGCGGTTGAAATTAATTTTAAAAACTCTTCTTATTTTCCAGTGATAAGTGAAAAATACCATATTTTCGGCAATTAAATATC
>JBGCDR010000272.1:0-3611 GCA_045105515.1 Oligoflexales bacterium
ACTTAAGATTTTTCTCTTATTAGCTCTTAAACACATCTTAGGAAGGGGAATTTTGATGAAAATATTTTTTTCAAGCACAAATTTGTTTTGAATTCTGGACGGCAAGATTATTTTTGCATTTTCTTATTGAATTCAAGTTTGCAAGAAAATAAATTTCTTAAAATCTTTTTCCTAGTTTCTTTTATTGGTTCTCACCTTGTTTATGCAGGTGTTAATCAAACAATTTCTTATGAGGCTGAAAACTCTTTTAAATTTCAGATTGGTCTTAAATACGATCTTTTAAATAAAAATATTCACTTGTTTGAACATGGTAGTCGAGAAGAAGGATGTAGTGCATGCTCTCAGAGCTTAACTTTGATTTGCTGCTTACCTAGTACTTTTTTTGGGGCATTTTGTTGTGGGTATAGGAAAAATGATCTGAGTGATGAAAAACTTATAAAAATAATCAAAGACGATTTAAGAAACTTGAGAAATTATATCAATGGTGAACAGGTTGAAATTAGAAAAGTCAAAATTAAAGTGAGAAACCCAAAGTTAATGGAATCTCTTAAGGAGGAGTTTGACGGTTATATTAGAAATAATGTTGATGTTATCAGCTATAGAGATCAAATTTTACTTTTCTCCACAGCGTATAACATGAAAAGTTTTCTTTTTAATCAGGCTTCAGAATTACAGAGGGGACTCCCTGCTAAAGCCAGCGAATTTTTAGATGAGCATGAGCACGGCAATAAATGAAAGTTTACATTTTTTTTGCTAGCAAAGGTGGTCTACAAGTTGGTCATCAGGTACTTATCTAGGCCCAAAGTTTTGATGTGATTTAGTTGTTGTTCCAACCATAGGGTGTGGTCTTCTTCGGTGTCCTGCAAAAGTTTGATTAGTATCTGACTAGTGCCATAGTCTAGTTTTGATTCACAATGCTCGATAGCTTCTTTTAATAGGCCAGTCACATGAGTTTCTATCTTTAAATCACTGCCTAGCATCTCAGGGACAGTTTTTCCAATTTTAACAGGAATCCGTGTTTGGATGTCAGGCACACCACCCAGATAAAGGATTCTGGATATAATTAGATGTGCATGTTCTTGTTCATCAGTAACTTCATGATCGCTTCGCTCAAAAAGTTTCTGGTAACCCCAGTCATCATACATTCTAGCGTGAATAAAATACTGATCAATTGCTGATAATTCACATGCAAGAATACGGTTTAGGTAATCTAAAATCGATTTTTGAACTTTCATTTACATGCCCCTTGATAAATGGCTTGATTTTCTTTGAGCTAGTTGAATCTACTCACTTTTACTGCGCCAGGCTATGACTATGCTGCTTGGCGCCTTAAGCTGATATAATTAAGATAGCTAATAGAAGCTAGGTGGAAGGCTCTACCATCGCCCAATTATACCTTATGTTAAAAGGATCATCATTATGGACAAGCAAATTTGGCTAAATCTGGCCTCACGCGATCTTAAGAAAACGAGGGTATTCTATGAAAGAATCGGAGCCACTATAAATGAAAAAAACCCCCCAAATTTAGTCAGCATTGTTATGGGTGAGATGAATCTTAT
Organism: Oligoflexales bacterium; assembly: GCA_045105515.1. Taxonomy (GTDB): domain Bacteria; phylum Bdellovibrionota_B; class Oligoflexia; order Oligoflexales; family Bog-1112; genus JABSRF01. Next base: position 1,560 of record JBGCDR010000272.1, read on the forward strand.
GATTAACTTCTTTGCTGCAGATGAGTTTTCGAACTTTGTCTGCAATGAACCTTGCGATGCACATAAAAGCAATGAGATCATATTTTCAATTGGTGTTCATGAAAGATCAGAAGTTGATCGCTGGGCGACGAGGATCGTTCAAGCGGGAGGAGCAATTTTCTCTGAGCCTCAAGAAATACAAGGGTGGATGTATAATTGCGGCTTTTCTGATCCAGATGGGCATAACTGGAATGTCATGTATATGGATTTAGAGAAAATTTCCTAAAAAAGCACCTCTGTCTATAAACTAGCTCCTTCTTTGCTCAACTTATTCGCTGTGTGAGGATCTTGCTTCTTGGAAGGGGCAAAGTGCTTAGTAATATAGCCGAGATAGCAAAAATTATAGCTCCCAAAATCTGCAGGAGAAACACCAGGCATATTTAAGGGGATACTAAAGCCTTGGCTTTGAACAAGTTGCCTAGCAAAAAATTCCTTAAATTTCATAGGTTTAAGTGGTGCGATATCGATTTTGGGGTCTGCTATTTTGAGAACATAATTGTACATATCTCTAAGTAGCTGTGAGCAATAGTAGTGCTTGACCCCATTTTCCTCATAGTTCTCAATCATAGTATAGTTATAAGGTAATCCAGATAGTTTCTTTTCGAAATAACTTTTCAAAGCCTCTTCTTCGAATTGCTGCAGAATATCTAGATAATTTTCTTGTGGTCTTAAGGCATAAATATTGTTGTAACGGCTTCGTTCTTTAAAGGTATCGAAGTCAGTACTTTTTACCCCTAGAATAGGAATTGCTTCCAGCACCAATAATTTGTTGCTAGCATCTCGAAATGCCATACCAACGTGAACAGCAGTATCAGTATCTTTTTCTTCAACAAGAAGTAAGTCCCAAGTTTGGAGGTTTTCGCAAGCAAAGGAATGATTGCGTTGATAGGTTTCTAGGACTCTTTGGGTAGCACTTCTTAGTACTGAAACTCTTTGAGCAGCGCCTTTTGCGATGTTGAAGCTGATTGAAAATATGTATATTCCCAATATTAATATTTTGCTTGAGTGCCATTCCATTTAAGAGCCCTTTGAATATTACGGATTTATTTTTATTACTTTTAAAGCCTTGCTTTTACAATGGATTTTTATTTTTATCAATCATTTTAGTGCAATATTGAAAAAGAAGTGCTCACTCATCAATTTCTTTTGGACTAGCTTCCCAGTTTAAACAATATCGTGTTCAGGATCTTGTGGTGGTTCCAATGTTTTTTCTGATTTATTGCTTGAACACTCACTACAGCAAGTTCTTTTAGCGAACCAAAGCACTAGTACGCTTCCTAAAGCAGACAATCCGGCGATTGTATAGCTGCTCAAAACTAAATATCGATCTTCAGGGAATTCGCATCTTCCTGTGCTGTTTACTCCCAGGTTTGAAAATAGATGTTCGCAAAATATTTTAGGGGTGACAATTTCGCCGGTTTTAGTGGTTTGTTCTGCAAGTTCAAGGTAGATCTTGTAAGCATCATCTGAACTTAAGCCACAAGGAGGCATAGCTATAAATTCAGCTATATGATCCCCTGATGAAAGCTTAAAATTGAGCTTAAATTTCTTTCCTTCAATGGTTTCTTTTTTAGCCAGTTGGTAATGCATAATTGATTTAATGTTGTATCTAGATAGGTATGATTTCTCAGAATTGGTTGGCAAATAGTTGTGAATACCTGGGTTACTTGCATCTGATTTAATAGCTTCAAGGTCTAAAGTATAAGGGAAATCTGGGTGTTTGTGTTCGTGGGAAATTCCTATGACATGACCGAATTCATGCAGTACCGTTCTTCTTTTTTGTTTCCGGTGAAGAAGGCCATATACACCAATTTGTCCTAAAGTCATTTCTCTCCCACTCTGACTCCAATAGGATGTGGTTGGGCACTTAGCAGAGTTGGCGGATTGCTAGATTAAGTGCAGAAGAAAAAATTCCATCGCTTCGGAAGGCGGATTTAGTTTAGTCTATGAGGCTAATCTGCTTGCAAGAAAGGGGTATTTATGTCTGCCAATCTCACTTATGAGCAAAGGTAT
>JBGCDR010000273.1:0-7903 GCA_045105515.1 Oligoflexales bacterium
CGCGCATGGGCACCCCCAAGATCTTTTGATTTTCCGACAATTATAGCCTTTTTAGAGAAACTGGGGAAATTCGCTAAAGATTATAGTGCTCTAAGCCTTACACACAAAAGCGGCGGTGTGTTTCCAATCAGGCACTAGATAAATGTTCGACTCAGCTTTATCAATCATTAATGGTTCGTAATAAACCTAAAAGAAACTCCGAAGATAAAAAAATCAAATCAATATGGTCACAGCTTCTTCGAAGTCCAATTGATTACGAAAGTGATTTCTTTGGCTTAGGTGGCAACTCCATCTTAGCTGTAACTCTTATGAATAAAATCAAACTCACCTTACACCATGATTTCGAGCTTCGATTAATATATAAGCATCCAGTTTATGGCGAATTTATCCACAAAATAGCAAGCCAACTTGGAAAATAATATGAGCGAAACCCAGCACTGTGAAATACTAGAAAATTCATTATTCTACAGGTCCACCATGAATAAGTATGTGGTAGATGGATAAGCTTTCATAAAAGTTACAAACAAAACCGCCGTATAGATACTGCTAAAAAAAGATTGAATGAACCAGGAATATATTTATTAAGATTGAGCGGGATAAAAAACTAGATAGTCGAGCATAAATATCTTAGACTAGTTGCAGATTTTTAAATTTTCTATTGTAATACCGCGTAAGTTGTTTTTTACTGAAAATGATTTTGACTAACCCTTTAGAGGAGAGCTGCTAATGCCGAGTAAAAGTACCCTTAACCTTCTAATTGCCTGTCCACTTGCTTTCCAAGCGTCCACGATGTTAGGAGAGATGAAAACTGGTGGAGACGTAGAAATTAACATCGACAGTACGTCTTTGAAGACTGAGTCACCTGACAAGACAATCCCTGGTCTTCCAATTGGTGGTGATGGTAGCTTTTTCCTTATGAGTAACTACAAAGAAGGTAGTCTTTACGCTGAAGGAAAAATAGGTGGATATGCTTCTTTAGACGGCAATGTTGGTACAGAAGATGTTTATGTCAAGATAGGTTCTGATGCTTGGGACGTGACTGCAGGTTACTTCGAAGCCGCAGACCTTTATGGATGGGGCCAGGATACCATTATCAGTTCAGTAAATGGTATCTTTGCACCAAATGAAGCTCGAGGTAGAGCTGCAGGAGCTGTAATGGGGCAATACCACGTAGGTGGTGCGGCAACTTTACAGTTAAACATAGTGGCAGCGAGTGACTCAGTTGATGAAACCGTTGGGGAGGCTACAACAACTCATGGTCTTCAAGTAACAGGTATTCGCCCTGTAGCTATTATCACTCCCATGAAAGCTCTTGCTGTCACCCTAGGTGCAGAAATGATAACTAAAAAGCCGTCCGATAATGTTGTGAAGTGGGAACGAGCTCACAACAATGTAGGTGGCAATATCAAGTACATGGCAGAAATGTTTGATGCAGGCGTAAGCTTTGGTAGCCAAACAGTTTCAGGTAAGACCTTTGCTGATACTGACATTGATGAAACAAGCCAAACGTCCTTCGGATTATATGGCACGTTTAAAATTAAATCAGCTGGTGATGTTGGGGTAGGATACTTCATGAGTACTGCCAAAGACGGAATGGAAACTGGCGAAACAACTATGACAGATACTGCTGGATACCTAGCCTACAACATGGCCGTTGGTAAGCAAACTTGGGTCAAGTTAGGCCTTTCTCAAGGAAGTGCTAAAGCAGAAGTCGATGGATCTGATGCTTCTTCAACAGTTACTAAGACAACCTTTAGATTGCGACTTGCACATAACCTCTAGTCTTAATCTCTTGTGGTTTTATCACCCAGGGCAGCAGCACCTTGTGGCTATCTCATTTCCTGATATGCCTGCGGAGCTGCCCCCACCAAAAATCCTTTACCAAATAATAATCCCATCGATGCCTACAATTGGACTTTGCCAGTGGGAAAATTGCTCGCTATTATTTTCCTGCCAGGTAAGCAACTTACCTTCTTCAGTTCCAATAAGAGCTTGCTCTTGATCTTGACTTAGAGCAAGAGAAGTTGGCTTATAATTGCCAAGGTATTGCTCAAACAACACAAGAAGATCTGTTTTTTTAATACGAGAAAAATAGCCATCAGAAGATATAGCAAGTACTTCGTGGTTCTTGCGCAAAATCAACCTGATCAGGGGATGCCCTACATTTGAGCGGGTAAGGGTTTTATCTTCAAGATTAATCCTGGCAATTTCATGGCTTTTCTTAAGTCCAAACCAAGCTATGGTGCCATTCGGATTAGCTGCGAGAGCTTCTACAGCAGGAAGCTCATGCCACTCATATACTTTGGGCTTCGCTAAATTCATATTTGCTACAAAAATTACTGTGTTTGTACTGCGACATGTACTGATAAAGCCAGATTGTTTCGGTATATAACGAACCATATGACAGCGATGGGGTTTGGTGTCCCATGAGTTTAGAACCTTTCCTGAATCAGCAGAAACTAAAAATACCTTAGAGCTCCCCTCAGATGTTACTAAAAACTTGTGACCCTCAGGTAAGAAGTCAATGCCATGTACCATCCGAGCCCCTGGTATTCTTACTTCACTTCTCAAACCAGAAAATTGGTCAAATAATTCAACAACCTGGCCCAGATCTGCGCTGTCTTCGTACTGTGGAGCAGCTATTGCCATTATTTTTCTGTCCGAGCTAATAGCTAACTCATGTGGATTGCTCTTTATGGTTTTGGAAATAAAACTTTGTCCCCCTTTTAAAATCTGGAGCCTGCCATTGAATTTATCCAGCATCGCAATTTTTTGTTTAGCCAATATCCTAGCTAATGTAGGGTTAGCAGATGCATTAATCGATAAAACTAAAGAAAAAGGAATAGTTAATTTTTTAATGAAAAACATTTGGCTATTAAGCATCTTATACATGGTATCCCCTATCTTAATTGTAAATAAACCTGCAATTCATAGATATACGATCTGAAACCAATAGTACCAGCTCTAGCTCGGAATACGTGATATTAGTTTACCTTTAAATCATATCTACTAATGATCTAAATTTACGAGAGAACTTAGATAGTTTTGCAATTCATAGAACAACCAATGTGAAGCATATTATTAAAGAACGACCACTGGAGGACGATAGCTCGTAGGTGCGGATGGTTTGCATGTGTATTCCATCCGGTAAAAGTCTGCCCGGCAGATTGGTGTATTGTTGAGATTGGCTGGTGCTTTCGACAGGGAACCCTGTTGGACTAAAACCTAGCGGACTGTTACAATACCGATATATTTGCAGCATGCTTTTGGATCACTGTTTTTATGAGACTGTAGCGGAAGTCGTTCCAATAGGAGCATTCTTACAGCTTACTATTCGCATATAGATTAATGCAGCTAGAGTGTTCAAGAATATAGAGGAAAAGAATGACCGAGAAGTTTATCTCCATCAGAAAAAAGATGCTTCTTATTGTGTCACTGATAATTTCCGTAGCGGCAGTATTCATGATTATAGGAACTGCTTGGTCAGGAAAAGTCAGGTTCGAAAAAGCAACTCAGAAACAATTCGATCTTTCTATAAGCCTCACAAAGCTCACTATAGGGCAACTATTATCTGATATAAATACCGGCTTAAACAGCATAAACAACAATGCGGAGCTTGCCCGTGATACCATCACGGGCCTTGGGGCACCTAAACCCAGGCGAAAAAACTTCTATAGTTTATTCTACAAATTGTTTGAGTTTTCCAAGGAATATAACCTAAGCCAGTCCACAATTCACTTTAAATCGATGGGTAGGGATGATTATCAGATCTATTCCCTTACTGATGTTCCTGAAGAAAAGGTTCTGAGCTACTCAACCAAAATAGGAGAAAACGGCAAAAAACAGATACAGCTTACCCGCGATCAGTTTGGTTTTATAAACCGTAACAAAGAGGTGGATAAAACCACGAAGTATAAATTTCCAGAGTCGATCCGTGCAGATGATTCGCAAGCTGCATTCCATTCAACTGAAAAAGGACTCTTTTTCGACATCCAGTACAATCTGGTGAACAATGTGATTGGCAAAAAGAAAGAGGAAAATACCAGCGAAGAAGAGGGTGGTGAAAAAGAAGGTGGATTCGCGTTCATAGGCATGAAATATGGAGTCATCCGCACTTTTTCTGAACTAAAACCGGTTTTTTTAGAGTCTTTAGAGCAACAAGCAGGTGTACATCTTGATATATTCTCAAACGATGGTACCCATTTATTGGGTCAATTAAGTTCCAATCCAGTCATGGAAGAGCTCACTACTGGCACACAATTTTCCTTAATATCAAAAGAAGAGAAATATATTAGCCAAGGTTCTCCTATTGAAATAGCAGGGAAGAGAATCGGCTTTCTGGTTACTTCAGTACCTCGCTCTGAGCTTACAGCGGAAATTATTGATATTGTTCTTCAACTTGTTGCTATAATCTCCATCACTTGTAGCCTAGGAGTTTTCTTTATTAGTTTATTTTTGACTAAAACTGTAACAAATCCACTACTAGTATTAAGAGATTCCGTTAAAAAACTCGCAGGTGGGGACCTTGCCCATCAAGCAACCATTCAGACCCATGACGAAATTGGTACCTTGGGCATATCAGTTAACAAAATGGCCAGCGATCTACTGGTAGCGTTTGATACCATAGAGGATCAAAATCGTAATTTAGAACAAAGGGTTCAAGAAAGAACAAGGGAAGTTAACGAAAAAAGTCAAAATATTCGCATCATGCTTAGCAACCTTCAGCAAGGGGTTTTCATCCTTTTGCCAGGCAATCTGATCGACAAGGAATATTCGGACCACTTGTGCGAAATCATGGAAACAACTGAGGTTGCTGAAAAAGGTATAGAGGAATTTCTATTAAATCGGAGTAATTTGACTACTGATTCGAAAGATTCAGTATTAGCTACTCTATTTAGTTGCTTAAATGAAACATCCCTCTCTTTTGAACTGAATTCTGATAATTTGGTCAAAGAGCTAGAAGTAAATATTAATGGAAGCATAAAGAGCTTGGAGATTGACTGGAATCCCATTATCGATGAGGATATTGTCACAAAAATGATGGTTACCATCCGTGACGTAACCGAACTCAAGAAATTACAACTCCAAGCTATGAACCGTAGACGTGACTTGGAAATAATCGGGCAGATCATTGCAATAACTCCTGTTAAATTCGGCCAATTCATGGCTGCTGCCCACAAAATGATTGAAGCATCACGAGAACAGCTCTCTAAAAGCGATTCCCCTGATTCTTTAAACGAGTTATTTCGTAACATGCATACCATTAAAGGGAATTCTAGAGTATTTAATTTTAGCGTTATATCAGACAAGGCCCATGAAGCTGAGGTAGTCTTGGAAAAATTGCGCAAAGATCCCCCTAAATCCTTGCCGCAAGAGCAACTATTAGCAGATCTGAATGCTTTAGACGATATTCTCTTGCGTTATGAGAAGATTAATTCCGAAGACCTTGGACGAAAAGTTAATAAAGATACTAACGATGAAAACTTCGTCATGGTTCAGCTTGATGTGGTTTCTGAAGCCCTTAGACTCTTAAAAAACATTAACTCAAGTAGCGTTGAATCATTGCGAAACAACACAAATCTAGTGCGTCAGCATCTTTTGCGCATAGGAACCCAACCTCTTTCAGACATGATATCTGGGGTAATAGATTCTGTTCCATCCCTAGCAAAAGATCTTGGAAAGCCGGTACCAGATATAAGGATCGATGAAGAATATATTCTACCAAAAATGGCTATTTCTGAACTGATCAATGATGTGTGCATGCATGTATTTCGCAATTCCCTTGACCACGGCATAGAGACAGAAGCCGAAAGGAAGAAACAGGGTAAAAAACCAAAAGGTGCGATAAAATTAAAGCTAAAATCGAGCAATGACAATATTTGTATGATTTTTTCTGATGATGGTGCTGGTTTGAATTTGAATCGACTCAAAGAAAAAGCTCGTGAAAAAGGCCTGCTCCACGAGGGCAGAGATTTGAGTAATGAAGAAGCGGCAAACTTAGTTTTCTTACCTTCTGTATCAACCGCTGAGAAAGTGACTAATATATCAGGCCGTGGTGTTGGAATGGACGCAGTAGCTTCATTCGTTAAGAATCATGAAGGTCACATCAAGCTAAACTTAATCGGTAAAGCGAGCAAAGGGCGTATCAAATTTGAGATTGAGGTCCAATTGCCGAAGAAATATTTTACTGAAATCGAACAACCAAATTCTGGCACCAAACTAGTTCCGTAAACATTTTTAATAAGGAGTAAAGAATGATTAGTAAACGAAGTTTGATAGCGGCAGCTTATCTGTTTGTGTCACCTGTTGCAGCGTTGGCAGGTGAAGTAGAGGTGATGCACTGGTGGACCTCAGGTGGGGAATCCAAGGCTGTAGGTGAGCTCAAGCAAATCATGAAAAAGTCTGGGCATAGCTGGAAAGATGCCAAAGTCACAGGTGGCGGTGGTGACAACAGCATGTCAGCTTTGAAGCAACGTGCTGTTGCTGGTGATCCACCGGCAGCAGTCCAGATTAAAGGACCAGCAATTCAAGAGTGGGGCGCAATGGGTCACCTTTCTGAAATCGACGAGATTGCTAAAAAAGAAAACTGGGACAAGCTCCTACCTAAAGAAGTTAGTAAAGTAATGAAGTATAAGAATAAGTACGTGGCAGCTCCAGTAAATGTGCACAGAGTTAACTGGGTATGGGGCAACACCAAAGTCTTCAAAAAAGTAGGTATTAAACCTCCAAAGACAATGGCTGAACTTTGGGTAGCAGCAGATAAGCTGAAGGCCAAAGGGGTGCTTCCATTTGCTCATGGTGGCCAGTCTTGGCAAGACAGTACTGCTTTTGAATTAATAGCATTAGGTGTAGGTGGTCCTGAATTCTTCAAGAAGGCCTTTATTGAGCTTGATGAAAAAGCTCTAGGTGGCGCTACTATGGTTAAGGTATTTGACAATGTTCGTATGTATAGCACTTACCTCGATCCTAATAGAAAAGGCCTAGACTGGGACAAGGCTACTAAGATGGTGATTGAAGGTAAAGCCGGAATGCAGTTCATGGGTGATTGGGCCAAGGGTGAATTCCTTGTAAACAAGTTAAGTCCTGAAAAAGATTTCTTCTGCTTTGCGGCTCCTGGAACCGACAATGCGTACATTTTCAATATCGACAGCTTTGCTTTCTTTAAAGTCAAAGGAGCTGAAAAGCGTAAAGCTCAGCTATCTCTTGCACAAAACATCATGGGTAAGGATTTCCAAAAGATTTTCAATCTTTACAAAGGCTCAATTCCTGCACGTAACGGAGTTGATGATCCAAAATTTGACACTTGTGCAAAAAAATCTATGGCTGACTTTCAAAATACAACTCTAGTACCAAGCATGGCACACCATATGTCCTCTTCTCCTGAAGCAAGAAGTGCTATTTATGAAGTCGTCGAAAAGCATTTAAACTCTAAAATGTCTTCAAAAGATGCTGCTAAGCGCCTAGCATCAGCAGTAGAAGAAGCATCTCTTTAAGATCTAAACCACTAAATTGTGGTTTTAAATCTCCCTATTTTATAAAAGCCCCTGCAACCTAGCTGCAGGGGCTTTTTTACTGCTTATAGTTCCCTTTTTCTATATTTTATTATAGTGACCTAATAAGATCCTAATTGCTAAAAAATATCCCTTGATTTATGGTAAGCGTGTTTTCGGACTTGTAATTCCATAAAACCATGGGGGGTTTTTATGAATATCAGAATCTTAGCTCTCGCCTTGATATTACCTACAACACTCTTTGCCCGCATAACAGGGCTGATTCAAATAAGATTTTTTCCAATTTTTCATTAAATAGGTCAGAAAAATTCTAAGCCGCAGTACCAAAAGTGACTAGATAAAAAAAATATAGGAAGAAAAAACTTAAAAAAAATGGCTCACTTTTATTAAAA
>JBGCDR010000274.1:0-4047 GCA_045105515.1 Oligoflexales bacterium
AGTTGCTCTTGCGGATCTGGTTACCATCCTTTTTGAAATCAGAGCTTTTAACTGCTAAGAAACTAAGCAAGGAAAGCTCGCCGCCCTTCAATCCTGTCTTAGCAATTTCTCTTCTGATGGCTTCAGATTTTAATGCTGGTACATGTAGGGAGTCGTTCTGACCCTTGGTGTTATTGGGTTCTGAGTTAATTGAATTGTTTTTTGTATTGTCATTAGCATCGATTTTTGACATTATCTTACTGTTCCTCTTTCGTTCTGAAAGTGGTTTCAAACAATTTCCGTGAGACGTTTGCCTGGCTAAAAGCGCGTCTCTGGAATCTGTCTATTTTTCTAACTCATACAAGTTAAAATCATTCGCGAATAAACTGTACATATATTTAGTTTATAAATAATGTTTTCTTTAGGCAAATATTGCCACTAAGAAATGATAACGCTAATATAAAAGATGAATCAAGCATCTTATTTATTTATTTGCTTTATTTGATGAATAAAATTTATACAAAAGGGGGTTACTTTGATACTCAATCACAGTTTAGTAGCGGTATTAAACAATAAGGGCGGTGTTGGAAAAACAACAACAGCTATAAACTTAGCCGCTTCATTTGCTGATCTTGGGACAAAAACCCTCTTAGCAGACCTTGATCCTCAGCAAAATGCTGCGACAGGCTTGGGTTTTGACGTGGAGGATAGGCTTTATGAGAAAAATATTTGCAAAGCTATTAAAAGCAGTCAATCTATTCACGATGCTGCTCTTAGCACAAGCGTAGAAAACTTATGGTTTGCGGGCTCACCCAAGGGTGACTTAGCAGACATTTCCTCTGAAGCTCAAGGAAAATATTACCAAAACAGCTTATTTGATTCGCTGTTTGATGATACTTGTCGAGAAAACTATGATCTAGTAATTGTAGATAGTCCGCCGAATATTGACTCTCCTATTGTATATTCAATTCTTTCTGCAGTGCAATATTACCTTATTCCAATGTTTGCTGATCAGTATTCTTTAGAGGGTTTAATAACTCATCTAAAACTCGCTGAAGGTATTCGATCAAGAATAAACGGAAGTTTGACATGTTTAGGGGTGTTAATTACTGCATTTGAAAAAACATCAGAAGAACTTGAAAAAATAAAAACAATTAAGTCTCACTGTAAAAAAGCCAATGTCCCACTTTTAAATACAAGAATTCCAAGGTCAAAAACTTTAATCAGAAAATCACAAGAGGTTAATCTACCACTCGTTGCGTTTAAAGATGCGAAAGGACGACCAATAACTACAGCTCATAACGCATTGGCAGGAGAAATTGCTCCAAAATTAAAGGGAAATAGAGCTGGAAAAAAGAAAGATCCTTTAGATCTTGATAAACTTATAGCTAGCAAGAAAGTTTCGGATAGATCGACGATTGCACAAATAGATATCTAAGTAGGAGGATTTAAAATGGGTCAAAAAAAGAGAAAACCACCTGTCAGCTCAGAGGAACAACTCTTAACTCTTGAGAAGAAAAGTAAGCTGGAAGCAAAGCATAGTAAAAGAAAAAGCACTTTTGAAACTCTTGCAAAATTGGCTATTGACGGAACCTTAGGTAACATCGATTACAATGATATCAACACCGGTGAAAATATTCGTGACATTGACCAAGATAGTGGCGAATTTAGCCTGCTTACAAAATCTATTTCGGAACATGGAATACTACAAAATTTAGTAGTTGAATTGAGGGAGGCTGATGAAGTATTTGAACTAGTTTGTTTGTCGGGTCACAGAAGAATTCTTGCATTAAAAAAACTCCATAAACATGATCCTTTGTTTACTGTTAAAATTGAATCATATAGCCCAGATGAACAAAATAAGATAAGGGAAGCCCAAAAGCAAGCAAGGAGAGTCCCTTGCAAAATTCAACTTAGCCATGAACTCTCAATGAAATGGAAAAAGGATTCTACGAGAACAAAAAATTTGGAGATAGCTCTTTCCGAGAATCTATTCCGTGCAGACATGCATTTTATCGAGCAGGCTAGATGCTTTCAAAAACTGATTAAGGAAGGCTTAAGTCCTCAAGAGATCGAATCAAAATTTCAGGGTGTTGATTCTAACGACCAGTCTTCCAAAGCTAAAAAAGTCTCCAGGAGATCTATAAATAGGCTTCTGAATCTTATTCAGATAATTCCAGAAAAGGGGCAAGAATTAATTTTAGAATACCCCGATGCTTTTTCTCTTAAGTACCTTCTTTCTACATATGTTGAGAGTAAGAATTCGAAAAAAAGGGCTCCAGGTGGAATTATCAAGATGCTAGATGCACACCTTAAAAAGTACCTTGCTGAACCTGGTCAAATTACAAGAATGTCACATACTAAAAGCAATGAAATTAAAACAAGTAAACTGGAGTCTTTTTTTCAAGCCAGTAAACTTGATGAATCGCAAAAAGACTGCGTAATAAAGGCAATGGAATATGTAGGATTTATTAAGCCGGGTAGCTTTCCACCGGTGGAAAAAAGTTCTTGTAACCCTTGATAATCAATGTCTACAGGGTTTTTAATAGATGTTTTCGCACTAAACAATGACAATGCAATTATCGCAAGGAGACAACTGATGCCAAAAATCGAACAAGAAATCAGCAGCCAAGCCAAGAAAATCTACAACAAATTGAAGAAAGAACATGGCGATGAATTCGTTCTTGAAAACATTCTGAATGAGTACAAAGAGTTTGAAAATGCCGTGAGCGAAAATGAAAAGCTATCAACTAGGCTTGAAAAAAGCAAAGAGAAGATTTCTGAACTTAAAAAACTGGTAGAAGAGTCAAGATCAACAATAAAGGAAACACCAAGTATGAGCAATCCTGATATCATCACTGCACTCAATGAAACCATCACTACGATAAAATCTCTGAATGAATCTTATGCCAGGGAGAATGAGAGGCTCCTCAAAATCGTAAACTTTAGCGAGTACGATGACAAAGTTAACTCCTTGAAAGCTGAGATAGCCGCACATTCAAAAACCATACTACAGCTTAAAGATCACCTCAAATCTTCAAAAGAATCTTGTGTAAATTTTGAGATTCAGTCTCTAAAACTAGAGGAAGAAAAACTTGAACTCACTACAGACTTAGAGTCTAAAAAAACCGAGATTAGTGAACTTTTAAATAAAGTTGCAAAATACGATGGCGAAAAAGCACAATTGGAATCAACGGTCACATCATATGTCGAAGAGCTAAGACGCTACAAGGCTATGATTGAGGAAATGAAAGCTCAGGTTCCTGTTCAGCCCGATCAAACCGAGACCGACGCTACAACTTACAGCTAAACATTTAATCGCTAGTCCACACATTAGAAATTTTTGCTAGGAGTGAGAGTGACCATTTTAAAGCAGGAATATCTAACTGCCATTGATAAGTCGATCAAGGAACTCAGAGACCTTCTAAATGAGACAGAAGACGAGCAAGAAACTAAACGAATATCCGAAATCATAGCTAGAGATTTAGAATTTAGAAGAATGGTTTTGCTCGGAAAATATGATGACTTGTCTGCGAAACAAAAAGAATACCTAGACTCAATAAAGAGATCCTTCTCCTAATTTTAGGCACTTTTCTCATGCTAAAATAACAATACAACTTATAGTCGCTACTAGCCAGAACCATGAATGTGGATAAATACAAAGCTCAATGGAAACTTGGTGAGACTTATTATCAAGCTACTGTTGTCTTAACGGAGGAAAAACAATGATCCCTGGAGCGCACAATACAAATGCTAATGGAAGGTGGTCCATATATTGGGGTGGATTCTAGTGGCAATTGTTTGAATGAGATGGACTAAAAAGAGATCATATCTTTCAATGATTTCTCAAGTTTATTAAATGTTGACCGTATATTGGCAATATCTTTTTTTTGCCTGCAGGCAGAGGTGTGTCCTCTGACAGCCTCTGCAACATATTGAATTACCATTGAAATATGAGAAAATTGACTATTCCTTTACGCTAACTAATTAAAGAGATTCAGTATGAAAGATCCATTGGAAGGTGAGTACATAGATGAAAACATGGAAGGGATCTCACCAGAATCAATC
>JBGCDR010000275.1:0-7720 GCA_045105515.1 Oligoflexales bacterium
CTAAAGATCGGCATTGTGTTGGCGGTAAATATAGACACCGACACCGCCGTGATTTTTTTTACATAATTAAAATCATCGGAAACTCTGTCATAAATCAATTTTAGAGGATCTTTCTACAGATTAGGTCCTAGATGCCAGTAATAAGTTTATCGTCAAGAATTACATTGATTACTGCGTTGAGATTCTTTCCTAATGATTCTGAGAAAATATCATTGATCTCAATTCCACCGACAATTGTAGCAATAGGCTCTGCCATATGGATAATGGTATTAGCAGACACAAGAAAAACCCTACCATCAATTCTAGTGACACCATAGGCAGGCCTCTCTACAGTATTGTTTTTTATAATATCCCATTGTGCGACGTCTTTTCCAAAACGTCCAGATAGACCGCTGCTAAATGCAATTTGATTTTTTTGATCTACCAATTCGACAAAAGAAAGCCTACCACCACGTTGGTAAATATGCATGCTTTCCCTTAATTCGTTGTACTCATCCTTAACAAAAGCATTATGAACTTGAAGAGGGACTTGTTTATCAGCTGCAATAAGCTCAATGATGTTAGATATTTTATAGAGTTCATCATTAATCGTTGATTCTATGCCTTTTTTGACATCTTCGGATCGATTCAACTCCCTTTCGATAGCCATATTGTACATGGGTACCACAGAAATGTTGACACTAACTGTCAGCATTATGGTGATTTCTATGATAACAATTAAAGGCAGCTTGGAAATATGATTTAGAATGAACTCACGAAAGTTAAATTTCTTTAGCATAGCCCAATCCTAAAAACCTCTGCAGACTATTGGCAATTTACTCTAACAATTTTAGTAGCTACTCAATTCCATATTTTCTAGCTATATTAAGCATTTTTTTCTGCTTTTCAAGGGCTACAATTGCTTTATTGAATTCATTTAACAATTGCGGAGCCTCTTTCCTTACCATGATTCCATAACAGTCCTCAGTTCCTGGTAACGAAGAAGTCGCTTTTATCATTCCTTTACTAATTTTAGCCTGATACTGTGCAGCTGGAGCATCAAAGAAAAAATAGTCGACCACATCATTAACGATAAAATTTTTGTATTGTTCATGCTCTTTACTTTTTTTGTACTTGAGGATGTCGTACTTTGCTAAGATTTTAATGGGAGCTGGATCTGGATATATACCAATGACTGTGTCTTTTTTCTGCAGAGACTTCATAGTCGGAGTTTCTTTTTCTTTGGAATCGTACATGATTGAAAATCCGGTATTATAATAACATTGGGTCCACGAATCTGTTGCAGGTATTTCCCTTTCAGGTGGACGAAACCACGCATTTAACACAAAGTCAGCTTTTCCTGCACGTACATCCTGCGGCAATTTAGCCCATTCACCATTAACAACTTCGACTTTCAGTTTTGGGTCGATTAACCTGACTAAATTTACGGCATATTCATACTCGAAACCAGTAAATTCTCCAGTCTTAACATTCTCATAAATCCACGGTTCTAGAGTTTTATCAGCGGCCAATCTGATTATTCCCCTTTTCTTAATCTTATCTAAATCTCGACTATGTGATTTAGAGGAAAAAAAAGTTATCGAGAGCATAACTAATAAGAATTGATATGCCTTGCACATATTTTTATTTTTCATATTCATCTAATCTCTCAATGTTCTTCCTATAACCTTATGGTGTCTCGGTAGGTTCAATTCCAAGCTAAATAAGGGAAACTATGTAATTCTCACCGATTCTTGGACCTAAGATTAAAAGCGGTGAGACTGGTCAGCAGGTTGAAATCATATTTATTACGACCGAAATCAAGTATTTGAGGAATAAAAATATAACTTTAAAAAACAATTCTAACTAATTGAATTTGGATGTCGATCACTATAAAAAAGACCATATGATTCGGAGAACTTCGTATGTGGAAGATACTAATAACCTTGGGTATTTCCCTGTTATTTTCATGCGGTGGAGACGATTCAAAATCAAACATATCTATTAGTTTCGACCCCATTCGCTTTTGTACCCAAGCAGGTGTTGATGGACTATGCTCCACCAGCAGGAGTCAAATAAGTCAAGGAACTACAAGAATATACTCCTCAACCCAAGTCAACTTCAATACAACAGCAGGAAGTTTCAACTTCAACTGGTACCTTGTAAACGAAAGCGGATGTAGAACCAAGCTATCCACAGACTCTGTAGTCCCCCAAGTTGATGGGCAACAGACACTTACAGGATACTACATGAATACAGGTGGCTTAACGAAAGGGCTCTATGAGCTTGAAATTGTCTTTAACAGTTCTGATACCAGTGAATCTGCCTTGGCTCAATTTTCTGTAAATTAAGCATATTTTAGTAAACTTAGCTTTTGGGTTGTAAAAGGCTTATCATCACCGCTCCTAAAATCAAAAGGTACGAAGTATAATCATAGACTGTTGGCTTCTCTTTTAGATAAAAAATACTAAAAATAGCAAAGATGAAAAAGGTGATCACTTCCTGTAGCATTTTCAACTGGGGTGCGGAGAAAAAGCCATGCCCAATCCGATTTGCTGGCACATGGGCACAATACTCAAAAAAAGCAATGCCCCATGAAACCAAAATCACTAGCCAAATCGATTGATTTTTATGCTTAAGGTGTCCATACCATGCAAATAACATAAAGATATTACTTAATATCAGCAAGGCTATAGTTTTAAATGCAATCATTTCTATCCTCAGTAAAATGGGGAGCTAGTGGGGTGATGCCTCTTATTTTATCGTGGATATTTATAGTGCATTTCAGCAGAATTGGGTAAATAAATTATACAAAAGCTTATTAAAGTTAACTTCTATTCTTTACTCCTTAATATGCTGACCTTTACGAAATTCGTTAAGTTATTACAGCTACATAGGTTTTTTTTGTCTGGTCTTAATCTTTCAGCTAGAATCATTATTTAGGTAGATTTCCCATTTTTAATGGCCAGAATTTTTAAAAAAACCATAATAGATCAATATTTACAATCTCTTAAACTATAATCTTATGACTCGAAACCTTCGGGCCGATAGTGGAACTAAATGTTAAATACAATATCTTGTGTTTTTTTATTTTGGACACCAAACCATAAAGCGGGTAAAAAGTGACTATGAATTCTGCATTATTAAATAAAATCAACTTGTTAGTTTTTATACTTCTCACTCATAGCTTTCTGAGTGCTTGCGTAACGGTAACTAAACAATCCAGAGAGGCTCGTATAGATGGAAATTTTAACGATCATGGGCACACTCTGGTCAACCTAGATCAAACGGATGAACATCTAAATGAAGCAGACCTGGCAGAAGCGGACCTAGACCAAGACTTGGGCCAATACCTTGAACTTGACCTGGAACGAAACTTGGATCAAGTACTTGATCAAGACTTGGAGCGAAACCTGAACCTGGACTTAGGCCGTAAAGCATTTGAAAAAAAGGGGCCTTTTGGCTATCAGTATCATGCAGACCTAGAAATTGAGATCAACAAAGAAGAAAGCCTAAAGGTTGACTATATCCAATCTTCGGCTGACGGCAAAGCACCCTTGCTAATTTTCATCCATGGCAACCGAAGTAAGAAGGAAGTCCATAGCTTCCAGGCTCAACGTCTTTCTTCTTGGGGATTCCACACTCTATCTATAGACCTTCCCAATAGGAAGCAATGGGTTAACAATGGAGATAGGGTTCTACGATTAGTCAATTACATCAATGCCCATCCGGAAATCTTAGGTGGCTTAGGGAAACATATCGATGTGGACAAGATCATTCTCATTGGCCATTCCTTCGGAGGTTCAGCGTCAATTATTGCAGCCGGTTCTGGAGCCCCAGTTTCAGGTATTATATTGCTTGACCCAGCTGTAGTGCATCCCGTTGTCGTGGAAAAGATGCCTCAAGTTACTGTTCCTGTGATATTACTTGGTGCAGACAAAGAGCTATATAAATCCAGAAAAAGACAGAAATTCTTTGATAAAATCGAAAGTGACATGATCGAGCTTTCCTTAAGCAACACTACTCATAATGAAGCCCAGTATCCCAGCATGTGTTCATTTTTTACCTTGGGTTTTGAGTGCTACTCGCGCGAGAATCAAAAATTGTTTACTTCTGCAATCACTGTCTCTGCTCTTAGTTTAACCGTCTCCAAGGGATTGGATTTTGCGTGGACGATTTTTTCTGAATCTGCCAACTATGGTGTGGTCAAGGACTTGAAAATCAAAGGCTCCAGCATGATTAGTAGCAACAATTGAGCCTTACAGCGGCTTAATCATCTCCGTCGTCAATCCTCGGCATCTTCATGGTTATGGTAAGTTACCTTCCCTTCTATCTTGAAAAACCTTAAGACCACACCCACAAAATATGCTATCCCAGACAAAAGAGAAAAATTGCTAGGGGTTTGATTATGGACGAGGTCAAAAAAAATGTTCTAAGTTACAACAAGCTGTCTGGTAAAATCAAATACAGTGCTGATGAAGTCAAACATGCAGCAAAAAGCCTGCATGAAATGCACGCTGATATCAATATTAGGCTTATCAAAGGTATTACCTACCCTCTAGGAAAGGTCTTCAAGAAGATCTATCAGGGTATAAATATCAGGGTGCAGGATACCCTCAACCTTAAAAAGCTTATTTCTGAAAACAATGTAGTCTTTGTCCCCAACCATCAATCTCATGCAGACTACCTGATTTTCAACTACATTCTTTACAAGAAATTTAATATCACCCCTTATACAGCAGGAGGCATCAACCTCAACATCTTCCCCATTGGTAAAATGTTCCGTAATATGGGTTGCGTCTTTATCAGACGGAGCTTTCATGATGACCCCATCTATAAGCAGACCTTAAAGTCTTATATTCACTACCTTATGACCGAGAAACAACACCCCCTTGAATTCTACTATGAGGGTGGTCGATCGCGTAACGGCATGCTACTAAAACCAAAATTTGGCTTCTTTGGCATGCTCATAGATAATTATCATCGCTCTCTAAATAACTTATTGCCTTCTAACGGAAAGCCTTTAGTTTTCATTCCAGTATCGATTGTCCATGAGTTTCTCCCTGAACAGCAGTCTTTAGCGCAGGAAGTTTCTGGCTTAAAAAAAAACCCAGAATCTTTTCTCCAACTTTTTGGCCTATTCAATATATTAAAAAAACACCTTGGAACCGTGCATGTGCGTGTTGGCAAGCCTATTTCTGTGCCTACAAAAATTGATGAACCCAAGAAAATGGCTCAAAATATAGCCTTTTCCTGCTTCCGGGAAGTTGCAAATGGCACCCCAATCACCCCAGTCGCATTAAGCAGCCTTATCTTACTTGATGGGCCCATCGGCGGGATCACCTGGGAAAATTTTTATATCAAAGCTTCTGAAATCATGACTTACATCAAGTCTTTTAATATTCCCTTAGCAGCCCAGCTGGAAAAAGATTCATGGCTCGACGAACTCGAAAAATCTTTGAAATTCTTAATTGACAACCAAATGCTCAGTGAGGTTTTTCAGCCTAAATTGGCAAAAAAATACCTGGTACTAGCAGAGTCTCACCGAGTCGAAATATCATACTTCAAAAATACCATCCTCCACCACTTTTTCCTACCAGGACTCATGTTTTTAGTTTGGGAGCAAATCCGCAATAAATCAGTGACAAATCAATCTCAGATTGAGCAGTACACCCTGGAAAAACGCAAGGAACTGAAGTACGACATCTACCTGCCTTCAGTTAAAACTATGTGGGACCTAAGTTCTCGGCTTCTGTCCTACTTTACCAATAGCAAGGTTCCAAGTATTGAGCAGGTGTTTGCGCTTTCACTTGAGGATTTTGAAAATCTGGGAGAACGCTTAAGCATATTTGGGAATTTCTTTCGTTACAAGTATGAAGCCTACTATGTTGGATCTCTAACCTTGCTAAACCTTCGAGACCGACAATTTAACAAAGATGAATTTTTCGGACTGACAAAGGAAATCTTTCAACTAGAAAAACTCAATGGCTATGTTATTAAACACCCAGAAAGCTACTCATTACCAGTCATGAAAAATACTCTTAACTATGCCTTAAATCAGGGCCTGGTAACCTTGGATGATGGACTTTATAAAATAGCCAACAACAGTAAGGTAAAAGAAATGTCATCAGATATTCACAAAATATTCTTGATATCTATCAAATGAATCTGCGCAACACCCTTTCCTTTGAAAAGGGTCAAAGATTCAGTAACCTTGCTCCTACAAAAAGCCCGCACCTGAGCCATAACCATATCTAAGCACAATGCCTTGGAGCTACTTTAACCATTCATAAAGCTCATAATGATCTTTATTCATACCTAAAGCTTTATACACCTCCTGAGCATTGTGATTTCTCTTATCGACAAAAAGTCGCAACCCAGCATAGGAAGGGTCTTTTGCAACCATCTCCTTAAGTTGCTGATACATAAACCGAAAAACACCCTTTTGCCTAAATGCAGGCTTTATATAAACAGAATGCACCCACAGTACAGTCTTATTTCTCCAATCACTCCATTCTGGTATCAAAAGGAGGCTCCCAGCAATTTCATCATCCACATACCCTAAATAATAAGATCCTTTGACTGGATCTTTTATCACCGAACTAACTCCACTTGCTAGGCAAGCCTCATCCAAAGCTAACCCTTCTGTTTCAAAGGCCATTGATTTTTGAAAGTCAATAATTTCGTCGGCCAGGTTCATAGCCTGAACTTTTTCCATCCTCATCTGCATTCTTTTATTTCACCAATCAGTTTAAATTAAGTAACGATTACTTAGAGGAGCTAAAAGCTATTAGCTCCTCTGCAATTGGCATATTATGCAAAAATTGATGGCAATGATATTAGAAAAAAATCTCGTCCTCTCGCAAGTATTTTTTTAATCTAATTCATGACTCTTCATTTCAGTCCGAAATACTTCTACTGGTCTAAAAAATGAGGACATTTCTTCTTTTCCTTTCAAATACTCTGGTTCAGGATTCAAGCGGAAAGCCTCATCAATTAAATCAAAGGCCTCTTTTTTGCCTAAGTATCCCATAACAATTCCGTAAGAAAATAAAGCATGAGCCCTTATTTTAGAAACCATATTCTTATTTTTTGATTTTTCAATAGCTTTTTTATACATTTTTGCTGCACTTTTTAGCTTGTCTCCACGAAAGAATTTATTGCCGATACCCAATTCGGGTAAGAGTTCATCATCAACTTTAAAGAGCGTGACTGATAAGGGAATAGTTCCATAGCTAATGTGCCTTAAAAAATCCCTTTTAAATGATTTTTCTGCTTCATCCATAAGATCTGTACGCATTTCTCGCTGGTAATATCCTATCTCATTACAAAATGTAAAGCTTTTAATATCTGCTGCATCTCCCTTGACATCAGCTAAATGAATGACTTGTCCGGAATGCGCATTTGTAAATCTAAGAGTTGCTTTGATCTCAGCAATTGATCTATAGGTGTCTTCAAAACCTTTCGTTCCGTTAACACATTTAGTTGAGGATCTCGAGTGGATTACGCTAAAATCATGCTGTAGTACATTCCCACTGACAATAAGGTCAACAGAAAGAGCACCCTGCTTAAGCCCCAACATTTTTTCTCTCTTGGGAGATAAAAGAGTTGTCTAACAATTGATAAAACCCTTTGGTAGCTTAATTTATGTTATTTTATAGTTCCAAAGACCTGCTGCTGCGTAACCTATTTCATCACGAAGCTTATCAATTCTGACTCTTAACTTTGAAGAAGCTGCGTT
>JBGCDR010000276.1:0-13762 GCA_045105515.1 Oligoflexales bacterium
ATGTTGATATTTTTTAGTTTCATGCCCACAGATTTCCTGAATTCATATGTAAATTCAGCATAATACCTAATCTGTGCGAAAATTGATTTTTAATATGTCTTCGGCTTGTATGACGAGTTTTTAGAGTTCAGTCAGTGCTCCCTCCCCTTGTTAGGGATATGACAGGGAGGCTTGGTGAAAAGAGAGTCAATATTTGCTCATTTCATATTTCGATTATCAACATCGACTTTAATGAATTTCTTTGCCGTAGATCTTGAAATATCTGAATTCTTTACAATTTTTTCTACTAAATTGGCATTAACCCTTCGATTATAATTTTGGTAACCTAAAGCTGAAAGAGAAGCAAACAAAAGAGTTGCTCCAACTTCAGTAGCCAGCAAACTTTGAAGAAGTGGCTCAGACCAGTCCCAAGAAGTTGCTGTCAACCAAGGCCAATTTGTAGAAACCCAATCATAAAATGGCTGATTATAAACAAGTGCCCAACTAGCAGGTATTGCAGCTGCGGGAATAGCTGCCCCCAGTAAATAAGGACTTTTCATCGCTGCACGAGTTTTATCGATCTCATCATCTATTTTAGTAAACTCAGCAACGGCTTCTTCATGGCTCATCCCCTTATCTTCAAGCTCCCCAATAATTTTTTCTCGAGCATAATCGAGATCCCAATGCCCATTATCACGAATTTGTTTTAGGAGTTCCTCACGGTCTTTTTTAATTAATAACTCTATCTGCTTTAGATCATCCTTAGATAAAGTATTACCTGGTGTTAAATTACTAGTATTAATCAGAGAATCTAAATCACTAGATTCAGAGATTTTACTGCTAAAAAACCTAGTATTATAGTATTCAAAGTCTACTGCAGGTTTGGTTTTTAAAATATGATATCTCACTGCTGTTGCGAGAGTAGGAGCTATTTTTCTTGCATTGCTTGCAAGGGGATTAGCTACAAGAGGACTTAACATAGTTTCTAAATTAATTAGCAAAATAGAAAACACCATAAATCTAAGGCTTCGAAGTACCACTGGTCTGCTCCTACAAAAACTATAGATAAATTTTTCTCAACTAGCGCAAATGCACCAGCAACCTAAGTTTATTACCTGGCAAGAACCATTTAAGCAAGTAAGAAAGTGCTTTTTTCTGGGTTTAATAACACTGGAGAAATTGATTAATGACCTGTAAAAAAAATAGTCAAAGCTATTTTTTCAATCTATTTTATAGCTAGCTTTGGACTTATCGTGAACGGTGTCCAAATACGGTGATCCTAAAATATTGATCAGAGCATCACCTACGTCTCGTCTGTATAAAAATTCGAAATGAGTGACATGATGCATAGGAATAGGAACAACTGAAGTGGATTTTGTTCTTGGTTTAAACAAACCATGCTCACCTCTAGCTACACGGTCTTTATTAGAAAAAAGATTAAATATCCTTACATCTCGAGGGATTTCCGAATTATGAAGGTCTTTAAGCAGGTCTGACCCCGGACGCATTTGCCATAAATCTTTAAATACAAGCCCAATAGGGGTCACTAGAGCTAACCAAGTAAGCAAACTTCCCTTGAATGGAGTTCCCATGGTAATTACCTTATGACAATACTTTGATCCACCAAGTTTTAACACCCACCATAAAGCTACAAGACCTCCTTTAGAGTGAGCTACAATAGTCACCTTATCGAACTTATGGCGGTCGAATTGTCTTTTAAGCTTAAAATCTATAAAATTGGCTGTATCTTTGATACCTTTGGTAAAGAAGACTCCAAGCAATCCTCCTAAGTTAAAACTAATAACTTCATATCCCTGCCTTGTTAAAATCCTTTCCAGAACTGTTAGAGCTCGACGAGAAGAGAAATACCCATAAACAAGGAGGATAGGAATTTTTGCCGGGTTGTGTTGATGCCTTTTAACAATTTCATTATTGTATTTGACTTCTTCTTTTAACTCTATCCACATAGCCTTAAGCCTAACCCATAAACTACTCCCTTTTTTCCGACTAATAAACTCAATGATAAACCCTGGCAAAATGCAGAATATAATTATGACACTAAGAGTGGTTACGGTGACACTAAATACTGTTGAATCCTGAGTAGCAATTATTGAAAATAGGTAAGATTCTGGTATGATAGCAACAAATGTTACAAGAATTACATACTTCCAGCGAAAATCTAAAAGGCCAAAGATCAAGGTACATAGATCAAATGGTATGATAGGCACTAAACGACATACCAAAACAATCTTCCAGTCTTGGGAACGGATAAACCTGAGAGTTTGAGGTAAGTTTGATGAAAGCCAAGGGTTTACAAGTCTTTTTCCAATTGCCTTTGCAAGCAAGTACACGGCAACACAGGAAAGCGTCGCACCCAAAGCTGCAAGTACAGTACCTTTAATGGGCCCAAAGGTACTACCTGCCATCATGGCAAAAATTGGTATCGGAGTTAAGAGAAATGGTCGAATAATGTTGAGAAGTAGAAAACTCTGTAAAGGTAAATTCTTTTCAGCTAGACAGGTAAGTAAAGTAGCATTGCAAGTGTGCTCCCAAAAATTCTTTGCTAAAAAAAAACCACCGACAATAAGTATCAGTTCGATTGCAATAACTGTTTGTAACTGCTTGTGGTAGCCATGGAGCTTCATGAAGGCCTAAGCCCTTTACCGGATGTATTTAAAATGAATGGCAAAAGTTTACTGTTACATTTTATCACTTGGATCAATCACGATAGGAGGGCAAAAATGCCTAGTTGTGCTAGAAAAATAGCATATCTTGCAATTTTTTTAAACTTACTTGACTTCACATTCAGTTACTCCAATACTATAAAAAAGCCAATACCCAGTACAAATCACATCAAAAACATCCAAAAAAAAATCTTACATATCGCTAATAGATTGATGGAAGACCTTCCCATATCGTATGTTTATGGAGGCTCTCAAGTAACAAGCATTAACTCATGCCAATCATGCACTGAATGCTTATTACATAAATCCCCTCGATCTAAAAACCGCCTTATAAAATGCCCAAGCTGCAAGAATTGTAGTCTGGATTGCA
Source organism: Oligoflexales bacterium (assembly GCA_045105515.1). GTDB lineage: Bacteria > Bdellovibrionota_B > Oligoflexia > Oligoflexales > Bog-1112 > JABSRF01. The sequence goes on from JBGCDR010000276.1 coordinate 3,034, forward strand.
GCCATTTTACCCAACTGGTATATAAACTTGCTGGCTTAGATACCCCATACCTTGACACTCGTTCAATGCTAAACATTAATCCTAGATCACTTCTTAAAAACTACCATTTAGTGTCAATACCCCATTTATCATTGGCTCAAGCAGGCGATCTCCTAGTTTATAAAGGACATGTAGTCATTCTTGAAAGGGCCCACAATATTTCCCGAGGCGACATCATTCATGCAACTGGTGGCAAAGATATAAAGGAGCCTGGTCAAGGAATCCAAAGAGAAAGGAATGTCATTATCCAGTCGTTTCGCGGACAATTAAAGAGAATTTTTCGTCATAAAAAACTGATACCTAGGCACTATGAGCATAATTCCAGCCACATGCAAAGCTCAGGCTCAAACCACCAATAGGGCCCGAATACCCTATTACCAAAAAGTCACGATTGAATTTCAGCTTGGATGGGGTTATGTTCGGTAGCTGGTGTAATTCTACAATCTACTCCGCAGCATGGCATCGAAAAACTATGTAAAAAGGAACTTGAGAGCTTATGTACCAAACGACAGATTTCCGCAAAGGCTTAAAAATTGAGTATGAAAACAACGCATACACCATTGTAGAATTCCAGCATGTAAACCCTGGAAAAGGCTCAGCTTTTGTTAGAACTCGCATAAAAAATTTGGAAACAGGAAAGGTTCTCGACGTTACCTTTAAAGCTGGAGTCGATAAAGTCGGAATTCCAGATATATCTTTTTCTGAAATGCAGTACCTTTACAATGATGGTGAAAGCTATCACTTCATGGATAACAAAACCTATGACCAGGTGGGACTCACCGCCGAAGAGGTAGGTGATGCTAAATTTTACTTGGTAGAAAATAGCGTAGTAAAGGTCACAATTTACAAAGGTAAAGCTGCAGCTATCGATCTGGAAAATTTTGTTGAATTAAAAGTTGAAGAAACCCAGCCAAATATCAAGGGTGATACATCTTCAGGAGGTGGCAAACCAGCCACCATGGAAACCGGTTTAACCATCACAGTACCTTTCCATATCAATGCTGGAGATGTCCTCAAGGTAGACACTAGAACTAACAAGTATGTTGAAAAGGTGAAGTAACTCATGGATCTGAGTAAGATTGAGCAGATGATGAAGCTGATGCGTAGCTATGGCATGCATGAGTTTGAGTGGGAGACTGAAGGCCAAAAAGTTAAACTAGTGCAAAGCACAGGAGTAGGGATAGGTCAACAACCTGTAGTCAACCCTTATGCGCTACCTCCGCTTGGTTCACATAGTGCAAACCCAACTCCTGAAAACCAGGACAACGAACCTAGAAGTCCAGCTGCTACAACACCAAAATCCAAAAATAAGAACTTAAAAGAGATTCGCTCTCCATTTGTTGGAACTTTTTATGCTGCCCCTACACCCGGCTCCGACAACTTTGTATCCGTTGGACAAAAAGTCAAAAAGGGTGACACGCTTTGCATTGTAGAAGCAATGAAGTTGATGAACGAAATTGAAGCAGAAAAAGATGGAATCATTGCCGAAATTCTTGTGGAAAATGAAGAACCAGTGGAATACGATCAGGTTCTTTTCCTCATGGAGTAATAATTTCTTCTCTTGGAATGGAGCTTAAGAAGTGAAAAAGGTTCTAATTGCTAACCGCGGAGAAATTGCGGTTAGAGTGATTCGCGCTTGCCAGGAGCTGGGACTTAAAACTGTTGCGATACACTCCTCGGCAGATAAAGACTCCTTGCATGCCAAATTAGCAGACGAAAGTGTGTGCATAGGGCCAGGACCCAGTATAAACAGCTATCTACATATTCCAGCAATCATGAGCGCCGCGGAAATTACCGGGGTTGATGCCATTCATCCCGGATATGGATTTCTTGCCGAAAGCGCTGATTTTGCCAAAGTATGTGCTGCCTACAACATAAAATTTATTGGCCCAACCCCAGAGCAAATCAGATCTTTGGGAGATAAAGTAGAAGCAAGAAGACTCGCAATAGAGTCCGATGTCCCTTTGTTACCAGGTAGCAAGGGCATTATCAAAGACAATAAGGACGCTCTCAATATCGCTCAAGAAATAGGCTATCCTTGTATCATCAAAGCAGCTGCTGGGGGCGGTGGGCGAGGAATGAAAATCGCTCATAGGGAATCTGAACTAATAAAGCAGTTGCAGCTAGCACAAAAAGAAGCTCTCGCTTGTTTTGGAAACCCAGACTGTTTCATCGAACGCTACCTTACAAAACCAAGACATGTGGAAGTTCAGATAGTAGCCGATGAGCATGGAAATATTGCCTACCTAGGAGAAAGAGACTGTTCGATCCAAAGACGACATCAGAAACTCGTCGAAGAGTCTCCATGCCTTGACCTAAGCGAAGAATTAAGAAAAAAGGTGGGCAATTTGGCAATCAACTTAGCCAAAGTTGTGAACTACCAGTCTCTTGGGACAGCAGAATTTCTATATCAAGACGGCCAGTTCTATTTTATGGAAATGAATACGCGAGTTCAAGTAGAGCACCCAGTTACAGAAATGGTAATGGCAGTAGACCTTATCAAGGAGCAGATTCTCATTGCTCAGGGCAAAAAATTGACCCTCAAATCAGGCCTATACCCACGTGGGCATGCTATAGAGTGTCGTATTAATGCCGAAGACCCTAAAACTTTTGCACCATGGCCTGGAATTATTACTGGCTATCATGAGCCTGGAGGACCGGGTATTAGAATTGACAGCATGATATATAAGGGTTACAGGGTTCCATCGCTCTATGATTCAATGATTGCTAAGGTGATTGCTTTTGGAGGCGATCGAATGGAAGCAATTTACCGGATGCGCAGAGCTTTGAGAGAAATGAAAGTTGAGGGAATTCGTACCAATATTCCCTTTCATTTAAAACTTCTGGAAGATCCTAACTTCATCAAAGGGGATATTCATACAAACTTCCTCAGCAGCTTCAGCCTATAGCCTTCTAGCCCATGTCTTGCCTTGCAAGCTTCTTTAAGCGATCCTATTAGAAGAGCAATCGCAAACTCGATAAACAAGCCCACCATTCTAAACAAATGGCGGCTAAGCTATTGGTATCTGGTATGTCCAAGGGCCTGGAAAAAATCCTTAAAAAAATTAGAGAACACCCTAACCGCAAAGTACTTAGAGAACGATACCTTGCCTTGGTCTCGGAGATTGAGTCTTCTGATGAGCGGCAAACACGCATGCTAGACCTAGGGAATGTCTTCTACAATATTGACCCCTCGGAAAGCATGCAGATTGCCCATCAGGTATACCGGCAAAACAAGAAATCTATACAAGCTCTAAAACTAATAAAACTATGCTTAGACAAATTAGGAAGAAAAGGCAAAGCCGAAATAATCGATAAAGAGATTCAGAAGCTAGAAGCTGAGGAAGGGTCAGATGATCTTAGACTTCCCCCTCTCCCAAGCTCACCTCCAAGTCTCATTCCAAGTTCAAGTCCAAGCTCCGCAATAGGGTCCGAGGAAATAACTACAATCACTCAAACAAAAGATATAAACCTCCCTCCGCTTCCGCATGAACAAACATTAAGCCCAAATTATGCAGAAACCAGCGACACCCAAGTAGCAAATGAGTATTCACCTAAGATTCCATTCAACACAAATAAGACTCCGAGTTTCGAAGAAGAGGCACCCCTAACTACCCCAATTGAGCCAAACCAAACTGCATCAGACTCTAAGTCATCACTAGACCCGGAACAAAGATTTGCAGTACCAAGCTTAACCCAGCTACAAAGGGAGCTGCACCAGCAAAGCGATAATTTTAACCCTAGCGCCAATAATCCAAAAGACCAACTGTTAGAAGTCACTGAACCAGCTCCCACCTATACGGACCCATTTGAGTCACTTCATAAACCTAGCAGCGAGACAACTGAAATAGACGACAGCAATCTGACAGACTTACCACAAGACTCTAGCTACACTAAAAAGCATACTAAAATAAGCGACAGCAATCTGACAAATTTACCTCAAGACTCTAGCTATTCTGAAAAGGAAACGAAAATAAGCAATAATACGGCTGCTGACACCTTAAAGCATCAAAGTGATCTATGGCAACCGGACATTACAACCCCACCGCCACCTCAATTTAGCAGCAAACCTGAATTCCCTCTTCCGAGAAATACATACAAGAAAACTGATTTACCAAAGACCAAGCCAAATACGCCCCTTTCAGCTTTATCCAAAAATAAAGCTAACCCCCAATTGCTTGGACTATTAGACTCTCTGGACATAAGTCAGTTTTTACAATCAAATAAAGAGGTAGAAGAAACTCGAGCTACACCTCCTTTACCAGATACTTTTAAACGGTCTTTCCAAAATTGGTATCGGTTGAAAGAACCACTCAATACTCCCAATGGTGAAGCTCTGCTTTGGGAATTTATCCAAGCTATTTGGGCACAGAACCCTCAAAAAGAGGCTGCTGTTTTCCTTACCCAAACTAATTTAGCTCACCAAAGCGAAGGGCTTTGGGGAACTTTTCTTGATGGTTTAATTGCAGCAAAATACTATCGCAAGGTAGTATTCGAAATCCGCCAAAAGATTCTTAAAGACCCAAATCCACGCTGGAGCCGCGTTGGTTTACCACGCCTGAATATAGCATGTAGTGCTCTAGGGTTTAAAAAACTATGTTGGAAAGAGCAAGAAGGTATGGAAGAGCTATGCAAGCTACTTAGCAAGCAATTTTGCTTGAACGAATTCCTCGTGACGCCCTAGATCATAACAATCAACACATCACATTGCGGCCTGGTGCTCGAGGCCAGACTTGAACTGGCACGAGGTTACCCTCGCAAGATTTTAAGTCTTGTGTGTCTACCAATTCCACCACTCGAGCCCATAGGCCGAATGGGGAATCTACCATATGAGTAAACATTGTCAAGCTAGATTCGTGAATCCAATATAATTTTATTCTAGCATTCCTAGCCATTCGTTGATTAGAAAGCATTCTGCTGGTATTACTGATTGATTACAACAACGGGAGGTTTAGATGGATTTAGCCGAGATGAAAAGCTTGTTCATAAATGGAAAGTATACAAATGGACGATCCACATCAGGTTTTAAGAACCTAAATCCGGCTACTGGAGAGCTCATTCAAACCATACACGAAGCCTCTGTTCAGGACATAGAAGACGCTGTTGAGTCTGCAGAGGAAGGTTTTAAAACTTGGTCAAATATGAGCGGTGCCCAGCGTGGTCGCATCATGATGAAAGCCGTCAATATTCTACGAGAGCGCAATAACGAAATCGCTCAACTAGAAGTATTAGACACTGGCAAATCGATTCAGGAAGCTGCTGTAGTAGATATCCATTCGGGAGCAGACGCAATCGAGTACTACGCCGGTCTAGCATCCAGTATTCATGGTGAACATATCCAATTGGAAAACAATTTTGCTTATACGCGTCGTGAACCTTTGGGGATATGTGCAGGACTTGGTGCCTGGAACTACCCAATACAAATCGCTTGTTGGAAGTCTGCACCTGCACTTGCATGTGGCAATTCAATGATTTTCAAACCGGCTGAATTAAGCCCAATAACAGCTTTGATCCTAGCTGAAGTTTACCATGACGCAGGCCTTCCTAATGGCGTTTTTAATGTCATTCAAGGTGATGCAAAGGTTGGACAAGCGCTCACAAAACATCCGAAAATTGCCAAAGTATCTCTAACCGGTGAGGTCAGCACAGGAAAAAAAGTAATGGCTGATGCTGCTCAAACTCTCAAACATGTCACCATGGAGTTGGGAGGGAAGTCTCCTCTCATCATTTTTGACGATGTGGACCTAGACAATGCTGTCACCGGAGCACTATATGCCAATTTCTACAATCAGGGTGAAGTTTGTTCAAATGGAACAAGGGTTTTTGTTCATAAATCAATAGAAAAAGAATTCTTAACAAAACTTATTAAGAGGGTACGGAACATTAAGGTGGGTGACCCCATGAATCCGCAGACCCATATGGGAGCTTTGATTAATAGGGAACACTTGCAAAAAGTATTGTCATATATTGAACTCGGGAAAAAGGAAGGGGCAAAGCTTGAAGTGGGAGGTACTACTAAACCAGAAATCACCAAAGATCCTAAATTTGTAAATGGAAACTTTGTGAACCCTACGGTTTTCTCCGCTTGTCATGACGAAATGAGAATTGTAAAAGAAGAAATTTTTGGTCCAGTCATGTCAGTGCTCAGCTTTGAACAAGAAAAGGAAGTGGTTGATCGAGCAAACAATACAGACTACGGACTTGCTGCAGGAGTTTTTACAAATAATTTGCAACAGGCACATAGAGTAATTGCCCAACTAGAAGCTGGATCTTGCTGGATAAATACTTTCAATGCTTCTCCCATTGAGATACCTTTTGGGGGCTATAAAAACTCAGGAATTGGCAGAGAAAATGGCCTAACTACCATTAACCACTACACACAGTTAAAATCTGTCTTTGTCGAACTTGGAAAACTAGAATGCCCTTACTAGGTTTGATTGTTATGTGGTTTATGGATCTCTTTCCCAAAAAAATTGTACTTTTATCTATTGTCTCAGCAGCTAATAAATTGCTGTGGGATTAATCGACTTTGTATAAGTTTAAGGTTACGTTAATTGCTAATGCTTAGAAGACACTAAGCAAATGGATAGGGGGACCTATCCGTACACTAGCAATCACTTTTGTAAGGAGCTTCTCTATGAGTGATCGTTCAATTTATAAAGGCCCTAACATGGAGTGCACCCTTCGCCAGGATGGCATTGCGACACTCTTTTTGGATCATGGGACGGCATCAGTCAATAAGTTTGACAAAGACACACTTGCCGATCTCAGAAAGGCCGTAGATGCTATAAAGTCAACAACAGAGACTAAAGGACTCGTGATAGCAAGCCGCAAAAACGTATTCGTTGTTGGGGCGGACATCACCGAATTTAAAGGCTACTTTGCATCTGACCCTAGTGTTATGACTAATTGGCTCAGAGATACGCACAAACTATTTTCTGATATCGAAGACCTCCCTTACCCCACAGTTAGTGCGATTAATGGGGTTTGTTTAGGCGGTGGCATGGAATTAGCCTTAACAACCTGTTACCGTATAGCGAGTCCGAAAGCTCAAGTAGGCTTACCCGAAACTAAACTTGGAATTTATCCTGGTTGGGGCGGAACCATTCGATTGCCACGTTTAATTGGTGCTGACAATGCCATTGAATGGATAGCAGGTGGTGGAACAAATAAGCCTAACGTAGCGCTAAAGGTAGGTGCTATTGACGGTATCGTTGCAGAAGAAAAACTACTAGAGTCTGCATATGGTTTAGTTTCTGATTGCTTAGCAGGCAATTTGAAGTGGGAAACACGTAGGAGCGAAAAGATAAACCCACTTAAAATTATTACCCAAACTGAGGGAGTTATGGTCTTCGAGTCGGCAAAATCTTTTGTTGCTGCAAAAGCTGGCCCACATTACCCTGCTCCCATGGAAGCTATCAAAGCCATCCAGAAACATGCGACAAAAAGCCGTGAAGAAGCAACTGAGATAGAAATTCAAGGTTTCGTTAAACTAGCCCAAACCCCAGTTGCAAATAATCTAGTTACCATCTTCCTTTCCGACCAGTTTAATAAGAAAAAAACTAAAAACCATGCTCAAGGAGGTTCAAAAGTTAAAAGCGTTGGAGTTCTAGGAGCAGGAATCATGGGAGGCGGAATAGCTTATCAGACCGCTTCAAGAGCAATCCCTACTGTTATGAAAGATATTAACCAACCAGCACTCGAATTAGGCCTCAATGAAGCAGGGAAACTGCTAAACAAACAGCTAGAAAGAGGGAAAATAAATAGTATCCAGCTTAGTCAAATTATGGGCTCTATCACCCCCGCACTTTCATACGGGGAATTCGGACATTTAGACTTACTAATTGAAGCTGTTGTAGAAAATGAAAATATTAAAAAATCCGTTTACAAGGAACTAGAAACTCAAATTAATGATAAGGCTATTATTGCTTCTAACACCTCTACTATCTCAATTACAGACTTAGCAAAAGGGTTAAAACGACCTGAAAATTTTTGTGGCATCCATTTTTTCAATCCAGTTCATAGAATGCCTCTCGTCGAAATTATCAAAGGAGAGCAAAGCAGTGACCTAGCAATCAATACAGCTGTATCTTATGCACTATCAATTGGAAAAACTCCTATTGTTGTAAATGACTGTCCAGGTTTCCTAGTCAACCGGGTTTTGTTTCCCTATTTTTTTGGATTTCAACAACTATTAGCCGACGGGGTAGATTATAGGCACATCGACAAAACTATGGAAAAGTTTGGGTGGCCAATGGGACCTGCGTACCTCCTTGATGTGGTTGGAATTGACACGGCAGTTCATGCTGCAGGAGTCATGGCAAAAGGTTTCCCAGACCGCATGTCAAGCCAAGGTGAATCAGCGATGACCCTAATGCAAGCTGAGAAAAGATTTGGGCAGAAAAACGAAAAAGGGTTTTATAGCTATACCAAGGATCGCAAGGGACGCCCTAAAAAAGCAGTCGACCTTCAGGTTGAGGGTTTATTGCAAAAAATTGCATCAGGAAAAAAAGAAGTTAGTGATGATGAAATTGTAGATCGTATGATGCTGCCGATGATCAATGAAAGTATTCGATGCCTTGAAGATAAAATTGTTGCTACTCCTATGGAAGTAGATCTAGGGGTTATTTACGGAATAGGGTTTCCTCCATTCAGAGGAGGTGTTCTTAAATATGCACAAGACTGTGGTTTGAGCCAGGTATTAGAAAAAACTAAAAAATACGAAAACCTCGGAGCTGCCTACAAAGCTCCTAGCATGCTGGAGCAGCTAGTTGCAGGTAAAAAAGACCTTTACCCAAAAACATAATAAGTGTGCTTCAACTAGTTATTTTGCAGATAGAAAAGCTAATTTTAAAGGAGTTTACCATGAATGACGTGGTTATTGTAGATGCAGCAAGAACACCCATGGGAAGGTCAAAAGGAGGTATCTTTCGCAATCGAAGAGCTGAAAATATCTCCTCAGAATTAATCAATGGTATTCTAGCCAGAAACCCCAAAATCGATCCTAAAGAATTTGATGATGTAATTTGGGGCTGCGTTCAGCAAACCTTAGAGCAAGGCTTCAATATCGGTCGTTTCGTAGCCTTACAAACTGCAATACCTTACACTGTCCCAGCTCAAACTGTGAATCGCTTGTGTGGTTCATCCATGCAATCACTCCATAATGCTGCCATGGCTATCAAAGCTGAAGAAGGGGACCTTTTTCTTGTAGGTGGGGTCGAGCATATGGGCCACGTACCCATGTCCCATGGAATTGACTTCAATCCAAAAGGTAGTAAATATTATGCAAAAGCTTCTGGAATGATGGGAATTACAGCAGAACTCCTCGGGCGCCAATATGGAATTAGTCGCGAAGATCAAGATAAATTTGCATTCAGATCCCATCAAAAAGCACATGCTGCTACAGTCGGAGGTTTTTTTACCAATGAAATCATTCCTATCGAAGGCCATGATGGCAATGGTAATCTAAAGTCATGCATTCATGACGAAGTCATTCGTCCTGAAACTAATATGGAAACATTGGCAAAACTACCTCCAGCATTTGACCCCAAATCGGGCACAGTTACTGCTGGAAATTCGTCAGCTTTGTCTGACGGAGCATCATGTTTAATAGTTGCATCTGAGAAAAAAGCTAAGCAATTAGGCTTAAGCCCACTAGCTAAGATAAAAAGTATGTCTTGCGTGGGGGTTGATCCCGCGATCATGGGTTACGGCCCTGTTCCAGCAACGCAGAAGGCTCTTAAAAAAGCGAACTTGCAGGTTAGTGATTGCGAAATTTTCGAATTAAATGAAGCTTTTGCCGCGCAATCTCTGCCAGTTCTAAAAGATTTAAATCTCCTAGACTCCATGGATGAAAAAGTTAACCTCAATGGAGGAGCAATCGCTTTAGGACATCCCTTAGGATGCTCAGGAAGCCGAATTGTTGCAACTCTTCTCCACAATATGCGCAGAAAGGAAGCAAAGTTAGGTGTAGCTACGATGTGTATTGGCTTTGGGCAAGGGATCGCCACTGTATTTGAGAGTATGTAGTAAATACAAAACATCTACTCAATTTAGCTGGCCGCTGCCTCATCAAGCTCAGGGTTTGGGTGGCCTGCACTTTCTCCTAAATCTTCCACTTTTTTATAATCAATGCCAAGGAGCTTGAGAACTCTCTCAATAGTTTTGGGATCGTCGTACTCTAATCCATGGATCATTTCCTTCGGCAAATTCTTGTACAGAAAATTTTTAATTGTTTCTTCATTCATACCTTCACGGCAAGTCTTAATAATTTTGATAATTTTCACTGGCAATACTCTCTTGTAGAAGGTTAATCGAAAGACGATACAAAAAGAGTTCTTATATTTCTCTCCTTACATTATAAACTCTTCCCCCCTCATCAAAGTAGGCTCCGTGTAGTGTTTTGCGAACATATTAGATGCAAGTAGCAAATTTCTTGCATCATATTACTGAAAGTTTTGGGAATTAGATAATAGGATTATTAGGGGAAAATTTTGCCTGACACCAGACTGAGCTAATCAAATTTTCTATCAGAAAGTTATTTTATCTTAACAAGTTAGGCCTTCGGCGAACATGTAACTTAAGCTCTCAGCTAAACTGTAAGTCCTATATCTGACAAAAATAATGTTTTGAAATCAAAAGATTAAGAGATTATACAGCCGCTGTTTTTTCTTCTCCATTATCATTTTGA
>JBGCDR010000277.1:0-2601 GCA_045105515.1 Oligoflexales bacterium
ATCTTGGTATGACATTTCTACTGCTCTTTTTTTTAATTCCAATGGGTAGGATTTTCTTGCTTTTCTTCTTTTAGGCATCTGAAGGACCTCCGCATGTTTTTAAATATTTTACACGGTGTCCGGAATTTTAGGGCCATCTCAGGTGTACTCCAAATAATGCTCGAGGAAATTCAGAATATTTTGGAGGCTCAATATCAGAATGAATTGATTCAAGCTCATTGCCTAGATGACCATATCTTGATTTAATCTTTGGTACCACATCTCCTTGAACGCCAAGATTGTGAAATTTCCTTCCCGATTCAATATAGTTTTGATATTCATTGTAGTAGTGTCTCTTTAAAAAATTAACTGCTGAAGGGCCACTTATAGAAAGACCTTCGCTATCACTAAGAACTGAAAAAACTTGTGCGAGAAATCCACCCATAGATTGTCCAGTGATATATGTTTTAGTGTCATTTTTAAAAGATTTTATAAATGTCAATATTTCATCAAATGTTTGTTGGTATCTGTGGATGTTTCCACCGATCGTAAATATATCAAAAGCTATGTTGCTAGGAGTACTTGTTCCTCTAAAACTAAATATCTGAAACTGCCCATCTCTACGTTTATAAAGACTAACCTTAAAATCATTTATATCTTTGGTGTCAATAAAATCGAAGTTAAGAAAACTTGTGTTGTCATTAAGTATTCCCTGGAAGGCATGAATAAAGTCAAAAATATGTGGTTCTGAATCTAAATTTGCCATATTTGCCACATCAACTAAGGTAATATCCCCAAGATCTTCTCTATTTATTTCATGCTTTATTTCAAAAGAATTGCCTCTAAGCTTTATGAAATCTCCATTTAATTTAAGTAAGAAAAATCGAGCAAGGGAAATTCGACTGTGGTCTTTTATTTTTAAAGATGAAATCTCTATCAGAGGCTTTAATTCAAATTCTACTTTATTATTATCATCATGGTTGCAGGGAATAAAGTGATGCTTATCTGATGAAATACATAGGTATTTATTAGAGTCAGGGTGGAAAAATTCAAAAGTTTGTTCTGATTTTTTCTGTAAGCGGAACGTCTCATGTCCGCGTGGAAAATCGTGACCAGACTTGGCTTTCATTTCACCTGGGTTAATTACAAAATAATTAAATGAGTCCACATATCTAATTGCACATTCATCGTCGTGATCGGGTGATGAAGCCCAGGCAGTTGATAGATGTGATGCAATTGCAAGCAGAACTAATAATTTGTTGAGATTGTGATATGTTTTCATAAAATTCGTGTATTCCTTATTATCTTATGTATCTAGCCTATTTTGTCGGCCGGAAGAGATTTTTACCTGGTTTCGTGTACCTTAGTTCACTAGTTTCAGTCAACCTGAATTTTGCAATGCTTTAAATAGTAATAATAGATGTTTGGGGTGATATTGAGAATTGGAATATTTAAGTTACATTGAGAAAATAGTTTGTTATAAATAGTAATGCATACTTAAAAAGCCGGTTTGAGATTCAGAGCTTACTTCTTGAATATTAGCAATGCCTGCAACTTTTTTGGCATTTCCACTGCCTGTTTGAAATATATACCCAAGGGAAGTACTAAAATTCTTCAGTCCGTAGCCGAAACCTACTGAGTATCCGATAAAATCAATATGGTCTGGTTGAGCTGTTGCTGTTAATTCCACTTTTTTTGCGCCTGAAAAATTTGTGAACGCTCCACCTTGTATGCTAATTTTACCAATATTAAGCTCTATGCCAAGGCTGCCGTTTAGTACAGGATTTAAGTCCCAATTACCTGAGGTATTTTTCAAGTGTTTTACCTGATCATGATATATGATATCCCCTGAAAATATTAGGTATTTTGATAGGCTAAGCAACATACCTAGACGATAAGTGTTTGGAAAAAGATTATCTTCACCTCCAAGATCTTCAATTTCAGTATGCTCATTAGCGGGTGGGGAATCTGAATCCTGGGAAATAGTTAGTGAGTCCTGAGACAAAGATGTTTTATCCATTGCTTCTCTAACTGTTGAGGCTGAAAAACCGACTGCAAAGCGTCCCCAGTTAATAAGAAGTCCAGCAACGATCTGCCCTCCAGTGCTCTCTGATAAAACTGACTGGTCTAAATTGTAGATATTTTGATTCACAAATCCTGCATGTTGATGAATGGTCAGTTTCCTGGTTCTATTGTAAAAAAAATTAGACACCCCAATCGCAGCATTTTTTCCAAGTTTAAAAGCAAGGCCTAAACCATAAAGTTGGTATTGAGTGGATTCTTGTTGAAATCGGCTATAAGTATTAGCAAAGTTTTCTTCATTTGCAATATTATTAAAATAATCATTTTGGATCGTATCTTGAAAATCTCGACTTAAAATGAGGTAGCCAAAGCTTAAATTTCCAATGGAGTAAAGTGAGCCAATGCTTATGGGAAAATTAGCGCTTGAAGATTCCTCGAAATCTTGACCGTTCACAGCTTCTTTCAAGTTAGGCCTTCGGCGAACATGTAACTTAAGCTCTCAGCTAAACTGTAAGTCCTATATCTGACAAAAATAATGTTTTGAAATCAAAAGATTAAGAGATTATACAGCCGCTGTTTTTTCTTCTCCATTATCATTTT
>JBGCDR010000278.1:0-4352 GCA_045105515.1 Oligoflexales bacterium
GTTCTTTGATAAGAAAAGCCCGTTCCTCTAATCTGGCTGTTATCCTTTGAACCTGGCGGTAGCTTAAATTAACCGCATCGCAAAGCTTGTTATTGGTCCAGTTGCTCTTGCGGATCTGGTTGCCATCCTTTTTGAAATCAGAGCTTTTAACTGCTAAGAAACTAAGCAAGGAAAGCTCGCCGCCTTTTAAACCAGTCTTAGCAATTTCTCTTCTGATGGCTTCAGATTTTAAAGCAGGTATATGTAGGGGATCGTCTTGACCCTTGGTGTTATTGGGTTCTGAGTTAATTGAATTGTTTTTTGTATTGTCATTAGCATCGATTTTTGACATTATCTTAGTGTTCCTCTTTCTCTTTGAAAGTGGTTCAAAAAAAGTCTTTAACGTTCCCTAGCCAAAAGTTTCGTTTTAGACTTAACTTCTATCTAAAATTTAAATGTTGGTGTCTGGACACCAACCTCTTATTTTCATCTCTTTCAAAAAGTTTATAATTTCTGCCTTCGCTGGTTCATCAATGTTCCTATCCATGAAGTAGGTGTCAATTTTTCTTTTGTTAGACTCGGATAATCGATTTGCCCCATTTCTTTTATTATCATCACTCGTATTTTTGCTTTTAGGTGTCGAATCAGTCGACACTATTCCACCGACCTTTTTTAATTCCAGCTCTCTAAGTCTTTCTAATATCTCTTGATTATTTAAATCCAACTTTGAGATTCCTGTAAGCTGGGAAATTGGAAAATTATTTCTTTCCGCGATTTCTCTAGCCTCTACTGGCCAACTGTTAATTTTAACAATAGCTACAATGTAGCCTCGATTTTTATTGATTATGCGAGCAAGACCTGTGTTTGTTTCAGATAATTCTTTCTTCAACTTCGCTACTGCTGAGCAAAATTCTAAAGGCTTTAAGTCTGACCTCACCAAATTCTCTGAAAGACGCGCAATTCTTATTTTTTTTTCGTCCTCTGAAAACACTAGCTCGGCAGGGGTCTTTTCTTTACCTAATGCTATAAGGGCTGTAATTCGTCTATGGCCCGCTACGCAAAGAAAAGGTTTATCAATATTAGTCCCAAGGGTGAGAACTGGCCTTTGAAGCAAACCAACCTCTTCTATCGACTCTTTTAGTGCCAGGAATTCTTTGTCATTGGTGTCTATAACTCGATCATTTTGAGAAAGATCGATCTCCTTTATCTCTATGCCAGGGCTAGCAATTCTTTGGCTTCTAACCTGATTTTCAAAGAATCCTTTTACGGTTTTAAATCTTTCTGCTCGCTCCTCAGTTTTAAAATATTCTGTAGCTTCTCTGTCCAGTCCCTTTTGTAAAGACTTATGGGTAGCTTCCATTTTTTGTTTTCTTGACTTGCTACTCATATCGAAGGCGCCTCCTCAATCATGATGTCTGAGGTTGTCTGTTTAATATGTTTCGTAATTTTTTTGATATCTTCTTTATATATTTCAGGAGTGTTTGGTGTTCTACCTCGTTTGTTGAGAACCAATTTTTGTGACAGTTTTTTTGCTAAATCGACGTACGCTAGAGATACTGGGAGGGTAGGGTTCCCATAAGTTAATGGTGTTTGAGCTTCACTTGCTCCTGGAAACGATTTGGAAAATGGAATAACACCAATAACCGGCATATTGTACTTTTCCATCCAACCATTGATAGTTGATAAGAAACGTCGATGAGATGGAATGGACTTATCGTATTTAGTAACAAAACAGCCAAGTATATGAAGAGTAGGCTTTAATTTTTCCTTTATCCTGCGTACATATTTGAACATAATATGCATTCCTCGGAGACTTTCAGCCTCCGAGAATAAAGGTAAGATATAATAATCGGCTGCAACCATCGCATTTTGGAAAGTTAGATCTACGGACGGGTGAGTATCGAGAATTATTAAGTCAAACTCGTATCGCGCTGGTTCTATCCATGAGTTTAAAATGTCATGAGCACCAGCTATTGCATTGCTGCTGAATTTCACCGGAAATTCTACAAAATCCTGATCAGCAGCTATTGCAAAAACATTTTCAAACTGTGTCTTTAGCCAAAACTCATTTATTGGTTTGTCGTTAAATAACCCATAAGTTATGGTTTTATCCAAATCTTCGGCCTGGTCTAAGATTCCTAATTGGGAACTGGCATTTCCTTGAAAATCAACATCTATTAGCAATACTTTCTTGCCCAAACTTGCGAAAGCACAGCTAAGGTTTGTGCTAGATACAGATTTACCAACACCACCTTTTTGATTTGCAAGAGCTAAAACAACACCCTTTTTCTTTTTGTTTCTTTTAGTCACTGTGTCCCTTTCTTGGACATTCCTGATTTTATAAATACAGTTTATATAATAGGTAATTTTCACCTAGCTGTAAATATCAGTGAATATTTATTAAATACATTAAAGATTTCTTGGCTGTATTAATCAGTGTCGAATGATTCGACACTGATAAGTTCATAAAAAAAATTGGTAGTAGTTCAAATGCTGGAAAGGTAAAATCGAAGGTATAAACAACAGCAAAAAGCTCATAAAAAGAAAGAAGTTGAACAAATCAGAATTCACCGAGCAAATGGAAACAACAAAAGCTGAAGTTGGCCGCTGGCTAGATGCCATGATCGAAGGTATTCACACTGGCATCAAAACTGAAGAAGGCGTCAAGATTGCTGTTTTGGGATCATTCGCTCGCGCTAAAAGTAAAGCATGAATAGGACGGAACCCTCGAACAGGTAAAGAAATCAAATTTCCTGCCAGATGGACGCCAAAATTCAAAGCTGCTAGTCAGCTAAAAGAAGTTGTTCAAAAGAAAAAGAAGTAGGAGAACTCACAGTGAAAGATGCCAAAGCTGACCTTAGTATCAAGTTTAGCGAGATGCCCGTTATTAATAGTGAAGGGAAAAAAAATGTTGCGCTGACTTTTAAGACTTCCGTGGGTACTGTTATCTGCAACGTCAAGAGCAAAACCTATAGAAAGGCGGTCAAGACCTCGGAGGAGTTTGATACCTGGATTGCTGCTATTTCAGGCAAAGATCTTTCTACTGAAGGCGGCGTCATCACTATGTCAGGTTGTGGCATACAGGTGTTTGAGAAAAAGCCAAAGGTTGAAGCCAAGGGAGACAAACCAGTAGAGGTGGCAAAGTCAGTAGAAGAAAAACAAGAAGAACCTAAAGCTGCTAATCCTGAACCCAAGCCAAAAAATAAGACTCACACAAGGGAGCATAGAATTGGTGGCAAGCGAATATATGTTCCCGAGCCAGTAAAAGTTCTCCACAAAGTTCGCAAGTCTGGTGAGCTAGGAGAACCTGAGACTCCAAATCTATAGCTGAGAACTTTAACTGGAGGTTCCTCTTGGACGATACTATGCGCGAGGCTGCTATTGACTATATTAAGTCTTGGGCTTCGTCTTCTGTTAGGCCGACTAGAAATTCAGAGCAAGTGCGAAAGTACATTGCAAGAGCGAACAACCATGATATTTTGGTAGCCTGTGCTTACGTACGTCGATTCAAAGGTTTTCCCCATGAAACAAAGTTTCATCTTATTGAAGAAAAACTAGATGAAGATGACCTGAAAGCTGCAAAGGAATTCTTGCAAGGTCATGACGATACAGAAGATGAATTATTAGAGCTGGGATTGGTAATTGATCTGAATAGCCAACAATCCACAGTGCAACCACCATGCTAAAATACCAACATAACTAATAGTCGCTACTAGCCTGAGTTGAAGCCTCGGACTAGCAGCTAAACCCTAACGGCGCACTAGCCGCGAGGGTCTGGTGACTTTTTACCAGATTCCCGCCCGTTGTGCCTCCATTATTTTTTGGAGGAAACTATGTTTGAGATGACAGCAGAATGGTGGTTTTCAGAGCCCAGTGTGTATGTGATCAATCTTGGGAAAAATGGAGCTTACAACTCTATCAGTCCGTTCGAATTTCTTGCAGCATTTGTGAGTGCAGTCAAAATCCATGACTCTCTCCACCCATTTACACAAGAGCTGGTCAAGGTTACAAGAAGTGAAGGACTGAAACTTGGGAAGGAGCGTTTCAATACCTGGGATCTTCAAAAACACCTTAAGGAATCACCTCCCCCAAGTGGAGAGCACAAAGTCGACAAATTTAAGTTGACCCTCGATGAACTTTGCCTGGGAGTCGTCTTCATTTTTTCCGTTATGGACATCTATGAAGATGATGGCCTAGGTGATCCTAGAGTATTTCTCTTGGAAAAATTAAATAAGCTTCTATCGAAGGGGGAGCAATGATTATCACTCCTGGAATGGCTATGATCTTGCTTGCTGCATATGGAGCCTACAAAATCTCGAATAAGCAACCCATTTGCAGAGAAGATTTTTTCTTCTTTGCGCTTCTATGTGTAG
>JBGCDR010000279.1:0-12306 GCA_045105515.1 Oligoflexales bacterium
AACGCAGCTTCTTCAAAGTTAAGAGTCAGAATTGATAAGCTTCGTGATGAAATAGGTTACGCAGCAGCAGGTCTTTGGAACTATAAAATAACATAAATTAAGCTACCAAAGGGTTTTATCAATTGTTAGACAACTCTATTACACAAAAGTCATTGGTCCCGTAAACTGGGTTACCAGGAACCATAATCCAACTTCCTGGTTCACCTAGGTAGTTACATACATTAGATTCTGAAGTATTGGAGGAACTTTTTGCAACTTGATCTTCTGAAGTTTGGTTATCAGAATTGATTTCAACCATTGGATCAAGAATTACAGATTCTCCTCCATCAGAAGCTTGTTCTGGAGAAGGACTCGCCTCTGGTGTAGGTGCAAGTTCTTCATAAAGAATGACAGTGGATAAATATTCAGAATCTGATTCTTTAACTTTATTACCTTCAATACTTTTTAAGGAAATATTGATATCACTTAGTTCATTAGAAGCAACTTTGATTAAGAAAGTTCCATCTTTCTGAGGAGAAAAATCCAATATTAAGCTTTGCCCATTATCATTTTGAATAGTAAGATCAGAGGCAGATAAGCCTACATCTTTTAAAATTGAACCCTCTTTTTCTAAGTAGCATGATATTTCAACAAAACTATCTTTTGTATTTGTCGTTGCGATGTCACAAGTAAGGCTTGCTCCTGTAACCATTGCAGGAGGAACGCTTTCTTCTTCTAAGTCTGTTTTTACTGCAGAGGTATCTTGAGCAGCTTCAGTCTCTGTAGAGGATATTTCACCAACAAATGAAGACAATACACTTTGTCCACAACCGGTGATAAGCAGTACTGTAAGCACACAAAAAACTCGCATAAGAAAATCTCTGATATTATTAAATTCCTATTAATAAACAGTTTCGTAGAATTACCATCTTAACTTTAATACATATTTTTTATTATGAAATATTTATATAATCACAAGTATTTATTGGGTTTATTTTATTCACTTAATGCAACAATACAAAGTAATAAATTGAAAATTATTTAAAAATACTCATCTTGAAACATCTGTTTCCGGTCTAAATAGGGTTTTGGGCTAATGAAATAGATGTGCCCTGAAGTCAGCTCATGGCAGCAATGAAGCAGAAATGAGGCTTCTTGCTAACATTCTTAATACAGCTGCTCTAGTTCCAAACGACCTAAGATTCTCAGGATCAAAAGTTACAAGGTTTTAAAGAGATAAAAATCAGGTTACCTTAGCAAGGTAAGTATCAGGCTACCTTAGTAAGGCAAGTATCTAGAATCTTAAAAAGGAGTTCATCAATGTGTGGAATCATTGGCATTTTTGGCGATGGCATCAAGACAAAACAAGATCTAATTTCCCCAGCCCTAGCCTCCTTGAAACATCGAGGTCCTGATGAAGAAGGTGTTTGGTTTAGCTCTGATCATCGCGCTGTCTTGGGACACACTCGTTTGAGCATCATCGACCTTCCTGGAGGTCACCAACCTTTAATTAGTCCCGATGGTGCAATCGCAGCGGTGGTAAATGGAGAACTTTACAATTATCAAAGTATTCGCACAGAACTACAAGAATGGGGCTGTTCTTTTAAAACAGACTCTGATAGCGAAATCTTGTTAGGCTTATACGCAAGGTATGGTATCAGCTGCTTAGAGCATATGCGAGGCGAGTTTGCTTTTATCCTGTGGGACAAAAGAAATCGTTGGACTTTCGCTGCAAGGGATCGTTTTGGCATAAAGCCACTATTTTATGCAATCCATGAAGATAAACTGTGCCTAGCTTCTGAGGTTAAAGCTTTAAAAGAGCTTGGTGTACCAATGGCATGGGATCCAGTGCAGTTTTACCAAGCAATAAATATGGCGCCCAGCATCGAAGGAAGCCTTTTTCAAGGAGTCAAGCAAATAGCTCCTGGGCATTATCTAGTCAAAAGCTGGGATGCTAATGACCTGCACCTACAAAAGTACTGGGACTTCAACTACCCAAAAGGTCACGAGCGCAAGAATATTAGTGAACAAGAAGCAGTGGAAGGTTTTCAAAGCTTGTTCAAAGAAGCCATTAGTTTAAGGCTTAGGGCCGACGTACCAGTCGCCTGCTATTTAAGTGGTGGGCTAGATTCCTGCTCAATTTTAGGTTTTACTCAAGAATTATCTCCCCAGACAGTTCATTCATTTACCCTAACCTTTAGCCATGATGAATATAATGAAGCCAAACAAGCCGAGGAAATGGCTAATTTCGCTGGTTCACCTTATCATCCCATTCCGATATCACAAAAGGAGATTGCCGAAAATTGGGACCAGGCAGTACTTAAGGCAGAAAGGTTCTTATTCAATGGCCATGGAGTTGCAAAATATTTGCTAAGTAGGGCAGTGCATAATGCTGGATTAAAAGTGGTATTAACGGGTGAAGGCTCAGATGAAATATTTGGTGGTTATGCTCACTTTCGCCAAGACGAAATCATCCATGGAAATCAATGGTACGAGCATGAAAGAAAAGAAATACTAGCAGAGCTTGCAGCTAGAAATAAGGTTTCACAAGGCCTTCTATTAGGAAACTCCGAATCAGAAGAACAGACTCAAATCATTGCCCGCTTGGGTTATGTACCTGGTTGGTTCAAAGGTTTCGCTGACCAAAGGCAGCTAAGCCAAAAGATACTTTCTGATGATTTTTTGAATCAATATCAATGTCGAAATCCTCTCTTATATTTACTCACACAGTTTGACTTTAACCAAATTTCGGATAGAGAAAAGCTAGATCAATCTCTATATCTCTGGTCAAAAGCTGTCCTGCCTTACTACTTACTTACTGTTCTCGGAGATCGGATGGAAATGGCTCATTCAATCGAAGGAAGATTACCTTTTCTTGATCATAAAGTGGTCGAGTACGTTGTGAACATGCCTCCCCAATATAAGATTAAGAAATTGACGGAAAAATACCTTCTCAGAGAAGCTGCAAAGCCCTTTATCACCAAGACGATCTATGAACGACAAAAACATCCCTTTTTGGCTCCTCCTAGCCGTGCTGAAAACCAAACACCTCATATGGTCGACCTGATAGAAGATACCCTTCGTAGTAAAAGCTTGGGAGATATTCCTTTTATTGATCAATCCAAGGTTATTAAATTTTTAGATCAGCATATGCAATCAAAAGAGGTAAACATGTCTGAAGATATTAATTTGCTTAACTTAGTCAGTGCCGCTTTCATTCAAAAGGGATTTGGAATGGTTTATTAGCGGTACAAAAATGCGATGAATGGGCGTTTTATTTTTCTGAACATTTCCTTTTAGAGCTTTAATAAATTTGTTTTATTAGTCGATATTATATTGAATTAATCCGGCCCGTGAGGAATTGCTATGCCCTCTATTTCCCAGAAAAATCGCTCACTACAAGATTTTATTACCAATGCTCGAACTTGGGTAACTGAAATCCAGCCAGAAATCCTTAAACTTCAACTAGAGTCGCCCCCCCCTCCTTTAGTTGTAGATGTCAGAGATGCCGAAGACTTTCGCCAAGGCCATATTTCCAAAGCCATAAATCTGCCGCGTGGCTCCTTGGAGATTGAAGTAAGGGACAGAATTCCCGAATTTCATCAAAATATCATTTTATACTGTGCTGGTGGAACTCGTTCCCTTTTAGCTGCTACCACATTAAAAGAGATGGGTTATAAAAGCGTTTTCTCCCTAGCCGGTGGGGTAAAAAAATGGCTCCAGCTTAATTATCCGCTCAGTAAAAGTCCCCAGTTGAACCAAGAAAGACTTGAACGTTATCGTAGGCATCTCCATATCCCTGAAATAGGTGAGCCGGGACAATTGAAACTCCTTGGAAGCAAGGTCCTTGTTATTGGCGCTGGCGGCCTTGGTTGTCCTAGTGCTTACTACTTAGCCGCAGCGGGCATCGGAACTTTAGGCATTATAGACTCTGATAAAGTGGAGCTTTCTAACCTTCAGCGCCAGATTCTTCATAGTACCGATCGTATCGGAATGAGTAAGGTAGAGTCTGCTGCCTGGACCTTACGAAACTATAATCCAGATATACACCTAAGGACTATGAATGCCCGTTTAGATCATAGCAACGCAGAAAAAATTATAAGTGACTATGATTTGATAATAGACGGAAGTGACAACCTTACAACACGCTACCTCGTAAACGATACCTGCTTGGAATTAGGCAAACCGTGGATTTATGGTAGCGTGTACAGATTTGAGGGTCAATTGAGTGTATTTACCCCTGGGAAAGGGAATCCCTGCTATCGCTGCCTTTACCCAAGTGTTCCAGCACCTGGAATGTCCCCTTCTTGTGCCGAAGCTGGAGTCTTAGGAGTATTACCCGGCATCATAGGTTTATTGCAAGCAGGAGAGGCCATCAAACAATTAGTAAATCTTGGACAAAGTCTATCTGGAAGATTACTGACTTTTAACAGCAAAGACACATCCTTCAAGGAGTTCAAACTCAAGAAAAGAAGTGACTGCTTGTTTTGTAACTACTAGTTGGTGAAAGCTTTCAAGCCTGCTCAATCTTCGATCTTAAGACTAGCTGTAATATAATCTTCACCAGGTGAGCTTTGTTGGGAGCAAAAGCGATTACTGCAGTAGTATGCTATGTTGAAGCTAGAAACAAGATCTGCAACAGTTTGCCAAGTGCTCGGAGTCGTAGTAAATTTTACCGTATTTTCTAAGTCAAAGTCGATAGTCCAAACCTTACTGGAATCAGATATAACTCCATAATCTACAGTCAGAGGAGTCTGTAAGTTTATGGTAAAAAGTCCATAGTTCGGGTTTCCTGGCCCCGTATCACCAACTTCTAACAGGGTTTTAACCCTTGAGTCCTGTAAAGGACCTGAAGGCCTGGTGCTATAATTACAAACACTACTATCACACCAAGTGAATTTAACGGCATCCGGCAGTCTAACTAACTTGTCTTTGATTTGCATGGTATCATCGACATCATCAGAATCAGCTGTTGCGCGAAAAACTGTTCTAATCACAAAAGGTCCCCTTAAGCCTTCATCCAAATCTGGAAATTCAATAGTAGCATCAATATAGTCAAAAAATGATTCTATCCTTAAAATAATAGGATTTTCAGGCATTTGATCTTCTACAGGAATAGAAATCAGACCAGAAAACTTTGTTTGCTCCAAGAGATTAAAGATCAAGGTACCCTCTGGATGCCCAGCTTCAGAGGGATCATTGATAATATCTTCAGAATCAGCTAGAAAAGTCATGTTATATCCATGACTCATCTCAGGTGATTTGCCGCCTTCTTCTTCATCTCCTGATTCATTACTTTCGCGATTACTTGTCTCATCATTGGAAAGCATGGCCCCAGCTGCAAAGATTCTACCCTCTAAATTACTTGGGCTACATTTAAGTGAAGAGGCATCGCAAGTTTGAGAGACTAGTGATGATTGAGAATTAGTAAGCTGAGTGTTATTGCCTACCACGACGCCCCCTCCCTCATCATCATCTTCAGGTTTGCAGAATGTCAGACTCCCAGCTGCAAAAATCAAAAGCAAAAACTTTAATAGATAAACCCGTTTTATTATTTCCATAGCATCTCCTCAATTACTCTTGTACGAACAAATTTTTAATCCCATTTACTATCTATTGTACGCAAAAAAGCTCATAAATATATAAGTCCATAAGATTACGTATTTAATTGGGTATCATTCAAGTACTCAATGGATCATATAGTATTACGTAAGATGTGAATAAGTAATTGAAAATTTTTTAGAGAATCTTGCCTTTAATTCAAGCAAGGAGGATCACTTTTTTGCTTTGTTTGATTTAGGAGATTTGGGATAGCAAAATATCTTACTTTCAAGGTCTTTCTTACAAGTTCCATTAAGCATCTTTTCTTTAATTTTAACGGAACAAGCATCTTCACGTTTTTTATTCATGCATGCTCTATAGTGGGACTCGGGCTGCTTTGGATAGGATTGTCCAGTTCTGGCAACAGCAAAAACTAACAAGACACCACAATATAGTTTTAAATGGTTCATGGACTCTCCTCTCCATCTACGACAAAGTCAATACGGCTAGACTATAGATCGGCCTAGCTAAGATATACTTGTGGATCAAAACTATAAAAAACTGATTTTATTTCAGAAAGTATAAAAAAGTTAGCTTAGTATGCCTAAGCTAACTTTGACGTCTAAGACGACGTGGGGGTAGTTATGGGGTATGGATAATTTGGATACAGATCTTTATTTTTACTCTTCTTCAGCGCTTTTATCTGCATTTTGATTTGCTACAGCACTTCTAATTCTTTGTTTTGCTTTTTTAACTCTCTTAACTAGTTCACTTTTTGGGCTGTCGAAATCGCAACCAGCAAGCTCAAGCTCAAGCTCTTCGGTGATTTCTTGGCCTTCTCCATTAGTGAACGTAATGGTTTTCGTTGCTTCGGCCAAATCTATCACAAAGCTACGATCTGGCACTTCTGAACCAGCTAAATAGATCTCTCCAGAGATAGTACCAGCAAGCGGCTCACATCCTTGAGCATACTCAAACTTAGCATTGTCGTAACTCAAGTGAATGCTGCCACCATCTTTGTGAGTTCCGATCGTACTGCCTGAGACAATCGTTCTTTCAAGCCATTGCTTTGTCTGTCCATCACGAGTTACAGCCACAACAAGAGGAGCGTCTTCAGCAGTTACCAGGCTGATAGTATCAATTTTAGAATTGCCTTCCTGATCTGGGCGAGTAAGTGTAGACTCAGCAGAAAACGAGATGGTTTTTTGCAAACTGATACTATTGTTTTCTTCATTGACGACTACGCTATCCCATGAAACTTCTCGACTCCCAGCTGTAATTGCACTATGCAAGCGAGTTTCTAGGACATTAGCCTCAGCATCTGTTTTCGTCATCGAACGAGAAAACTCTTTGCTAAATTCAGCACTAAGTTTTACTCCTTCAAAATCTACGAGCGGGTAAGAAATATGGGTAGCATCCTCATTACATGGTATTTCTGCTCCGTCAGCCTTCGTCCACTTGCGGGTAATGTTGGTAGCTTTTGTAAAACCACCAGCAAATGAAAATTCTCCACGATCTTTTTCGAAAGATTTTGAAAATTCCCTTGAAATGCTCACTTCAGTACTGTCATCCCCAACCGTGCAGTCCCTATCTTGCTCTCTGGTTCCATCTAATGATGCAGTTAGCATTAAACCAAGGCCGGAGCTTATATCCATGTTCATGGTAGATGACAAAGCTTCTCCAGTCTGACTAGAAATATCAGAGCTTGCTAAGCTCGAGTCACTGACAAGGTCTGCTGAAGAGCTTGACTCTATACTAGACTGTGAAGAGCTCGGCTCTACATTAGACTGTGTTGTGGTTTCATTTGCTTGCCGATCCTGCCCGCTTTCGCCGCCTGCATTGTCAGTACCTCTACATGCATAAAACGCTGATGCTATTACTATTAATCCAATTGAATAAGAAGTTTTCATTTTAGTATTCTCCGTTTGTTAAGTTAGCTGCCCCATGAGGCAATCAATCAAGTTACTTAGCTTATCGGTGTTTATTGAAATTCCTTTAGGATTTATGCCTATAAATTTGCATCTTTTAAATAAAACTTAATATACTATATTTATATATAATATTAATTTTTTAACTAAATTAATTAAACTATATTTGCATCTTTTAGGCTTCAGTTCACAAAAAATTTATTACTAAGGGATTTTGCTTTTTTTTAAAAAAGATTTAAGGTTACATGCTCATACAAGCTGGCTACTTGTCAAAAAATCAATGAAACAACTGTTGAGTATGCCGATAGAATATCGCCAGATTTTTCATCTGGATATTAAGAAAGGAACCAAAGTTTGGATCAACTTATTGATATAATACAGAATAATGTAGTATATGCTCCTTATATTATATTTTTTGCACTCCTGCTTGCAGGCTTCAACCTCCCTATATCCGAAGATATCATGCTTTTTATTTCTGCCCTTCTTGCCGCAGACTCTCCAGATATGCTTGTGCCTTTATTTTGCTCAGTTTTTTTTGGAGCTTACTTCAGTGACTTAATTTGCTACAGCCTAGGTAGAATACTTGGACCAAGGATATGGAAGATCAGGTTTTTCGCATCAATTGCAGCTGGAGGCAAAATAGATAAATTAAGCCTATATCTAAAAAAATATGGCTCTATCACTCTATTTTTAGGCAGATTTATCCCTTTTGGGGTACGCAACGCTTTATTTCTCACGGCAGGTCTCGGAAAGATGGATGCACGCAAGTTTGCTTTTTTTGACTTTTTAGCTTGCTCTATATCTTCGGTCAGTTTTTTCAGCTTATATTTCCATTTTGGCCAAGATGTCGTCGAATACGTAAAAAAAGGAAATATCATCTTCTTTTCCATAGCCTGCGTTATAGTAATCGCTATCTTAGTCCGGATGAAAATGAAAAAGAGCAACGCAGCTGTTGATAAAGCCTAATTTTCGACATTCATTCCTTATAAACTTAGAAGCATCCATTATTCCAACTATTAGATTTAAGATATGCCTATATTTGCTTAAACATAATATTGAACTTTCAAACAATTGATCAATTGAAATTAACCCGAATTTATAGACAGTTGTATCTTTGGGTACATTAAAAAATTCAATATGGTCTATAAACGTGATATCGTCGCTCGAACCTAGAAAGCTGGAAGTAGGAAATATTAAATTCGAATTATTTTTAGCTTAATACCACAGGAAATTTGAACTATGCGTAAAATTCTAAGCAACTTGATATTATTTACAATTTTTTTGGGATCTGTTTCATTTGGGCAGTCTCAAAAGTGGGCAAACGAACAAAGTGACCTTCCAAAGGACTCAGAAGTCAATTACGGGCAACTTAACAATGGCTTTAAGTATGCTTGGAGTCAAAAACCTGAGAAGAAAGATCACTGTTTTTTGCGATTAATGGTTCACGTGGGATCTCTCCATGAAAGAGAGGATGAGCGAGGAATTGCGCATTTTTTAGAGCATCTTGCTTTTGACGGTTGTAAAAACTTTCCTAAAGGATCTCTCATCAATTGGTTTCAAGAAATGGGTATGAAATTTGGCCCCCATTTGAATGCCCATACAGGCTTTGATGAAACTGTTTATAAAATTGATATGCCTCGTTGTAACCCAGAGCGTGTTAGAAATGCTCTAACTGTTTTTAGAGATTTTGCGGATGGCCTACTGCTAGAAGAAAGTGAAATTAAGAAAGAGCAAGGTATTATTGATATGGAGGAACAGGATAGGGATTCAAAAAATCTCCGCATCAGTAGGAAAATGATGGAGGACTTCTATCAAGGAACAAACTATGCCGAACGGCTACCCATTGGTGAGAAAGATATCCGCAAAAATTTTAATCGTAAAAAAATAGAAGCTTTTTATAAAAAGTGGTACCGACCAGATAATATGACTTTGGTACTTGTTGGTGATTTTGATCGCAAAGGACCTGAGAATAATATTAGAGATGTTTTTGCATCCATGAAGAAAGGTGCCGAAGAATTTTCATCCAAACCAGATCTTGGTACCTTAAATGATGACCATAAAGAAGTAGTAATATCAGAAAAAGATTACCCATCTGTTGAGATCAGTTTTCTTTCAACCCAGCAGCAGGAAAAACCCCTATTCACTAAAGAGGATTTCCTCAAAATAAAAAAAACTCAATTGCTAAGTAGAATATATAATTACAAAGTTTCACAATATCTTTTAGAACATAAAAGAGACTTTTATGCTGTCAGTCTGGTCGATGGATTTGACCTCGATATAATGAGATTAGGCATATGTTTTGAGCTTCATAAAGATGAATGGAAGTCGGGTCTTACCCAAGCAACCATACTTCACAATGAGATTATTTCATGCGGATTTAGCGAAGATGACCTTAATATAGTCCTAAGTACAATAAAGAAGGATCTCGAGGATATACTTGAAAAAGAGCAACCTGAGAATGTTTTAAGTGAGAAAGGAATATCCACGCTTAGATGCAAAAAGCTATGTTTCGCTGTACAAAGAATTCCTAACGACAGTAACACTCGAAGACTTAAACAACTTACTCAATGACCGATTTATCCATGAAAAAATATTTTCTTCAAACATTCTAATGATTGGTGATTTTTCTGATAAAGAAGATCCATCATTCGTAAGGCAAGCTAAAGAAATAATTGCCAATGGATTAAAGACTGATGTTATATGCAAAAAAGCAGAGGCTCTGAAATTTGCTTACAAGTCTTCTAGCCCCAAAACTCCAGCGGAGTTTAACTTGGTTGAAAATGAGGGTTTTAATTATCATACCGTTGAGTTTAAAAATGGGGTCAAAGCTCATCTAAAGAAAAATATTGACCCAAGAATGCCTAAAAAAATAATGATCAAAACAAAAATGAGTCATGGTAAATGGGAGTATGATAGCAAAGACAATGCAATAATAGCTCTTGGAAGCTCTAGCTTAATTTTAGGTGGGACAGGAAAGCACCCACTAAATCAAGTTCAATCTCTGTTAGCAGGAAAAGATGTTTCTTTCAGTTTCACGATGAACAATGATGAAAGCTATTTTGCAGGTCAAAGCTCTCCAGAAGATTTTCTTCATTATTTAGAGTGGAATAGAGCCTACATAGATGACCCCGCTTTTGGCAACCAATCTATTGATAGACAAAAGTATAATTATATACAAAAACTGGAAAGTAGAAAAAACACTTATTTAGAACCATTACTGAACGATTATTTCAAAGCTCTTTACGATGATGATCAGAGATTTGCTTCATTAACAGAAAATCAGATCAACAGTGCTGAAGAAAAAGATATCAAGGCATGGATGAAAGAAAAATTATTAAATCGGTGTCCAGAATTCACTATTGTGGGAGAGATAGAAACCGAGCAAGCTGTCCAGCAACTTTATCAAGCCTTTGGCGACTTGAAATGCAAAACAATTCCAGCTAAAGAAAAGATTGAATCTCAAAAGTTGAGTCTGAAGCCCGGGGTACATAAAAAATATAAGATCGATTCAAAAGACCCCCAAGCATTGGTAGCATTTTATTGGCCAACATATGGAGAATTAAAGAAAAATTCAATTTTGGTCTCAACATTACAAAATATTATCGAGGATCGTGCCAGAAACCTGCTCCGGGAAGAATTAAGTTTAGCTTACACTCCTCAAGTGGAGATTTTTGAAGCGGAGTACCCATGGAAAAATGATTATCTTTACGTAGGAATTACCACAGACCCCTCACAAATTGAAACAGTTCTAAAACTAACACCCAACATAGTAAAAAGCTTTGAGGTTAAACCCATATCGGAAGTTGAGTTAGATCGAGCTAGAGCCCCGGTTATTGAAGGATTAAATTTATTGAAAACCTCTACAATGTTCTGGTTCAATGTCATTCCTGTGAAGGAGTCAGGATTTGATTCAGTTGAAGATGCTATCCAGTATTTACATTCACAATCCCACAAAAAAGCTAATTCGATAATAAAAGAAATGTTTAAACCTGAATGTTCTCTTCGGTCGTAATTGTCCCTGAAGTTAAGCATCAATGAACAATTTTAGCACGTACTTATAAAAATAGTATTTGAGATCGAAGAGGGAGCAAAATTTTAGCTTGCCTTAAATCTAGCTATAGCTATTCGGACAAAATCTTATATTTGTAAAGATTAATTATCATCATCTTCAAATTGATATTTTTTATAATAAATAAATTCTTCATATTTGAATGTATTTAAAATCTTATGAAAAATGTCGCTTATATTCTCACCTGAAGAACTTGCCCAAGGTATTTGAGCAGCTTTCAACTCTACTGCGATAATCTCTATAAAAAATTCTTTAAAATCTAATTGCGAAAGTCGTGTTTTTTCTTCTGTTTCCATCTCATCTTCTGAGCTATCAAAAAACAGAACATCACTATTTATAAGTTGTAATTCGATCGTCTTAGAAAAACATGGACAATGAAATACCGCTATTATGAACAATAATGAGATCAACTTATACATAGAAACCTAGGAAGTTATTATAAGTATCAGTGATATACACAATCAGATAAATTAAAGCAAGCTTGAAAGAGAATTCAAAAATTTACATCGCAAGAGTAATTTTCTAGAAATAATGCCTGGAATCTCGCTACTCATAATTTCGAAAGGTAAAAGCCTGTGAAGCTTATCTACGTCTTATTATTCTTTGTAATTTCCTGTAGTAAAATAGAAAATGGAAAACATGACTAATCTGAGCACTGACTGAACTCTAAAAACTCGTCATACAAGCCGAAGACATATTAAAAATCAATTTTCGCACAGATTAGGTATTATGCTGAATTTACATATGAATTCAGGAAATCTGTGGGCATGAAACTAAAAAATATCAACA
>JBGCDR010000280.1:0-10774 GCA_045105515.1 Oligoflexales bacterium
ACGCAGCTTCTTCAAAGTTAAGAGTCAGAATTGATAAGCTTCGTGATGAAATAGGTTACGCAGCAGCAGGTCTTTGGAACTATAAAATAACATAAATTAAGCTACCAAAGGGTTTTATCAATTGTTAGACAACTCTAATACTCTTGGTTATGGTTACTTGTTGCTTCTTATACCAAACACAATCTTGATATAGGTTGCTGATAGCTTGCAAAAACGCTTGTTCTTGCAAAGGTTTTTCATAAATACCCGTTAAAGGAAACTCTTCCACAATTGAAAATTCTTTTTTTGATAAAAAACCTGAAATCACTAGTACTGGAATATCGCAGTAAAATCGATGTTGTCTAAAGCGATTAACCAAAGCAAGTCCATCTAATTTTCCGTCTATCTTCCAGTCAAGTACTATAAAATCGTAGTGAAAACCTTGTGCTGTTTTCCATGCTTCTTCGCCATTATGGGTGCAGTCCACTTTCACATGATCATTCTGGCTGAACCAATGATTCATAAGGTAGCCGAGATCTTCTTCATCATCTACAAACAGGATTGATTTTGGTAAGTTTAGTTTTTTGTTTCCTGCAACCATTTGGCTCAGCCCTTACTGCTAACTTCTTAAGAACCATGCTCGGCGGTAATCCATCAAATATTAAAATAAATCTGCAGATAATTTGAGATTAGGCTAAATATTATCGCTAAGAGGCTTGAAACATTGTTTAATTACTTAATATCATGAATTATTTGTTTGTTATTTTACAGTTAATTTAAACAAAAATGTTAAAGTTTTGCTAAGATTTTCCGAAATCACAATTGACGCAAACCCAGATTTTTATGGTTTTTTATGTATCTACTCTTGATTACAACAATAATTTCTTTAGCTTTTGGAATTGGCTGTAAAACTAAGAAGGTCAATACCCCTAGTACTTATATAAAACCAATTGAACCGGAAGAACCAAAAGAAGAAAAAATTATTAGCCCAATATCCCCATTGCAGCCTAGGGAAGAGGTTTTGGGTGAAAATTTGCAGACTCAGGAAGCAAAATTTGAAGAAAAAGAAACCGGAAAACATAAGTCTCTAAAAATATTAGCAGAACCTGATCCAGATGCAGACTATGTTCAGTTTGCAATCTGCCAAAAAGAAAATTCCAAAAACTGTAACCCTTCTGTCAAAAACCCTTTAGCCTTTGCTGCACACATGCATACCTTTCCAGATCCCCCCGAAGGGGAGCTTGAAGTCTATATTCGTTCATGTGTTGCTCCAAATCGCGCAGTCAATTACCAGCGCCCTTGCGGAAACTGGCTGATTGAACCCTACGTCCAAACTTACAATTATAACGGCGAAATACGTAAGCTACTCATAGACAATTATATTGCCAGCCAACACATACTAAAGGAATGTCATAAAATTCAAGAAGCACTAGAAGAGTATCAAAGCAAGAATAGCAAATCACAATCACAGTTTGATACCCTGGTTGCCAATTATTTGAACCATATTCCTCCTGAAACCTGCAAAACCTTGATGCTTTCCCAAGAATGGCAAGCGCTGGAAGAGCAGATTGCTAGGGAAAGTGAAAATATTGATTCGCAAAAAGAAAAAGAAGGTTCGACAATTCTGCTATCTTTGGGAGTCCCAGCTTTTATTTTTGGAATTGTTTCTTATTCTACTGGTGTGGTTTACAAAAATCGTTTTGATAAAGATGTAGCAAAGTACTGGACCCATTTAATTAGAACTTACGCTGAAGAGACACCAAGACTTAAACCTTATGATTCCCTAAAAGAGATCAACAGTAGGCTGACAGAAGTAGATGCCTATATTGAAGCTATTGAGCGAAAATCGGATGCTGATAAAGTAGTTTATGAAAAGCAGCTAAAATCATTAGAAACAGAACAAGGTTTCCTAAAAGCCTATCAGGAATTCGCAGAACTTAATGGTCTTCAAATCCTGACAAAGGATGATGAAAAGCTAAAGATAAAGATAGAAGAACTTGCGAAAAATACCAACAGCGAAAAAATGTCTATAGAGTCAAAATGGGTCAGACAAGCTGAGATCAATAAGATCACCGAGATTGATTCTCGCCTTAACGGCGGTGGACTAATAAAGGGGATAGAACCGTTTGCAATCAAAAAGCCTGATCTGAAGCCCAAGAAATCGTTTTTTAGCGACCTTAAATATGCAGGTATTATCAGTACTGCCATAGGAGCAATTCTAATCGGAGTCGAGGTCTTTGGCTTAGAAGTGCGAACTGTTTCAGATATAGATACGACTAAAAAGAAACTCGATTTAATCTATGAAAAGATCAATGCTATCCGATCAGAAATCAAAGATAGGCAAAACCAAATCAATAATCTTACTCAGAACTAGGTGCATGAACTTTGGTATGCCAAGCCACCTGTTTTAATTTCAAAATCTGACTGAATACACGAGCTCTGCATAGATACCCTTGTATGCGATTGCTAGAATTCACTACTGGTAAAAAATTTCGATCATTTATTTCTGCAAAATAATCGATAGCCAAGCCTAAAGAATCTGTTTCATTGACAGTTTCAATTCGTTTATCCATAAGCTGTCCCACCTGAGTAGCGGTCGAGTTTTGAAACCCGTAATCCAACACATACTGAAAGCACTTTTGTACAGATAAATAGCCTACAGGGATCAAGTTTTTTTTACTAAAATTAAATCAGCGAAGCCATTTTTTGTAAGCAATTCCTCAACTTTCCACAGAGAATCAGTATCAAAAATCGGCTTAAAAGATTTGCTCATAATTTTTTTGATATTTTGGTATCCGCTCAAGTATTCTTTTTTAACCAACCAGTTAGTACGGCTACAACTTACTTGGGAACTACCAATTAAGTTGCTTCCTTTCAGCATTGTTTCGCTAAGCATCGTATTTCCATCCAATAAAAAACTAATAGTACTCAGAGTAGTAATAAGGATAAAAAGAATCCCTATTATATTCCAACGCCTTGTTTTCGCTTATTTTTTTGATTTGAATTTTTAGATTCTCTACCATGCTATTTATCGAATCAAGCATCTTATGTGAATTGCCCTGACATTTGATGATAGACCCATCTGCTTTTGCTAATACTCCCTCAACCGTAAAGCCCTCACCTTCACCCTCGTTTACTTGTTTATAAAATAATAGTCTAAGCGATACCGCTTGCAGATGATCAAGCAAACCACTCTCTTCTAAAACCACAAGCTTTAGTTTGGCATAATCTTCACAAAACTCGGGATTATCGATGTGTTTAAAAGAAAATACCTTTTCCATCACAAGCTCCCCCTGTAGGGCATCTAAGCAAAACCCCTAACTATAGGCCATGCATATTATATGCCATAATCATTCATTGTACATCTACAAAGTAGTTTTAGGGAGAGTTGAAATCTTAAACATAGACCCAGGTTTTCATTGCCAGTAAAATCGGTATATCCTCTTCTCGGAAATGCACGCTGAGCAAAGAAAAGCTAAAACAACAATGTTTAAAATCAGTTTAAAAAACCCACAACACCACCTTTTACCAGCTTATTAAGAAAGAATAATCGACAAAGAAAACTTTTCTTAGTCTGTGTGATTTGATCATATAAGAGTTAAATTTCACAGGACAACCATACAATGGCCGCTGGAATCAGCCAAGAAGCCTATTTCGCACAATAGGTTTCGCTTTGGCATATACTTTGCTAATGTTCCCAAGTAGAGCGGCATGCTGAACCTGAGTCATTGCCATAAGCGGAGATAAACCTGAAAGGAAGCTCCATGAGTATTGAATTTTTCAACAAAGGTATGGAACCATCTGAGTATCTTAACCAGACGATCAGTCAAAAGCTTGAAAAAACAGTCAACAAATATTTTAATACCCCAGTCAGCATCCATGTCACGTATCATGTTGAAAACCATGACCACATGATTAATCTAAAAGTTTTTGTAAATAAGCAAGTTGATTTCACCATCCAGGCTGCTACAGCGAATATGTATCAGACCACTGAAAAAGTCATTGAAAAGCTTAATGCGAAACTTCACAAACTAAAGGAAATTCGGGCAAACAAAGATCATCGCAGTATACGTGCCTTGAGCCCCGAGACAAAAATTTCAGATGATGACTCACGAGATTATATCAGTGCTGAAGATATTATAAAATTTGAGCAGGCCAAAAGAATTCAAGAAGAGATACCTGGAGCAAGCAAAGGCTAATAGCGACCGGTAATACTATCCCCTCTTTTCCTAACCGAAATTTTGTCCTCACAATTTAATCAACTCTAATGAAATTGTGTTAGACTGAAAATGCACTACCCCACAAAAATGAGCAAAATAAATGCAAGTAGCACCAAGTTATTCGCGTACCAAGATGTTCGGTTCAATTCGTTCTCTCTATGTGGATCGATTTGACTATCCTAATAATCAAAAAGTTTGCGTTCTTGCCAACGGATTCATTGAAAACGGGCATTGGTATCAAGTCAAAATAAACGGTAAATCCTTTTGCGATTTTCTAACAAAGCTTGGTTATGATGTCCATGTTCTCAGCTTTTATCCACAAAAACTCCTATTTGAATCCAAAAGTCAAACTACAGACGTCAGCTTTAATAAAATCGTATGCAAGCTCTTACCTGCTTACCACAAACGTCTAAGCCAGAAATACAAACACATCCACTATTTAGGCCATAGTTATGGAGCCACGCTGATTCTGGCTTTTTTAATGGGTTATGAACCCATAGATAAGCCTATTAATAAAGCCAACTTCACTGCTAACAGAAGCATCGCAAAGTGCAATCAAGAAAATGTTGAATCCTTTACGAGTCTATCAGGGTTTTACGGACTCAACTGGGATTTTTTTGAAACTAATTATTTCTCTCCAATTAATTTAATCAAGAGTCTTGGATTGAATCGCAAAAAATTAACTTTTGAAGGTGCAATTATAAAGCCGATCATAAGAAAACTTCCCAATATGGTTCCTTACCTTCCTACAGATTTTTTATACGCTATCAAATACTTCCC
This sequence comes from Oligoflexales bacterium, assembly GCA_045105515.1. Lineage (GTDB taxonomy): Bacteria > Bdellovibrionota_B > Oligoflexia > Oligoflexales > Bog-1112 > JABSRF01. Next base: position 4,980 of record JBGCDR010000280.1, read on the forward strand.
ACTGAAATACAGTGTAGGAGAAATTTTGAATAGATTCGTCCCTCAGACTATGGTCCCTTTTATTTACAGAAAAAATGTTGATATCAAAGCTTTCACCGAAGCTATCACCTACGGATCTTATAGAGAATCATGGGAAACCATTGACACCATGCTTAGTATCGAAAAAAACAGAAATTTTGCCAAACCCTGGAAAAGCAATGCCCTTCGTTCTTTTAATAAAGATTTAAAGAACTTGCGCCTACCAAGCTTGTTTGTCCAAGGGGACAAAGATATTATCACTCCTGTTAGCATCATAGAGAAGAGAGCTTTTGAACTAATAGGAAGTCGCAAGAAGGAGTTTATAACCCTCAAAGAGACAGGCCATCAAGACATCCTCACACCCAGGGATCCTAGGCCTCTACAACAAATCCTCGGCAATTGGTTCTCTGATGTTGAAGCCTAAGAATATTGATAAAAATGAATTAGCTTAATCAAAAAGACCAGTAGGCAGTTTTTGTTAATAATTCGCTAGAGCTTCACAAGCCTATTTCTATCTTTTCAAAATATGTATCACTTTCCTTAGTTTTAAAGCAAATATTAATAGGCACTTACAGCCCTGCAAAAAAGTCCCTTTCTATTCAACCATAAACTGTCGATCAGGAGATAAGCGCAATCTGTATAGGGATCTACTGACTATGAAGTACTTGCCGATTCGATTTTTTTTCCTGGTATCTTTCCTAACTCTAGGCATAGCTTGTTCATCAAAGAATAAGAGTGATCGAGAAAATGTTTCTTTTGAAGATATTGATAGCCCAGTTGATGGCAGTGGACCAGGTGGAGGGGATACCCCTTACGAAGAGGTAACCGATGTAGTTTCAGAGCCTATTGCCGTAGAGGAAAACCAATCAATACAGATTGAAGCCTCGGAAAATCAAACCTTAGTAAACCTCGTTTTCAAGACGAGTGACGCTTTTCAAGAAGGCCGTTACCTCTCAGAGCACATGCTGGTAATCAAAGCTGATGAAGAGTCTTGTATCAAACTAGAAGTGAGGGCTGACGTCGATTCTCTTGAAGATGTTTTAGCAAATGTAAGCAATTCAGAAACTGGTGAATTTTGCCGCGGCACCGAACCCAAGGTTGAAACTGCGGAGGAAGATGATGAAGAGGACAAAGACGAAGATGAAGGTGATGATGAGAGTGAAGAAGGGAATAATGAAGAGAATGAGAACAATGAAGACGACTCTGTAGCCCTAACCCTGATGAGCCAAACTCCAGACCTATGTCATCAGCGTTTATTTCGACTAAAGACAAATGAAGCGGATGAACTAGGCGACCCCTTTGGGCTTGAGCCAATCGTAACCAAAACAGCTTGGCTCGTATATAAAACAGGGAATATTAATGTTTGGGCTGATGCTGAAATTGGCAATCCTTGCTTCGGTGGTGTCCCCACTAGCAGAGGTAAAACCAAGCTCATCCTGGAAAGCGTCTTGGACACCTTAATCAATTATTATTCATTACTTTTTCCTGATGCCCAAGACCAGATAGTAGTAGAACATTACAAAAATATAGGTGACGAGGCAGCAAAAATTTATGCTCGTTTAACAACCCTTTACGGCCCAGTAAGCGACGTAAATGCCAATGGGGCTGTTGATATTCTAATCAGCCCTGAAATCAACCGTTTAATGTTTTCAGATTTAAGGACCAATAGGCATGATGATTTTGTTTCCGGCCTTATTGTCAAACCTGAAGATTTGGATGCCTATGATAATGTAAGCAATCCGGAAAGCAATGAATCAGAGGTCGTCTACCTCTGGGCTCCTGATCCTGCAGGGCTCTATAAATACAGTCAATACCCAACAGCAAATAGTATTACCAGTAATTACCAAAAAGGCTATGTGGCCCAGCAAATTATGTCTTTAATCATCGCTAATGCCCGAATGATTTCGAGAAAACTCCAGCCTGAGAAATTATGGCTAACTCAAGGCTTATCATTACTAGCTTCAGCCTACACGGCGGGAAATGACTATAGTTTTCAATACTTAGCAGAATACCTATCAACCCGTCATCACTATTTGAGCTTGACCGATAACTTTGACCAAAGCATGGTTGCAGAAGCATTTAAAAGTCGCCACTATGATGCAACAGTAGGTTACCGCGCTATGTTTGCCTGGTTCCTTCACACCAAACTGTGTGGTCAAACGGTAGAACCTTGCGCAAGAATCAAGGAATTGGTTGATACAGATAAGCACGGAATCGAAAATGTTGAAACTGTACTGGGCCAAGCAATAGATGAGATCTTAGCTGAATTTGGCCACTCAGTAGGAGTGGAAATGGCTTTCGATAAAGATCGCGTCAGAACAGTCTTAGGTTTGCCAGAAAATAGCACACTCACCCATCATATTATGCCAGGATTGCAAGAGGTTTACCCAAGTGAAATCCCGCAAACTTATGAGCATGACAAAAATGCTGACCCTATTGCCGGAAGTGCAGATGATCGCGCATTTGCTGGTCCCTTCCCTGGGCGTGACACCTTATTTTACCAAACGCTGATGCCAGACTCTAACATCAATATACGTCTAGCAAAAAATTCTGTGACCTATGTGCTTCTCACTGGCCTTCTGCGCAAAGAAACCGTTACAACAGCCTTTATTGGAAAAAATGTGAGTGTAACTAGCATACCCTTTGGAGATCGTAACATTGCTCAAAGACAGATTCATATCGAGAAAACTTCGGAGATGGCGCACTTGGACCAAAGACCAATAAACCTAAGTAGCCAGATAGATCCGCAGAAAACTTACTATAATCCGCAAGAGTACTCTAACTCATTCCTAGTCGATAAAAACCGCGACCTTTATATTCTTGGTTCAATCGATAATTCTGATGTCAATCTTAGAGGTTCTCGCTACACAGTGGGAGATGTGGACTCATTTAACATCGAGGTGGACCCTTGCAAGGAAGAAGCTGACGAAGCAGCTTGCCGTGCTGAGGGTAGTAGAAGTATTTTATTGCAGGTGATTCCTAGGGATCACAACAAGGAACTGATTCCGTCCTTGCTGGTTACCCAGACATCTCTTGAAATGTTCCGAGCCAACAAATTTCTTAACCGCCTCAAAAATATTGATGGAGAGGTATTCAAGGATGTCCCTGAAACTGGAACTGTATATGTGGGCTGCTTTTCATCAGCAGTATACCAAGATGCCTCAGCTCCAGATTTTACAACTTTCGATGAGTGTGCTAACGGTGGCTTAACTGAGGAAAACTATCAGACCGAGGTATGCGATCAATTTACCGGTGCTTGTGTGCCTGGAATGCCTGATCAAGCAATCTCATTTAACGCTTATACATCTGCCTTTATTAAAAAATCCCAAGCTGATTTTGTACCTCCACTTTATGATAATTTCTTTCATGCTGGGCCTGACGGCTTTCCTTTTTTCAATAACTGGACAATCAGGTACCCGGATGTAGAGCTAGATGAACGTCCTGGCCCAAGACCCTTTATCCAGGAGGAGATAGACCGTCAATTTTTTGAATTCGCTTACAAAGAGGACCTTAAAGCTAAAACATACAGCGTGCACCCACTTTTTGCAGGTATAGAATCGTTTGAAAACATAAATCTTGATAATGAACTTGAAGTGATAAGTGATGAGGCAATTTTAACTTTAGAAACACTTAGACTTCGGATTGCTGATGGAGCTGCTGTTTCCGAGGAAACCAGAGATGCATGTGGAGCTCTCGGTATTTCAGCGACATTCTGTGCCGACCCTTTTACCAATAGAGTTGCATTGTCTTCTGCTGTCAACGCTTATACATCTGATAAACGGATAGTGTGCATTATCGGTCTGAGTGATGTGGAAGATATGGATTATATTTTAAACCTATGTCCAGGGGCCTCTTTCACCCGGACATCTACTATTAATGGAATCCCAGAAGCGACGGAATCAGTTCCAGAATGGCTAAAAGACGAACAGTTGATTATTATTTCCAGCTCTTCTGCAGGTAGTTACCGGACCTATTATAAGCCAATCTTTCCTGTGGTCAAAAAAACTGAGAGTTACTGCCTTGGAAATGCTGAGAAAGATTTAAATGGTTTTGCTGGCACTGATTATCCTCCCTGTTTGATAGAAAATTCGGAAGGCGAAGGAGGAGATATCCGAACCCAACTCAATATGCCTGCTACCCAATTTTCTAGTTCTGATTGGTGCGGAGGAGTCTTTGAGGAGAATTTTCTTGCCTGTGCTGACCATTATAGCTACTATATAAGTGCTCATTCAAACGAGAAACGAAAATTAGTTCCCACCCTCAACTACAAGCGGTTTACGGGGCAGAGAACTCGCTCCTTTCTTCCCTTTAGCATTGCACGCAGTGCAGGTGAGTATATTGGCAAGCAAGAACAGCTACATCATGTCCGATTTAATGTATCAACAGCATCATCAACCATTATTCATGTCATGGTTGGTGGACTTAAAAAATCCCAGGGAAAATATCTACTCCGAGTGAAAACCAAAGATTTTGAGGAAGTCATCACACCTTAAATGCACCATCCCTCTCATGTCTAAGAGGTTTATTATTTAGCTCTCAGCGCAAGATAATCAATTTTAACATCCAAATATTTGAAACTGTCGAAAGATTACCAGGCAGGCTATTATCATATCAGTTTATGGACGTATTTTTAGAGGTATTGACTTTTGCAAGGCCGTGAATCATTAGAATACCTAGGGATGAACAAATCAATTTAAAATAAGGGTACTTAAGATGAGAAAAATACTTTTTTCAATCGTTTTAGGAATGACTGCAAGTCTAGGGTACGGACAAACACTTAATTGCAGTTCTGCTGAAATCACGTTTGTCGCAGATTTTGATGCAAAAACGCTCAATACCAGTAAAAACACAGAAATCACAATCAAAGGATATTCAATAAACACGGATGGCGCTGGCGCAGTTGTTCTTGAGTCTGGAAATTTAGTCACTTTGATTGATGATGAGGGGTCTCTAATGGGAGAGCTATTTGTCGACGGCAAGACCTATCCAGCATTAGAATGTTCGTTCAACTGAGCCTAAAAATTCGAAAATATGCTCATTCAAATTAGGTTTGTAAAGAACCTCATTGCAACCATACCAAGCAACTTAGGTCATATCGACCATAAGTCATTTAGATCATCTCGACGAAGTGAGTAGTGAGATCCCCTGTGTTTTTCATCGAGATTTCTCGACTTCTCTTTCGAAATGACTAAGTACTGATAGCAATCAATTAACTTTGCATACTCACCTACATTTTTATCTTTTTTAACCGAAACATTAACAAAAGGGATATTATTCTACACTTGGTTATTTGATGAAAATTTTTCTTTATATTGCTGGTATATTAGCGGTCTTGATTTACATGAAAATCGATACCATTAAGTATTATAAGATCCTATATGGCCATTTAGAGCAACTTGACAATCTCCCAACCCTCAACAGCTTTGAAAACCTCAATATTCACTACTCCTTTATCTCTTCAAATAAGGACCTTCTCAAAGACATGTCATTATTGACTCCTATGGATAAGGAAGGAAAAATCCTTGTTTGTATCATCCCGCAAGTAGATTTATCTGCTTCTACTCAAGATAAGATTGAAACTCTTACTGATGAAGCTATAAATAGCTGGAATAAGCTATTAGACTCACCAGGTGTGCCATGAGCATTGACCGAAATGCTTTTATTTCTTAATTGAGTCAGTATAACTACTTGTTTAAATTTTCCGACACATCAGTTAATTCAACTATTTCGTACTAATTTATTTTTGTCCTATCAAGGCCAACTTGATGCTTTATAAA
>JBGCDR010000281.1:0-4330 GCA_045105515.1 Oligoflexales bacterium
TCATACCTTTGCTCATAAGTGAGATTGGCAGACATAAATACCCCTTTCTTGCAAGCAGATTAGCCTCATAGACTAAACTAAATCCGCCTTCCGAAGCGATGGAATTTTTTCTTCTGCACTTAATCTAGCAATCCGCCAAAAATGTCCCTACCATACTTAGCTTTAATTTGGCGTAATTTCATAATTCTTTGATATATAGCTTCAAGCCAATCATCAGAATGTTCGATAAAATAAAGTAAAATAGCTTTTTCTGCAGCGTGATACGTAGCCATCTTATCAGCTTGGGAAGCTGATACTAGATAATGACTAGGATGTTCCATTGCAAATCCTGAAGGAAGAGAATCATTGCTAGCCGAAAATATTGTATAAATAGCATTCCAGGATGCGTTTAAGGTAGATCTTTCAAGTTCTTTTTCAGCGACCGCCTCAGTAGCTTCGATCGTATCAAACTTTGCGGAAAAGCTTATAGATCTATTACCAGCGACCCTTATCGCACTAGCAGCAAGCGACCATGCAGAATTCCCAGCCTCATTGACAACATGGGAACCAATGACATTATTGACCGCATTTCTAGCAACATCGTGAAATCCAAACATCGTCGATAAGATCGCATAGTTGTGTTTAATCTTTATTCTTCTTTTTTGCCTACCCTTTATTTTGCTATCAACTATCTCAGCCCACTTTTTATTCTCAAATTCCTTTATTTTAACTTCCAATAACTGCATTAAAAGATTTATATAGCAAGGTTCCCTAAAGGAACGACCTGACTCTAGCGCTTCAATATCCCATACATCTTGTAGTCGTTTGCTATATAAATGATACTTTGCAGTTAATTCCGGGTTAAGAAAAGATTTAATCTTTAAAATTTCTTCCGAATCTAAATCAACTAGCCTTTTTTTGAAATTCCGCTCTCCATCTTGAAGCTCAACCATGCTGAGCCTTTTAAAAAGACGAATAGCATTTTTGGGAAGCCGTGCTCCAACTAGACCAACCTTAATATTCATAATATCGTCAGGTGTTGCCAGATAGCCCAATAAATTAGACAGTATCAAATCATCAGCTCCCCAAAGCAAAGGAGATGCAATGAGATTTTTCTTCTTAGCTTTGAGGACTTGATATTCTTCAGTTGTTTCACGCTCACTCTGTGCTCGTCGTGAAAAGGTTAACGATTGAGTATGCTGCTTATACTCAGAATTCTCTCTTAGCCTTTTAATCTGATGACTATCCATGAATACACATTTTCTTTTGTTATTAATATGAATCACTTCGGAAGCCATGGATTTACCGGAAAGTCCTATTAACGTTAATTGCCCCAAGAGACAAAATATAAATTTCCTCATATATTTTCCGATCTTAGCTTATTTTTTAAGGTATTTTTCGTATCTATTATCACGAAATAAGGAAACGAACTATAGTCGATTAGTTATTAAACAACAATATTTATTGCGTAATTATGCTAAATCGCTAGAGAAATTCTTGATAAAATAAATGCTTCATTCAAGCAGCTTTTTTAGCTGCAGGGATCTTGACGATAAATTTTGTTCCGACACCCGACTCTGAATGTACGCTTATGCTTCCATTATAGGATTGAATCATATTACGAATAGCTGAAAGTCCTAGACCACTACCAGATCCATTCTCATTTAAATTGTGAACTTTTGTCGAAAAAAATGGTTGAAATATTTTTTCCAAATTTTCCTTTTTGATGCCTTCACCCATATCGCTGACTTCGAGTACAAAATCGTCTTGAACATCAGAGGTTTTCACACAAATTTTTTTCGTCTCAGCATGAGTCATAGCTTCAGCAGCATTGCGGAGTAGGTTTGAAATAATATGATCGAAATGAATTTCATGGCCATTAATACTGAAAGTGTGGAGAATTTCTTTCTCAATTTCAAAACCTTTACCTCTAAATTCACCCAGAGAAAACTTACTTAAAGATTGACTAATAATCTTTTCAACGTTAATTTCACTATCATGGTTAACATTTAACTTAGTTACATCTAGGATGCTTTTTATCCTGTCTTCAATTACCTGAGATGCTTTATGAATTCTTCTAAAATCTATTTCATTGCTATTTTTCTCTAGCCTTAATTCAGTAATTGTCTTAATGATTGCCAAAGGATTTCGCAGATCATGAACTATGCGAGCTGTATGCCCACCAAGCACGGAGATCCTTTCAGTTTTAAGAAGCTGTTCAGTTCTTTCTCTAACCTGATCTTCGAGGTTTTCATTCATTAGTGACAGCTGGTTTTCTACCTTAATAAGCCGTTCAAACACCCTAACCTTTGCTAACAACTCATCATCTATAAATGGCTTAATAATATAATCCTCTGCCCCTACTTCATATCCTTTCAACCGATCTTCCGTCATCGCTTTTCCTGACAGCATTATGATCTTTGGAGCTGGATAATTTTCTTCTTTGATAAATTTAGCAACTTTAAGACCGCTCATCCCTGGCATCATAATATCAAGTAACACTAAATCTGGCTTGAAGATCTTTACCAGTGACAGAGCATCTTCACCGTTACCTGCATACGCCGCACAGTAAAGATCTTCAATGATTTCTGCCAAGATTTGACGATTGCTTTCTTCATCATCAACCACGAGGATTTTTAGTTTCTCATCAACCAAGATCAACCTCCTTTTAAGCTGCTTTTGCTATTTCTAAATAAGGGATTTTCACATGAAATGATGTATATCCATCTTTAGATTCAGCCCAAATCTTGCCGTTGTGGCATTTCACTATTTTGGTACAGATTGACAATCCTAATCCAGTGCCACCTGCACCACTGTCTGTTGCAGAACTCTGGGTAAAACTATCGAACACCGACTTTAGCTCATCTACGGGAATACCAACGCCGGTATTGCCTACTGAAAAGCTTAGCCATTGATTTTTTTCATCCCGAATAAGATCATATTGAATGTGAATTTTCGAACCTTTATTTGCAAACTTTATAGAATTTGAAACAAAGTTTCTGAGTATCTGCATAATCCTCATGGAATCAAGCACCCATTCAATATCCTTTTGTCCATTTATTTCTAGTGCCAGATCATTTTCATCTAAAACTGCTATAAATTCAGAATTAACTGCATCAACAAGGGAATAAAAATTTGTGCTTTTTAAATTTATATCCATTTTTCCCGATTCTAGCTTGGCAAGATCAAGAACATCATTGAGGAGAAGTAAAAGCCTGGTCCCGCTTTGATTGATTTGAGTGAAATAATACTCTAACTTCTCTGTACTAGCTGTCTTAATTTTTTTTGTCCCAAATCTCGAAAAACTGATAATTCCATGGAGTGGAGTCCGGATTTCATGTGACATATTTGCTAGGAATTCTGATTTCGCAATATTTGCTTTAACAGCACTTTCTTTCGATTCTATGAGATATTTTTCATTTAGAATTAGCCTTTTATTAGCTAATTCAATTTCTCGCTCGTTGTGAAGAATTTTCACTCCAATCCCAAGCCAGCTTAAAATTACGATAAATAAAGTTAGTACGAGAGCGGTAATATAGTTGTAAAATATGGTGCTTGATTCGTTCTCAAAATCCACCAATGCATCATCAAGTTTCTGGGAAAATTCATTCATTCCCTGTATATAAAGGCGTTTTTGATAATTATATTCATCTGAAGTCAAAAGCGAAAATGCTTCTTGTTTTTCCCCGCTTCGCACTAAAGCAAAAGATAGTTCCTCCATTTCAACCAACTTTAAGTTTGCACTATCAGTTTGTTTTACGGACTTTGTATTTGAAGCATCTGGAACGAGTTCTATTGCTCGCTTAAGATTTTCATCAAGTGGACCCACATGAGCAAGATAACGTTTTTCCCAGGCTAAGTCACCGGTTGCTGCAGCCATCCTTGCTGACATTGTAAGGACCTCATCTAGATGGACTATCTCACTTTTTAGTTTCAATACTTTACTCGTTGTCAACGACAATTCAAGAGATTTTTGATAGATCATCACTGAATATATTAGAGTTATGATAAATCCAAATATAGTTAACAGGGTACCTGCGAACAGCCATGGACTATTTTTAAATTTAGTATAATGAAAAATCACCGCACCAGCTTTCCACTATTGTCAGCAGAGCTAGCATCGGATATATATAAAATTTATGAAGTTCTAATTTATTTCACTAATAAAACCTGGAATATACTCATAATTTTTATAAAACCACCTAATATCAAATGGCGGATTGCTAGATTAAGTGCAGAAGAAAAAATTCCATCGCTTCGGAAGGCGGATTTAGTTTAGTCTATGAGGCTAATCTGCTTGCAAGAAAGGGGTATTTATGTCTGCCAATCTCACTTATGAGCAAAGGTATGA
>JBGCDR010000282.1:0-14316 GCA_045105515.1 Oligoflexales bacterium
TGGAAGAGCAATCACAAAAACGGAGGAAAAGTTTCATGACAACCTAAAAATAATCGGGCAATACTTAATTTAAAAACCCTTAAAATTACAACGATAAATCCCGCCAATCAGTTATTGAAATTCCTATACATTCAAGTTGCACGGAGCTGCATTTCAGTTTGTTGTACGGAGTCCCAGTCATACTTTCATCTGCCTGCTCCAGTAGAGAAATAAGCTGGTTTAGTCCAGGATTTTTCAAGTAAGTATCTGAAGCTTCAAAATATTTTTTCCTTTTTCCCTCATCTGGCATACAGTCAACGGATGGGATCCATTCAGCAAAACTTGCGTTTTCTTCACCACGAAACTTATCTTCTGTCCATCGATTGAAAGGAATACCAACAGGTAAATTCCTCAAATTTATTCCAAGGATTTCTGCTTCAGCAGCTTCAGCTTGAGCGATATTGTTGATGGGGTCTTTTGCAAATTTGTAATTCGCTTGCAAATACTCACCAAAACTAAGATCTCTAGCCGGCGCTGGTCTGTCGCTGGCTTTATATGGGTTATCAGCAACTGCTGGTCCTAAAACTCTTCCTCCTGGTTGCAAAGGACGATAATTGTTACGGTCTTTAGGAGTAATTTGGTAGAAAGAACGCATGGCTTCTACCCAATCAGCGACCTTCATAACAGTTTCTTGACTAACATGAACTTGTCCACGTCTTAATAAATCGGCGGTTGTGTAGTTAAAAAAGGCAAATTCAACTGGATCAGGGCCATGGCAATTTGCGCAGGATTCGTTTGTTTTGCTTGCATCTAAGGTTCTCCAAGCTGTAAGCCCAAGTCCAGCTTTTTGGTCATATTCTTCTTTACTTATTGGGGTCTTTTGTTTCTCTTCACAGGAAATTTTGAAATTTTCGTTCTTAATTAGTTTAAAAGACCATTCAAGTTCGATATTTGAAATCGAGGATTCACCAAATGATGGCATTAGCCCTTTGCCTGAACGAGTGATTGAGGTGAAAGTCTGATAGTCAAGGTTATTTAGAGCGGGAAAAGGTGCTACTGAATTTACTCCATCGTTATGACAAGAAAAGCAATTTTTGTTGTATGACTCCGGAAAAATTTTAGGAATCTTTCCTGTCTCAGAATCAGAAGAAACTATACTACACAACAACTCAGAAACTTCTGCAGAATCCTCATTCGCTGGGTTATTCGCGTCTTTATTTTGTTCTTTATCTTTATTTGCACCATCTGTACCATTACTATTTGTCTTACCATCACCATCATCATTTTTTGTTTGACTTTGTGTCTCACCTCCTTTGGTTTGTACAATTGTTATATCATCATTGTTCTTGACTGAAGAAGTTTTTTGGCTAGCTTTCCTAGTTTTGGAATCGCATGCGAGAAAAGATAATATTATAAATAGGTTTAATGATTTTTTAGACATCATCGTGTAAACCTTATCTTTAGATAAAAAGTTAATGGTCAAATAACCATTCGCTTTTGAAACCTAGTTTTAGATTCGGGTAAGCAGATGAAATGCTTAAGAGTCCATTTTTATTCGACTGCTTTATTTGAAAGTTTTAGTATTCACAAATTTGATTTGCAATTACACCAAACCTGTTGAGGGAGTGTCATTTTTTGGAAATTAGATAAAATTCATTTATATATCTGTATCTTAGATAAAGATGGTTAAATGACTTTAACAGTCCGAATCTTAAGAAATTGGTTTTTGTTGTGATTGAGCTTATTTTTCAATCAGCGAAATCCAATTGTTGCCAATCATCTTAATTTAGCAACGCTTTCAATTGTTCCAATTGTAAATTGACATACGAATCAGTGGTTGAATATTTATCTCTGTTTTTTACCACTTCAAACGCTTTGATCGACTTTTTTATTTCTTCTTTACTCATAATTGAGCTTATTTCACCGGCGAATTTTTTTGATATATTCCTAAATTCTAAAGAGTTGTACAACTCAAAATGTAGCACCTGGCTGAATACTTTTATATAGTCGCAAGCGATCTCAAGGGAATTTTTAAAGTCCAATTGGTCCTCAGTTATAGGTGTCAATAATTGGACTAAGCTACTATCTAGATCCGATTTTAATTTAGTACTCAATGTGAGGTTTTTATGAAATATCTCCTTAATTTCCATGCCTAGCGAATCAACTTTTTCTTTCATCTCAGTTTTTAGAGTGGCAATAACTGATTCTTTTAAACTCTCTTCGAGAATGTGACCTGTTTGATGGGCAAAATATGTGCGAGTCTTGACCCAAAGCTGTGCTCTAGCAGAAGTCCACATTTGCATTGGAATAAAATGCCAAAAAGCTTGGTTTCCGATAGTATTGACAATCCTCACCTCAATTTTTGCTGACGCAAAATCTCTATTTCTATGCCACAACTGCATTGCAATCAAAAGACTAGCTAACGCTTCAGATTCTGATCTTTTGGTTTTAAAGTTAAGGGAAGTATTTTTTTTGAATTTTTCATGAAATTTATTAATAGCGTCTTTCTTATCCATTCTAGTGATAGAATCTTGCTTAATCAATTCAGATAAAATACCTAATTTCTCCTCAATACTGTCGAAAGGATTTGAATCTTCAGATCCATTTGCTAAACTGGTGATAAAAATTGATATTAAAAGAATAAATATAGACATAAATTTACTAGTTAAATGCATAATTTTCTCATCAAATAGGTAGAAGGACTTAGCAGTGTATAGCAAAAATTAAATTTTTTTTAAACTAAAAAATGTAATGATCAATAATTATTGGGATATATCATTTTGAATTCCAAGAAATATAAGAATGTTACGAGTCACATTCCACCTGGGTACTAGTTACCTTGAAACCTTTTAGCCTCAGCTAAAAGCTCAATCGCAAGCTCCACACTTTCATTGGATCTCTCTGGGTTTCTTGGTGATTCCTTTGGTCCAAAGTGTAATATTGGAAGGATGCAGGCCTGCAGGTAAAAATACATCTATCAGTTTAAGTTGATTTTGGTCTTGCTATCTGCCGGCATAAGCACTTTTTTAATCACTAGTAAACTGGACCTCACATTCTTGCTGGGTGTACTGGTCTAGCCTTCGTTCAAGGTTTTTTACTCGGAGTCTTAGATCACGGATCTCGAAATAAAGCATAATAAATATGAACGTCAATGACCAACCAAATAGCTTTTTTTTCTAGCCCTTCCATCGCTTGCAACTCCTCTATCAATGCTGGATAAAGAGTTTACAATACTGGGAAATATCGTGAAAGGGGGTGTGTGCCAAACTTGCCAAAGAATTTTATGCTACAATCTCTACAAAAAGGAGTGGTCAATGGCTGAAAAAAATATCTTTGGTAAAGAGCGTAAAGAAGATGACAACGACAAATCAAAAGGTAAAAAAATAGACGACCGGGGTGCTGTTGATGATTGGGAAGCACTTGCTATGGTAATAAATGACCGCCCTGGTCTTAAAAGTAGAGTCTTACACAAAATTAAATCCATGAGAAACGAAAAAAATCAAGGGAGTAAAAAGCAATCCCGTCAGGAAATCTTAGAACAAAGAAGAAAAGAGCAAGGTGGGAAATAAATTTAACAACTTCCCCCTTAATGGGTATTTGTTTAAATTCTTGGGATTTTCTGGTTATGGTGAGCTATTTTTCTTGTAGAACACAAGCTGGCCGATCGCACCAATACTGACCCAAGGTGGGTCAGTATTGGTGCGATCGATCAAGTTTTAAGTTTTTCTATTCCCTCATTCTATTTCATACTAAAAAACTGGAACATTTATTTTTTCAAAAAATCTCATTATTGATATTTTACATTAATAATTCTGAGTATTAAAATATATAAGAATGTTACGAATCGCATTCCACCAAGATACACAGGAAGTCTGAGAAAGAACGAAGGAAAAGAAGGTCTCTAATTCGATGATTTAAATACAGAGTATTTGATTGAATAGTAAAGTAGATTGAGCGAATTCTATTTAAAATTCTTCCATTTTTTCAGGTATTCTTCTTTGTTTGGATGATTGACTTCAAATCGACAATCTGAAAATCTTTTCGATCTGCTTCCATTTATTCGTCCAGATGAATTTTTTTCCACTTCAATATAATCTTCAAACCTTTCTTCTGTATTCTCAATTATTTTTATTATTAGATGATTATCGAAATTGTCTATTTGATTTTTGAGGTAAACAAGTCCGAAGATGTGACTAACACAACCAATTGATTTCAAAACATTGTTCAATGCAGCGGCTAATTTTTCTTTATCATGAAGATGCATAAAAGTTTCTAGGTGATCTAAAGCAAGCTGTATCAACGATTTTCTAATCAAAGGCTGGTCAGCATAATCAAAATAAATTCACCTTTGTATATCATCCCATAAACCATCTTTATCACCATCGATACCAAGTAGAGTTTCTTTCCCTTTCTCCCCTGGATCTGACGGTAATTTAAATTTCTTAGTTAGCCGCATTTCCTCTTTTTGACTCAATACAACGCTAAAGCCCGGACCAAAATTTTCTTCAAGATAACTCTCCCGAAAACTCACACTAGAGTGTGAAAATTATTGAAATGACTATGTATTTATAGATTAATTTCATAATTTTCCCTTCTTTATGTGCCCACCACTCATTATAATGACTAATCTGATGATTCCATAGTAGAATAAAAGGTGCCTATCTTAACGTCTGTCTGGATAGAAAAATTTAGATTGATTACCCACCAAAATGTTCATAGAAGAATTGCATCTTAAGAAAAAATTAATTATACCTTATTTTTGACTTGGCTACCCATTTAGAGGATTTTGTATGATTAAATTACTACTATTAGGTCTATGTTTAATCGGATTTCCAGCACATGGTTCGGCTAATGAAAAGGCGAGAGATCAAATTATAGAGTACTGTAGAGGAGACAATGATTGTTTATCACTTGTTACCAATCTATTTACTCTTGAAATTAGTATTTCTAGAAATGAAAATATCACATATGATGATTTTGTTTCAAATCCTAATCATAACGAATATTACGTAGCACTTACATCTAAAGGCATAAGAGGTTCAAATTTGTGGAAGTTCTACAAAGAAGAATGCAAAGAAAATTTTTATACCTTCCTTGATTATATTTTAAACTAAGTCTTACTCTCGTAATGCTTGACTGACTTTGCTATAGGCTCTATTGCGCAGCAATTCTTTCCAGACACCCTCCGAATTTCGCTTCATAAATCTTACTCTCTCATCTTTAAAAAAATCAAGGATCTCGTTAACCATCTCAGCTTTATCTCTTCTAGCTGTTAATTTTAAATATTCTTTCTTATGATCATTAATAACCCTTCGAAAAAATATATTCCCAGGATGATTATTACTAAGTCCACCTCTACCTGATAGAATATCTTCGTCAGAGTATCCAAGTTCATTTTCTTCCTCAAAAGACTCTGCTTCCGAACTTGCAGTGTAAGGGGATGCTAATAATTGGGAACACATAAAAAAAGCAAAAAATATACTTAATCCTATCTTCATAATGACTCCTTGAGGTTGATAAGAGGGTTTGTAAGTATCAAAGCATACGAATAAATTCAATATTTTTAAATGGTTTAATTGTACAATTCGCAAGCAAGAAAAACTCTTTACTAAAGCTCGATAAAAAAATTCATTTTTTTAAGGGACTTGTAGTTTCCCAATACCTAGCCATTTAGCCAAACTAATGCTTGAACTAAATATTCATATACGATAACTGGGAATGGATTCGATATGGCGGCACTTTTGCTGACATCTTTATTCTAATTCAAGTTTATGGTAATGGGGGTTACGAAACATTGAAGTCAAAAATAAGTAAATTTTTTATCCTAATTTGCGTCATAGATTTTTTTTCTACAAAGGTCTTAGGAAGTGAAAAGGTGTTAAGCTGTGACCTAGAAAAAGGACAGTTTTATGAAGTAGATCTGAATGCAGAAGAGACCAATAAATCTCAAAATACAGAAATTTCTGAAAAAGGAATAGGAGAAAGCATAGAAGGTATTGAGCCTGCATGCTGTAAATGTCTAAATTTTGGTCGATGGGTAAGGTTTCCATTAAATACTATAACTTCTTCTGTGTTAATGTTCGGTGGTATATCTATGCTTCTAGGAGGTTCAATGGTTTACGTAAGCTGTGATGATCAAAAGGAGTGTTTTTCTTCCTATGATGATCAAAACGTAGGAATCGGTTTAATAAGTGCTGGTGGTGTATTGCTGACTGCTGGAACATGCTTTTTTTGTAGTGACTGAAAAATCAACTGCCTGAAACTGAAAATTACTAAGTGATCTGAAAGCATGATCAAAGATCACTGAATTTATTGTTGTAAGTTTTTCTTCTACCAACTAAACAACATAGGTTAGTCAATTTGCTATTCTTTATCAAATATTAAAGTTATTCAAATTTGAGGTGTCCGTTGATCAATAAATTAGCATATTGCTTTCTTATTATCTCAAGCTGCGCACTAGCTGGAAACTCATCATCTAAAAATCGAATTCAAGAGTCGAAAATTCTCGACAGTGGGCAGGATATTTTTATTCCAGGTAATAATGGTTCCGATATTACCATTAAATGTCAGCCATCAAAAATTGAGCTTTTACATGACGATAATAGAGTGTGTACTTGTATTCACAATGGTATAAGCTATACCTTATACTTAGAGATACCTAGAGAAAAAACAAGAATAATAGCTCAAAATTTAAAAAATTCAGATTGCAATAAAATGGCAGCTTATGATCCTCGTTGCCTCTAAGATCTACCGACGAAAAGAGGAATGCAACAAATTTTTTGTACAACACTCGTATAAAACCCTAATCCGCATAGATCGACTCAAAGAGGCAAGATTATTTGAAGTTAATAGTCTAATAGTGTTTGCTCGGAATTTATCAGCAGGATTAATACTTTCAGAAAAAATAAGTTTATCCATCAAACGGATGGTATGAGTATATAATTGGGATGCTTCTTTCAACAACACTGCGTTTCCTCTCAGACCTCCACAATGCTTCAATACAGAAGCATTAAACAAAACAGCTGCTGAAAAAAATGTCAATTGTGTATGAATATTGCCAGCATTAGTGCTATCACTTGCATATAAAATTAGCAATTTACCTGAAAACTCAGTCACTTCAGCTTGCGAGGTAGGCAATGATCGGTAGTTGATCATTACATTTGACGCAATCGTCCTGCTTGTCTGAAGATATTCAGTTCTCGTTAAAAGTGCTGATACTCTTGAGAGTAGGTCGATAAGCGGCTGATTTTCAGTTAGATTTCTTACTTGATGGTTTGTGTAGTATTCACGGATGATACCTTGGTATTCATTCTCTAAAAGCTCAAACTCGTCGCTTATTGCTGAACTGTCAGCACTATCAATATCTGCATATAAGTTTGCTCCTGAAAAGATAGAAACGTTCATTGAGGCTAGTATCATTAACTTTGCTATTTTATACATTACTTAAACGCCTTTTATAGTTTATTGAAAAAGAAGATTCTTGTTGTACATAAATTACTCAATAAGACAATGTTTATATTTAGCGGGCCTCTTCCAGAGCATGAACGACTCCTAAAATAATATCCAAAAACATTAAATAAAATGCTTTTAACAGAATTTTTCCCTCAGTAACAAAGGGGCTATAATATTACTTAACAACTATAACTAAATGCGAGGCAATCTATGAATTTTAGACTTAACATTTTACTATTCTTGATGAGTATCAACCTACTTTCTTGTGGGACACGTTCCTCCCTATTACCCCTAGATTCAAGGAAAGAAATCCGTTTCTATGCTCATGCTACAAGGCAGGTACCAGAACGAATTCGACATGTAAAGGGCACTTGGTCAGCTTTAATTTCTCATAGATCCGATGAATTAAACTTAGCAAAAGCTCAGTTTAAGATTGAAACCTTATCTAGTGTAGGCATTGACTTAAAATTCGCAGTTGATGGAACTGATTTCGCTCCTCCTGATAATCCAATTGATGGTATCCTTTCTTTCGGGAAATTTTCCTTAGAGAATCTTAGGGACAATAATTTGAAAATTTGCGGTGATTCAGGCAAGAAAAAATGTCAATTTGCAGCCATCCGTGTCTATACCATCGGTACCCCAGGTGCAGGATACTGGAATACTGAGGATAACTATGGCCTACCCATTAGCTCTGGAGATTTTGCGGTCCCACACTTAGCAGAAAATGCTTTATACCTTGAAGAAGTAGATATTAGCCGCATTAGGGTCTTAAAACTGAGACACTTCAGCGACGCGATTAAAAATATTCCCATTAGCATAGACTTCTCAGATGCTGCAAGTGGTTCATATAGCACAGAACTAGTGATTGACTATGTTCTTTACTAAAACGACATCCCCAAGCAATCGTGTTATATACCAGGACACTATCACTTGCGGTATTTTTGTACAGACGCTTGATATATGTTGCTGGTTTTAATATGCAGAGGCTGAGTCTTACTGCGTTCAAACAAATCATTATTCATTCCTTTCTTGACAACATGAGATTTTAGACCCTACTCTGCTTAACTTTTGATTAACTCTTTGGAGCTATTATGAGCAAAGTGGTCTTATGTTTATCGATATTTTTCATTTCTAATCCTTCATTTGCAAAATATGCCCATATAATATCCCGCGAACAAGCTGTTCTCCTATTTGATAACCATGAATACCCAATTATTAAAAGAATGTTTCCAAATAATATTGGTGTCGTAACCAGAGCCCTAGTACCCGGACATTTCATTAACTATGGCATGAATATGAAGGAAACCCAGGTAATCATGCTAAATGCCTTATTTATTGAATCAAATCTCCTAGGAGTCGTTTACTTTACCCCATCAAGTTCGGGGCGTGTTCAAATGTTGAATTATTGCAATCCCCATCAAGATAATATTTCTATTAAAACCAACTGATTGGATCTATCATTTTAAGCTGTTCAGAGAGCTAACAGAGGGGAAAGGTCTCAATCAAAAGCATCATTCACTTCTTCCATAAACCATTCTAAAAAACTATCTGAATGAAGCTCAAGAGGCTTTAAGATAAAGCCTCTCGCACCTAAATTAAGAGCCCTAGTTATTTTATCTTCAGTTTTATCAGATCTAATCACTAGGATGCGCGCCTTCGGATCAAATTTGATTATTTCAGCAATTGCTTCAAGACCACTTTTATTGGGCATTATTAGGTCCATGGTAATTAAGTCAGGAGTTTTTTCTTGGTATAGTTTTACTGCCTGTTCCCCATCAGCACCTTCCCCTACGACTTCTAAGCCCATCTGTTTTTCAAAGAAAAGTTTTAATTGCCGTCGTATTAGAATAGCGTCATCAATTACTAAAACTGTTTTCATTCTGATAACGAACCCTTCTATCTTTTGGCCAAGAAAGAATTTTAGTATGTTGTAATACCGTGCTCAGCAAATAATAACTGATAGAGTTGTTAATTTGCTTCCCTGCGTACAGGTTTATTAAGATTTTATCACTCGCGCAGTATCATCCAAACCTTCCTCGGATTAATCACTGTTTTTTATCCTGTCTTTTTTTATTTTAGGTATAATTCATCTCTTGGCGGCTGTGCTTCTCAAAGTCCGCGAAAGCTTACAAGGCTTCTTTGAAGGTAGCTTTGAATACTTCTAGCTCACTGCATTCAAGGCCTTCAGTAGCAGCTTTTGCCCCATCACTCGTACAAAACCCATCTGAATCAAGCGGATATGACTCAGAAATTTTAGACTCTTTGCGAATAGTGATGCTCGCTGATTCATCGTCAGAGTTGAGTTTAAGTTCCGAACTTTTAGCGTCTTCACATTGATCGTTACGACTAAAACCTGTAGAGACACTAATCCCAGAATATCCGACGCTATCATTACCCGCTTCGAAGGTAAAAGAATATATTAAAGTGATACCAGCAGTCTCGCCATTTTTGAGTTTAGTAGCGACTGTCTTACATTCCTCAACGCTTTCGCAGGAAATCACCTGGAGGTATTGGATTCCAAAAGCACTAAAGGCTTCGAGGAATGTCAAACTGGGGGAATTTTCCGTAAGGATAGAATTTCCTTCGGTCGTACAATTATCTGAATTTTTCGTATAGGAACTGATAGTATATATTCCTTTTAAATTAGTATTTTGCAGAGAAGATGAGCTGGTTTCACTTGAATCACTCCCCCCACAAGCTGTGGTAAGAAAGCATAAGAAAATCATTATTGTCGATAGGTTAAGCATAAATTTTTAGCCTCGGCTATAAATAAATAGGTACTCCTATTGTAGCAGACATGAGCAGGATACCTCGCAGCTGAAACATAAGATTAGATACAAACTGAAGCAAATAAATCTTAGCAAGTATGAAGATTTCTTTTCATACGAAAATGCGGGCCAATAACTGGAAGGATGAACTCATCACTGGCAACGCTAAATTCGTGCTTTTGATAAAGTCTTATTGCAGAGGTACGTGCATTACACCATATCTTCTTCCCTCCTTGAGCCTTTACGTGCTTGACTAAATCTTCCACTATTTTTGATCCTATCCCTTGTTTTCTGTAGGAGCCCTCAACTGCCACCCCTCTGATCCTCCAAACGCCCTGATCCATCTGCCCATCCTCTGACTCTTGGATTACCGATCCTATTCCAGCAAGAAATCCTGAGTCATACAGACCAATGTGACGAGAGTTAGGCTTATGATCCCCTGGAAATTTGCAATCAGATTCAGGTCCATTCGGTCGGAGTATTTTAATCCTCATAGGCATTAGACCTATAACTGAAACTTCTTTCAACACTTGATTATCCCAGCTTAGAGATTAGTATTTGGCCCAGAAGCTTAAAGATAATTGTTTCAATTTCATAAATCAACCACATTGGTACCTCCTAATATTGGTTGCCAAGTTTCGCATCAAATATTAGGATTTTTGTTTATACATTTGCCTATAAATTTACTTTACCCAATGCTCATTGCAGCTCACCAACTAGGCAAATCACAAGAACAAGGATTCCTGCTCCCTTTTATCGGTTTAGTCCCAAATAGTATTTGGTTTTCATTTTTTATATTGTTCTTAATTTTACTATATATGACAGAATATCAGCTTGATTTATTTTCTTAAGATTAAGTACATTTTCAATATAGGTAAAAAACAGCAAAGAAGAATTTGATAATAGGTTTAAATGCATTTATCGAAAAACTCTTTTTCTTGTCTTTCTTCCTGCTTTTATTGTAAGGTTTTCTGTTTCTGTTTCGACGATTAAACAAAATCAAAAAAAATTCCAATGCATAGACTCAAGGAGGCTTACTTAATGAAGGAAATTCTTATTTATTTCAGCTTACTATTCTTACCATCGTTACTTTTCGCTTCACCTCAAGATGAGCTTGATTGCAGATGTAAAGATCGGCTTTCTCAGATCGTACAAGATGTATTTAATCAATGTAATCCCAATCATTTTGGCATAAATGAGCAAGGCTACTATCCTGTAGATATAATCTTGGGAAGCAATAACAGCTCTCACTATGGAAATAAACTACTTAGAAAAGTTGTCCAAAAATCTCTATATACTTTCATTTTGCAGAGTAACAAACAGCACCTAATAGCTAAGCATCTTTTTGCTGAGCTGACAGAATATGGAGTTGAAATCCTCAGGTTTGATGGATCAATATGGAAAGCTGTACCTGATGAAGAAGCTGTTAAGCGAATCTTGAAATCATTCAATTTAGCTGCCAATAATTTATAATTATCTATTATCCACTTAATTTTAAGTTTGAATAATAGGGTATGCATTCAATAAGACAAGGTTTAAAAATGAAGAAACTGATTTTAATTGTATTCGTATTGTTTGAAGGTTTACTACTAGCTAATAGTCATTCTGATACTAGATTCAAATCTTTCCAAATTGATAGCTGGAATACTCGCTATAATGAGCTTATACAATTTTATCAGGCTTATCAGCATGTGAATGTGCCACACACCTATCCCGCAAACCCTCAACTAGCCAGGTGGGTTAAACGTCAAAGGCGACAGCACAAACTTTTACAACAAGGTCATTCATCGACACTCAGCATCGAGCGTTTCAATCGGCTCCATGATATTGGTTTTATATGGGATTCTCATGAACAGAAATGGCAAGAGATGTACAGACAATTAAGAGATTTTTCCATCGATAATGGTCATTGTAATGTTTCATCCAACAATTCTAATAAAAAACTAGCTACTTGGGTAAAATGCCAACGACGACAATACAAGCTATTAATGTCTGAAAAATACAGCTCCATGAACCAGATTCGTATTGAACAACTTGAGAGCATTGGTTTTGTCTGGAGTGGCAAATTAGCTAATAATATCGAGAATCAGCTGACACAAGACGATTTAAGGTTTTTCTCCCAAGAGTGGGAACAAGACCCATTCAACTTGTTGGAATGAACTTATCTAGCGTTAGTTTGAATTAGGCTCATTGAGTTCAATATACTGTGACATGTCGACAGGGATGGAAAGAAGATTTTGACCGTAATCTCCTCCTAACTCACCTTCATACCGATAAACGTAAGCATAATCTACATATATCAACTTACTATTCTGACCTTTAGAAGTTAATTTTAACTTGAATGAAAACTGGATGTCGTCTTCGTTACCAGCAAAGGGAACTACCAATATTTTAGAAGGGAACTGAAGAAATTTATTTGAAATCTCACCTATGATATCAACCCAGCCATCAAAACTAGATTCAGGATTCGCTTCAACTTCCATCTTAGCTTCGAAGCGATGCGGGTTTGCAAGTTCCTGAGAAAACTCAAACTCAGAGGCTTTAATATCAATCAATGCGACATTCTGTAAACCACTGCTAACATGATAGAAAATCTTGATCAGTTTTCCGGTTTTATCTTTTATTGATAACGAAGAGCGGAAAGAAACACCCCAAATACTAAACGAACTCTCATTAATCTCGGGTATAGTATAAGCACCATCTTCATTTACATTTATGTTGATTCCATTACTTTTGATCGTCCCACCCCATCCATTTTGAATGGACCAAAAATACTCTACCGCAAGTTCGCTTGTTTTTAGATTGGTATAGTTGCTAATTTTGTAGTGCCTTGCAGGCTGTTGAAACCTTTCGGCCATTAAAGTGGAAGAAAACACCGAAAGACAAACCAAAAACAAATATCTCATATAATCCCCTCCTACTTGCTTTATTTATACTTATAACCTGCTCACATACTAACCGTTTCAACTGTTATTACAACTCATACTCAATTATGGCTGATTAATTCACAAACAACGCAATCTGAAAATTTTATGTGGCGATATTATTTCTGTTGGGTATGGGAATTGGTAATGAGATAGAAGCAGATCTTTAAAATCGTTTCAAGATAATTAAAAGCCTCAAATCATCGTATCCTCTGCGTATAAGACCCCTTCCTCATAATCGAATAGCATGAGATCGTTGAAGTACAAAAACTTCAAGCCTTCAGGAGGACCTCATGATAAGTACTAACCAAGATATCCTAAGTAAAATACTTGATGCACATCAGAAAGCTGAAGACTTTAGACGCGATCATACCACCAACCGCTATCCACTAGAGTTCAAGGAATTAGTCCGTACTGCCATTGATTCAGGGCTTACCGTTCACAAGATCCACCAGGCAACAGGTGTTAATCTCAATACACTGTGCTCATGGCGTAAGCCATTGAACGAGCCAAAGGATATTCTGTGTTTTGAGCCAGTGCCCCCTAAGAGCAGTATAGAGCCGGAAGAGAAGGGTAGGTTTATCTTGCCTTCGGGTATTGAAATCCTGTTTCCCATGTCATTTATCAAAAATCATCTGATGACTTGGCTGAGTCAGGATGCAGCATGATCTCCGTAGGAAAAATTAGAAGGCTTTGGCTTGCCTTTCATCGAGTCGACTTCCGTAAGCAGGAGAGAGGTCTGCTTGCCGAGGTATTCTCACTGGGACTTGATCCCTACGAGGGTGATCTAGTAATCTTTATAGGGCGAGGTCGCAGGGTAATCAAGCTCTTGTATGCTGATGCTTCCGGTCTATGGCTTAGTAAAAAAGCTTTCACAGCGGAGGCCATGAAGACTAAGTTTTCCTTCCTCAGCAAGCCTGAAGTGGGATCCATCTCATCGGGAGACTTAGCAATGCTCCTAGAAGGTACAGCTTACCAAGTTCAAAAGCGAGTGCGTAAGTGGCCTAAAAACGATTGACATGACATAGAATTGCTTCCTAGAATGAAATCATTCAATAGGAGCAAATCGATGAAGACAACACTAGATGCTAGTGAATTTCAAAAACTTAACATTTGGTTTCAAGAGCACTCGGAACTATTGCCTGAGTCGATTAGGTCCTTACAGGTCCGGTTGCTAGATACGTACTCCAAAC
>JBGCDR010000283.1:0-8662 GCA_045105515.1 Oligoflexales bacterium
AAATGGCAAGTAAAGTTAGGTCAACTCAAGGATTATCTTTGCACATCTTCGGTAGACTAGCTGCTGGAATGCTGATGAGAATTTTACCAAGTGCCTAAATCGGCCTATACCAGGAGTTTCAACTGTTGATTGGCATTTTAGTATGTTAGATTCTCTAAACCAATGGATTTTGACCAAAATATGTTTATCATTTTAAAAGAACAACCTGGAACATTTCTTCTATAAATATTTAGTAGAGGTCTGGCGATTCATTTGCATATGCTGCAAGAACTTTTTCAGCAATATTTCGATATGGACCCTTTCTAGCAGAATATGCACAAATATCAACAGTGCCTAGTTCTGGAATTATTATCGTATCTATTTGTTCCTTCTCAGTATCATCCATAACACCAACTACGGGAATTAAAACGATGCCATCAGTTGAGTTGGCCAAAAATCGCAACAAAGGGATATCATCGGAACGGGCGCATACCTTTGGCTGAAAACATAAGTATTTTTGCAATACAGCCTCCACTTCTTCCGGATATGAAAATACAAATTCATAGAAAGGTACCTCAGCCGGTATACGCTTTGCTTTAATTTCCTCAATAATGCCAACATTTCCAGCTACACAAACTTCACTGCAGAAAATTTTCTTAAAAAGAACAGTTTCTAATTCTTTTTTGCTTGGTAGCTCAATTGAAAAGACAATATGTAAATCGTGACTCTCTAGTTTTTTTAAAAGATCAGCTGCAGAGCCAGTAAGTACATTACAATTAGTCTCAGGATATTTTTTTTGCACAGAGCTTATAAATCGTGATACAAAGTTTCTTGAAATGCCTCCAACAATACCAATATTGATAGATGCTGGCAGCATGTTAGAAGCTTCGTCACGAATGATTTGATTGATTTCTTGAGCGTTAAAAAAAATGTTATCTGCATAATTTAATAGTAATTTACCTGAACCAGTGAGTTCAATCTTTCTGTGAGACCTTATTAATAGTTTCTTTCCCAAGTAATCTTCAAGCTGGCTCACCTGATCGCTAATGGCAGATTGCGCTACCCGCATTCGGTCCGATGCTTTCCTAAAACCACCGCACTTCCAGACCATCCAGAAAGAATATAAATGCCTAAAATTCAACCAATCCATTTCACGCCTATGATCTGTTTTAGATATCAAAACAATATTTATTATATATTTTAAATATCAAACAATCTAGACGACAATATTGTAAATGCTGAATTTCAGCAGCACTAATTTCATGGATTACATACCAGGAGGGATAAGCATGCAAGAAGTTGCAGATAGATTTTACGCCAAGCTGCCTAAAGGTCTGGCTATTTGTATAGACTTGCCGACAATTTTTAGACATTCACATCTAAATGTTTCCATTCCACAACTGTCTCAATTCGACAACGAGCTAGAAAGTGATGGATGTCCTAACTACCATATCAAAACAAAAGGCAAAGCTGAGATAACTCAAGTCAGATTTCCTGATTCTCTTGGGCTTAAAAATGAGAGGGGATACTCATGATTGGACTAGTATATGCAATATTTTGGCTACCATTTATTGTTTCATTATTTCTTTTGGGTAATGTTTTATCAGAAGGTGCATTTAGTCTTCCGCTATTCAGTTCTTTATTCGGACTGAAAATTTTATCTGCAGAACTCACTTTTGACACCCTTTCTACCCTTATGCTTTCTATGATTAGCCTCCTCGTTGGGGTATGCGCCCAGTTTTCTTTTCATTATTTGGACAAACAAAAACGTAGATTCTATTTTTATATTAACTTCATTGGACTTGCCTTTGGTGTTTGCATGATGATAACAGCATCAAACTTAGTTTATGTCCTTGCAAGTTGGATTATTCAAAGTTACTTTTTAAGTAAACTTTTACTTTACAACCAAAGCCGCTTCCAGGCAAAGCTTGCTGTTAAAAAGAAATTCTGGATCAGTCGCATCGGCGACATTAGCCTAATAGCATCTATCATGCTGTTAATAAAAAGCTTTGGTACTCTTAGTTTTGAGGGTTTAGCTGCAGCAGCTACCCAAGCTGAGAGCCAATCTATCCTCGCTCAAATGGGGGTCTTTTTTCTCTGTTTAGGTGCATTAGTTAAGACGGTTCAGTTCCCATTCCACATATGGTTGCCGGAAACTATGGAAACACCTGCTCCGGTTTCTGCAATTATGCATGCAGGAATTGTCAATTCTGGTGGATTCTTAATGATACGCTCAAGCCCCATACTACAACATTTTGGTTCCATTCTTGTTTTTGTCGCATTTATAGGAGCAATATCGGCAGTATTTGGCTCATTAGTCATGATTACACAAAATGACATCAAGAAAAAGCTAGCTTATTCCACCATTAGTCAAATGGGAATGATGGTATTTGCATGCGGAATTGGAGCATTTTCAATTGCCTTGATCCACATCATTGCTCATAGCCTATATAAATCCTATGCATTCTTATCAACCGGAAACTTAATTGCCGAATCACAACTTATACCCTACAAACCAAAACCATGGGATGATCAGCAACTATTTTTGCTGACCGGAATGGGCGTCTTATTTATCAGCACAGCAGCAATTTTTGCTCCAGCACAATTCTTTTCTCTATATCTTTATGGTAGCATAATTGGGCTTGGTCTGATCCAATGTTTGAGAGCTTCATATAACAAACAAGATAGTTCGCAAAAGATACCTGGCTCAATAATTTTAATGTTTCTAGGAGGCTTTGGATTTTATGTTTTAATTGAGTCCTATCTGGCTTCCCATGCTTTCGGTTTCGTTAGCATAGCCAATTTTGCGGAGAATGCTCTAAATAAATCCCTTCTCGCTTCAACACTACTTTTGTTTTTATGTGGTTTTGTCCTTAACCAGAAACTTATTCAAAGTAAATCAGGAATTTTAAGGCGCATCTACCACGTGCTCCAAAACGGAGCTTATATAGGCCATATTTCGACTCGAATGATAGTATTAAACAAGAAGGGAGAAACTCATGTTTAGAGATTCAATGGTTCAAGAAGTTTCAGAGGACAATTGGAAATATGAAAGCACGTATTCGGCAACACTGCCAGAAAAAAGCCTTAAAGAAATGATAGATGAGGCTTCAAAGGTACTTATGCCTTCATGGCCATTGCAGAATGCTGTGGCAGTAAATCCATTCTGGAACTTTAAAAATAAGAATTTTGCTGAATCTTTGACAACACTAGAACAGTCTATCGGCTGCAAGTTGTTTTTACCTATTAGTAACTATCTTGAAAAAATTTCCGAAGGAAACTTAGAGCTTAAAGATCTTACCAAAGTTTTAAGAGATCGTCGTATTGACGGAGGAAATGCACAAATATTTTTAGAGAATGCCAAGGCATTTTCTCAGTCAGAGGGCCCAAATGCTTACCCAAGCATAATAGAATTTTTCTTTAATAAGGAAGTGGATGAACTTGTTCGCAACGATTTGTGTAAACATCTTATGGCCTATTTTGACGAAAGACAGGCTTTAGTATCTGCATCAGAAAAAAAACACTCTTTTTGGAATTTTTGGTTCGAAACCCAAGAATATGATCATGCAATGTACCATATGGGATTTCGCAAATTTAAGGACTCTCTAAATGAATTAAAATCTCTTAGTCATGAACAAGCAATAGCTCACATTCTGACTCACTTCGGCTTTAAAAGCTCAAAGCACAAGGTTCTCTATATGCAAACCTTAATTGGTAAAGTTTTAGGATGGGGAAGTCAATTTGCCTACCAAGCATGGCAGAAGTCTCTCGGCTATGCAGGAAATCCCAGTGGTAAAACCGAGGAGCTATTAGCTGTTTGCTTAGCATATGAATATGGACTTGCAAAAAGCCAACAGAAATCAAGCATTAGTTATGTAGAACTGTTTAATACTGACATAGGTTTCCAAAACCTTTGGATCAATAAAGCTCGCAATGTGCTGCAAGAAAGCTGGGAACGCAGTATACAAAAGAGAACAGTAAGAAAGCTTAATACTAAGAAACCTAAATCACAAAAACCTTGGTGCAGTATGGTTTTTTGTATCGATGTTAGGTCAGAAATGATAAGACGAACCATTGAAAACCATATTCCCGGGGTAAGCACAAAAGGTTTTGCTGGATTTTTCGGACTTCCAACTGATTTTAAAGTTCCAAATAAAAGAGAAGCATCACACCATTTACCTGTATTGCTCCCTGCTGCTTATCAAGTAAAAGTAAAAGAAGAGCAAGATTCACAGCTTACTCTAGCTCGAAGTTTTATTAAACATGTGCGTAAGCTGCCTTACTCTTCCTTCTTTTACGTTGAGGTTTTTGGACTCTTATCTGCATGGCAACTTTTAAGAGACTCTTTTGCAAAGTTTTTTCAAAGACTTAATTTACGTAATACTATTGAAAATGAAATTGTCGACAAAGATTTAGAAATCAAGTCGGTAACTGGTGAAGATTTAGATAAGTCTGATATTGCCAATCGCTGCACCACAATTCTAAAACATATGGGATTGACGAAGGATTTTCCTGATTTTGTCTTACTAGTTGGACATACCAGTAAAGCCAGCAATAACGCATTCCAATCTTCTTTGACATGCGGTGCTTGTGGTGGTCATGGTGGCGAATTAAATGCGAGAGTTCTAGCTCATATGCTTAACGACACTGACACGCGGTCAAAGTTAGCAGCGAATGGAATAAAAATCCCTCCGAACACCAAGTTTTTGGCGGCAATTCATGAAACTGTCTCGGATCGTATCTTATTATTTCCATACGGGCACCTTGAAGCTAAACAGGTAAGCAAGTTAAAGGCCTTAGAGCTGGATCTAGCAAATGCAAGCATAGCCGCAACCGCTGAACGCGACGTTTCTCGATCAACAGAGAAAAGATTAACCACAGAAAGTACTAGGCCTTTTAATTGGTCTGAGGTCAGACCTGAATGGGGTCTAGCAGGCAACCACAGTTTTATTGTTGCACCCCGCTGGAGAACTCAAGGCCAAGACCATGCTAGCCGTGCCTTTCTCAACGACTACGATTGGAAACAGGATCAGGACTTTGCAAGCTTAGAGCTCATTATGACAGCACCAATGATAGTAACTAATTGGATCAACATGCAGTATTATGCATCGGTGGTTGCCCCTAAAAAATATGGCTCAGGTTCAAAAACAATACATAACATTTTTGGTGAAACGGGAGTTCTGCAAGGCAACGGTGGAGATTTACAAATTGGCTTACCTCTTGAATCGATTCACGACGGCAAGAATTTTATCCATGATCCTCTACGCTTAAGCGTATATATCGAAGCACCTCAGAAAGCGATCGAAAACATAATTGCCAAGCATGAAACAGTGAGAGAGCTTATTGATAACAAATGGCTCTATATTGTACGCATAGATTCCGAAAGTGGAGAATGCTTTTTACGCCAAGGGAAAACTAATTATGAAAGCTTAGTAAACAAAGGTCATTAAGGATGGTGCATTGAGCGCCGCCATTTTTTTTAAGCAATTCCAATCTTTGTCTTTGTGCGCGGTACAAGTAAGTCTTCAAGGAAGAAGGCTGCTAGCTCGGAACGATTTCCCAGCCCAGACTTTTTATAAACCGCAAGAGATTGCTGACGAACCGTCTTTTCTTTTACGCCACGTATCTCACCAATTTGCCGAGTAGGTAAGCCTTTTATCAAAAGAAGAGCTACTTCTTTTTCAGCTTCGGTAAGCTTCCAATCACCCATATGCCGCTCTATTTCATTTCCTAGGCCACCTAAATAGTTGCTAGTCTGCTGCTTATACTTTTCGGCAACCCCTTTTTGAATCTTGGCATCTTCTTTAGCGATCCGGATTTCTTCTTGGTATACCGTAAGGACATCCTTTAGGGTCATCGAAAAGGCACCAATGATGGCGATAGCGATTAAGGATTCAACAACAATGTGTGACACACTCGTTCCTGCCATAAAATCTCCGATAATATCAAACATTATCAATATGAGGGCCACTAAGAGCAATCCACTTAGGACAAATTGCTCATTACGGCTGACAGCTTTCTTATTTCTCATATGGATCATCCTTTAGGCTCTGAAACACCTCTATTCTACCTATTTAGGGCATTTGTCCAATGGATTTTTTCCACAATTTTTTGAATAATCAGATCAAGATATCGATTACTAAAGGTTAAATGGACCTCTTTACCACTAAGTTTTTTTTAACTAGGAGATTAACTCATGATCCGAATCATACTCATCCTCGCGTTAAGTATTGCAAGCAGCTCTTTTGCAAGAATCCCTGATCAACTTGCTTCTAAACTCAGCGAACAAATAAAAAACGAGCTGGAGGGTGCCTATATTTATTTAGCAATAAGTCAAAATATGTACGAGCAAAGTCTAGAAGGTGCGGGATACTGGTATGCTCAGCAATTTTACGAAGAATTAAACCACGCCCGCATTATGATGGATTTTGTCGAGCAACAACAAGGCAAGGTTGAATTTTTCAACATTCCGATGGACCTAAATGCGAGACAATTCACCCTTCTCGAATCATTTGAATATTCCCTGCAGCTTGAAGAAACGCAAACGGAAAGAATTCGGGATCTATATGTTGCTGCGAAAGAAGAAAATGCCTATGAAACAGAAATGTTAATGCACTTCTTTTTAAAGGAGCAGGTGGAAGAAGAAGATGTATTTGGAACCTATTTGGATAGATTGCAAATAGTGCGTGATGATGCAGCTGGAACCCTTGCTATTGATGTAGAACTAGGAGCCCGACCTGTTGCCGTGATTTATGTTCCTGGTGGACCAATGCCTTAAGCATTATAATTCCAGCTCTGGGCATTCTAAACCTGGATTTTGTTCTTCACAGATCCCAACCATCAGATTAGATATTTCATTATCTGAATCTCCAAGGCTGGATTTCGTGCTTATTTCGCTGGATTGTTCACGTATTTGAGACTGCAGTCCGTCACAAACTTCTTGGCTTACGCTTTCACCACAACCTAGGGTGCTAATCACATACACAGCAGCTGTTAGGAGATTATCGGCTAGCTGGCTTGGTTGGCATGAAGTGCCTGAGAGCCTCTCTGCATTGAGAAACTGTCTCCTGTCAGCTGGAGACTCATAAACAAAAGCAAATAACTTCAAACATTTATTGGTATGTGCAGGGATATACAAGAGGGACTGTAGCCTAGCACTGCCTGCATAAAACTCTTCTCCGCCTGAACTGTTTTCAATAAGTAGTTCGTCCGGAATTTCCTCTATCTGGCTGATTGCTCTATTTAAAAAAACTGTTTTTTCTATTTCTGTTAAAATATTTGCTGTGGAATATGTCAAACCGGATTCGCAATCAAAATCCCCCTCATTACCACCGGTAAATGCCTCTAAAAGCTGGAGAAAAGAGCAGTTAGCTTTACCTGCATAGGCTGCAGCCAAACGCACATACCTAACATATTTTGGAGGAATCGCTGCTCTAGCATCTTTATCTAGCTCAGTTTCAAGAATCGAAATAGCACCGTCATAGTTCTCTTCATTAAGAAAAATAACTGCCTTTTCATCTGGCGTCTTCTTAATACAATTTGCCTTTTGCTGATCTTCAGGAAGTGACTCATCACAAGTGACCAAACTTTCTTGCCCACAAGAGATAAAAAACGTAGTAAAACCCATAAATATAGTAGCAATAAAATATTTCAGCAATTTCATTTAGTATCCAGTAGATCGTTAATTTTTCTTCCCTGAATTGTTTCGGATCAAAGTGCAGAATAAATTAGGCAAGACCCATCAATTTATCACTTATTAAGTTATTATCCGTCAAATTTTTTATTAAATAAAATAGTAGACAAGCAAAACAGAAGAGGCTAACACTAATCACCGTAGAGAATGTAGCCTCGTTATTCGAACATACAGTTATTGCGGGAAAAAAGACCATGTTTTTGGAATCCAACTCTAACGGTGCAATCAAGCTACTCTTTATTTTGATACTCCAAATAATTGGTTTCTTTATATCCCCAACTGCTAAATCCAAAATAGATCCTTATGCAGGGAAAGGCCTCCTTGATATCTTTAAAGATAAGGAACGTTTTTTTTCCCCTCTTATAGGCTTAGCAGCATTAGAAAGTGGTAAAATTGATAAAATTTACCATGATGGTACTCATGATCATAGCCTACATCAGCTAGCTCGGTATCTTTTTCACAAAGTAGACACAGATCTATTAGCAACCCAATTAGCCACAAACCCTGCTGCTCACTTATCCCCACAATCAATAGGTAAAATTTTTAGGCTGCTTAGAAACTATCCTTTTAAGCATTCACATGAGCCTTGCTATGAATTAATCACTGAAATTAAGGTGGCTATCGTCTTAGATAAGACTTACTACACGAGCCATATGCATACAATAGAGCGGTTTAATAATAAAAAAAGAGAGATTGACGAATTCAAAAGAAAGTATGATTTAGATTTGCAGAAAAGAAAAGCAGCTGATGCTCTTTACAAAGACACGCTAACTCGACTTAATCGAGAAATTAAGAAAATGCGAAAGCTACAAAAAAGCTATGATATTGATTTTGATGAATCACTAGACAAAGCATTAGAGTTGTCTAACAATTGATAAAACCCTTTGGTAGCTTAATTTATGTTATTTTATAGTTCCAAAGACCTGCTGCTGCGTAACCTATTTCATCACGAAGCTTATCAATTCTGACTCTTAACTTTGAAGAAGCTGC
>JBGCDR010000284.1:0-11558 GCA_045105515.1 Oligoflexales bacterium
GAAGATATTTAATTGCCGAAAATATGGTATTTTTCACTTATCACTGGAAAATAAGAAGATTTTTTAAAATTAATTTCAACCGCGATAAAAAAAACTGAGTTGCAAAGGCAAGAATTTAGTTTCCGACCAGACACTATTTAGGCTAAGGATCAATCACACCGGGTGCTAGATACGCATCCAATTTCTGCGCGGAAATGGTGTATTCATTGCCAATAACATATATGGAATCAAAGTGCTCCTTAAATACATCTTTTAAAATGAGTTCTTGGTCTTCAGTGTAAGTAGTAAAGCTATTATACATTTCATCCAGGAAACTATAAGCAGCTCCCTTTTTTGAATTAAGGCTTGGTATCTTTGCTTCAAGAGCCTGATTCTCGTATCCCTCTAGCTTCAAGTCCTGAAATAGTGATTCTATTTTTTCTTTTGGAGTTCGAGTTTCCCTTGGGCCCTGGCCAGCGTTTCCAGAAAAGATATGCTTACCCCATTCTTTAAAATGCTGCATTCCATCTTTTCTCGTTCCCAGTCCCCATGGCTCCTCTTTGAAATAGGTAATGGTTTGGCCTCCTTCCGTAAACTGAAATAACCCCACATGTACATGCCTATCACCTGCTGGCAATACAGGAAGAGCTTTTTGATTGTTTGTAAATCTCATGTCGATTCCAATTAAAAACACATCATTTAGATTTTTCTGCTTTAGATGTGATGATAAAGGTAAAATTCCCCAAGCCGAACCAGTTCGATTATATACAAATGGATTCCAAGACCTTCCAAAGACCTGATCAAGACTTTTTATATCCACAACTAACTCGTTAAGATTTTTACTGAAATCTAAGTTGACTTGATTCTCAAAAGCAAAATAATGCACATAAAGTTTTCCAAGATGCTCTTCTCCATAAAGAGTTCCAGGGCCTCTTATATATTCCTGATTTACAAAGGGATTTTTATCTAATCTTAGATCGGCTAAAGACCATTGCACAGCAGAAATAACAGAAATATATTTCAATCTCGTAGCTTCATGGCTTTCACTATCAGGCAAAATCACATCAGAGTTTGAGTTTTTTGCGAAGAGAGTATTTATAATATCGCCGCCTTCACTATTGGCATGCTCCAATAAAGAATCAATATATCCCTTGGGATTTTGAATTACCGAGACTTCCGGGTTATCTTTTAAATATTTGAGAATAGATTTTCCATACTCAATCATAGTTTGTTCCCATGTGAGCACCGTACATGCCAAGCCAAAACCATTTGATAGGCAAGCACCTTTATTTTCTTCAGCTTTTAGGAAATCCTTTTCCTGCTCAAAGTATTCTGTTTCATTTTCTAAAAACCCATTCTTAAATAAGCCATAGTAATCCACTAATTTTCCAACAGCATTCTTAGAAAAAGGTATTGCTACAAATGCAGCATCGATCCAAATCTCATTCTTTTCTAAATAACAATTACTTTTTCCATCTTTTTTACAATTTTGAAGTCTACTAAAATCTTTCGCGAGCTGGCCCACAAAAGATACTCCCATGAGAGCGCCAACATACTTCATCGCATAACTTACAAAAAAAGGTAATTCTAACTCTGGCAAGAGGGCTACGGCTTCGAAGGCTAAAATAGTCTCAGCAGCATGAACCCATGCTGCTAATGATTCTTTCTTTTGTTCATTTTGATCAATCACTCGATGAAAATTAGAGATATATCGAATATAAGAGTCATTGTAGTTGCAAGCAATCCTTCTAAATATTTCATTGTTCCTTTTTCTCTCATTTAGAGAAGCTCGACTTTCAAAAAATGTATCTAATTCTTTATAAAAACTATGATCAACATCATAAAAAGCTCTAAAATATTGCCTTAAGCGATTAGGCTTATAAGCACAGTCATTAAGCAAGAGGAGTCTTTGATTCCCTTGACCACTTTTATTCAAAACATCCATAGTAACTTTTGCTATTTTTGTTGAACTAAAACTATTTTCGGGGGCAAAAGTTTTCTCAGTAGTATATCCTATTCCAGATTCAACATAAATTCTTTCTACTTGCCATTGCTCGATTTGCTCCTGATCTATTTTTACACATTTTTCTATATTATTAGGAAGGGCGCACCATGATACCGGATTTGGCTTAGATTTTCTTCCAGTATCAGCAAAAAACGAATTCACTTCTTTGAGCCAATCTTGGATAAACTGTTCTTTGACAAGCAGATAACTTTTGGCAGGAATAATCCCCCGCCTTAATTTTTGGCTTTTATTAGAATTATAATTCTGAAAATCACTAACAGTAAAATTTTCTATGTTCAGCATAAAATAGTTTCCGGTCAGACTAGCACTGGGAAACGGGGCACTTCGTTTTGATAATATTTTCAACCTTGAGTTCGCAATTTTGTCTGCTTGAGAAGTTTCGATCCTAATATAATCCAGATTAAAAAGGTCCTGGTATTCAGAGTAGACAGAGTTATTGATTTCAAACTGATATTTATCTTTATCGAAGAGTGACCCGCTTCTAGGCTTACTTAAGTTAAGCTTTACCTGTCCATTCTCATTTACAACGCGATGACAGCTACTAGAATGGTTTTGATAGTCACTTGAGTTAATTTCTTGGTAAGCAGACCAAATATCTTGATCAGAATTAAGCACACATCGATAATCAAATTTATCCTTAGGAGCGGCAAAGGGATTTAGAATTTCTGAAATTCCAGTATTAGGGTGATTTTTTAAGCTAGAAAAATCATACAGCTGCATAAGCCGAAGTCCTTGCGGACAATTATCATCATCTTGACAGACCTTTTGATAAAATTGCTCAATACGATCTTCTATCAGCTTAATATTGACAAGTCCTGAAGGTAAATCATCACTAGCCCTTGATGCTTCAATTGGAGCAACCCTGCACATTTCTGCTCCAGACCCACCAATTGTTTGCTGTATACCACCTGTATTTATAGAAACATCAGAACCATCTCCCACCACAAAATTCCAATTATTATGGATCAGCAGATATTTTGGAGAGTCAGAATCGTTTGGAAAAGTAAACAACTTGCATCCATCAGGGTTTCCAAGCTTAGATCCATAACTTCTAGCAGGCAGCCTAGCAACGGAAATTAAGTCTGAACACTCGCCGGTTGAAGAGCAAATTTCAATCATTTGATCTCCTGATTTAAAAACGTAATCTTTGTAACCAGCCCTTAACTCTTCCAAAGAAGAGTATCTTTTTTCACTAGAATTTTCACTTTTCGACCACAAATAATTGATAGCAGCATGACTAATCACCTCATTATCACAGATATTATCGCCTGAAGTTCCCAAAGGTAGCACTTGGCAATCAGTTGCTCCAGAGTATCCACTAATAGACTCTCTTATGCCTTGCCTGTTCGAATTATGTGAACCATATCCTATTTGAGGAAAACCGGTTCCCCTATCTATCAAGAATTTTTTACTTATATGATTGTCCTGGTAGGCAGACAAATCACATTCTTTCACTTTCTTAGGATGATAGGCTACGATCTCGTCGGAATCTACTGAAACCGAAATTAAATCTGAGCACTCTTTATCATCTAATGAACAGATCTCTATTTTATTCTCACCAGGTTTAAATTTAAAATTTTGATAATAAGCGGATAAATCGGCTAAGGAAGCGAATTTTTGGCTACTTAAACCTTTATAGTTCCACCAAAGATAATTAATTGAGGCCTGGTTTATAGCTTCTTGATCACAGACATTACCTCCCGCCAAGTCAAAAAAATCTACTTGCTCTCGATTAACTCTTTTGATATCTTTATTGACTGCTTTTTTCTTACAAGAGTAAAATGACATACAGAAGATAAGAATATTTAGGAAAGTATATTTTAGAAAGATGGAAATCTTGATACTCATCTTTTTTCCATTCCTTTAAATATCAAGATATTCAGTTTTATTATTTCCACTAATCTTCCCACATAAACAAATTTAAATAAATGTATCCTACTCTCGAATCAGCCTAAGCATAATCTCGAAGAATTCACCGAAATATTGAGAAGCTATTTTTATAATACTGTTTTGTTTGCTAGTTTTGATATATACAAAAAAGATTTGTAATTGTCTCAATTCCTAAGGGAGTATGTTATTTCGTAAAAAACAAGCTATAATCCATAATATATAAGAATCTTATAGTTTCTAAACACCGGAATATTTGACTTCTTCTTATCCTGTCAAAATTAAGTGGTATGGTAGCGCTTAAATTAATTTCATCGTTAAATAGCTTATATTATGCCTTTTATGAAGAAGGTGTTGCAAAAACATCCGAGTATTCTGTATGTTTTAGGGGTTTCCAACATAGAAAACCCCCATAGAATGAAAGTCTTTAGCAAGAGTTAAAGAGATTTAGTAGATACGTACATCTCGATTTTTGAGGCTGATATATTCCCAATCATTAAGCATCTCTCCGTAAATAGAGATATTATCGCGCTTTTGATACTCTGAAAATTTAATTTGGTAGGTCCATTTAAAGGAGCTTTTTTTAGTGGGACTCCCTGCTGAATTCGTCTGAGAGATTACATCATACAACGCTAGGGTTATGTTATCTCCATCTCTTATTTTTTCTAACTCTGGACCATGAAGGTCGATTGATTTTTCTTCTCCAGGCAAGATGATGGCTTTTTTGAATGCAGAGAATTTTTCAGAATCTGTTGCAATGGCAGAATGATCAGACCGAAAAGCCACTACTGCGCCATCTAAGCGCAAAATATGGGGCATCTGATTGGTTATTTTTAGTCTAAACCCTAAAGTATCAGGCTTAGGAGTATATGCAGGTGTGGCAATGACCTTATATTCTTTCTTACCACTTGTCAGCATATTAAGACCATACTTTGCGTAGTCATTTTCCTGATACGATTTCTTAATATAACGTTTAGGCTCGTAGCTCAGAGGTTCCACATGAATTCTGATATCATTAGCTTTAACAAAATCATCTCCGCTGGAAACCATTTTTAACACTGGAAGCTTATAACTGACAGTGATTGGTTCGTCTTTAGTAGTCACACAAGATGAAAGTACAGTAACAAATGGGAAGACTAATAGTAAGTATTTATAATCCATAACTTTGACTCCTTTATTGTAAAAAATGAAGATCATAAAAAATCAAATGATCTGGAGCAAGTACTTATTAGAGTTCTTGAAACAATACAATTTCCACCTTCTCTAGATTGTAAAAAACCGATTCAAGTTTACCAATTCAATGATGCATAATTAATAAACTGATTTTTTTTTACACATTTAAAAAATACTTATAAACTGATGATCCTCTCGTGGCAGATAACAAAAATCCACAAATGGTTCGGGTCGAAAGCAATGGCGAATTTTCTTGACAGACCTGGAAGTAGGTATACGCAAATAATGAAGTAGACAAGATATCTAAATTTAGAAATATAGACAGCTCTTTCGTCAGCTCAGCTAAAACGAGTAGAAAAGGTCAGTTCCCAAACATTATAGGCAATGGTTCTTACAATTTGATCCAAAATATCTTGATTTACGTTAAGATCTAAATCTCATAATAATTGATAGAGAGTCAAAATCTACCTCCAGGAGCCACGAAATCTATTTAATAAATCCTAAAGACCTGAATATTTTATAAATCAGAAAAATATAATATAATGTCTTACGAAGGTTATAATTGAGTTAAAAATTTTAGTGATTTCCCTATTATTAACTTCTTGCCAACTATTTTCTAGTTTTAATAGATATTTTAGCATCAATTTTTTGAGAGGTATTGTTTATCTAACACTACATGATCACCTAAGGAATATTCTGTGAATAGTAAGAACGACACTATAACCAAAATAAAATTAATTTTATCCTCATTTAAAATTAAATCCTCTTCCTCTTTTGGGATGATTTTATTAATTGCATTTATATTTTTTGGCTTGCTTCAAAATTGCAACAACTTGCCTTTTTATGACCAAGAAGAAAAGGAAAAATCCGCAGAAGCAGAAGAGAAAAAAATGGATCTCTCCGCAGAACCACCAATTCATGAATATTTTGACAGATTTCAAATGCCTATCGAACGTAATGGATGCACCACCCTGCATCGTCCTCATAGCCAAAGAAATTGGAGTGTTTTCTACACTGGGCGATGTGCCGGCTGCGGAATTCCTTCTCGAATAAATTCTGCTGCCTTTGGAGATACATTAGTTATAAGTTGGGTTGGATCAGCCACTTATGAAAATATCGAAAATTCGAATACTAAAAGGTTTGGACATATTTCCACTTTTAAATTTACTGAGAAAGAAGGTTTTTCTAAAGTAAATGATTTCGTGTTTGAAGAATGCGACTATGACATGGGTTCTGTGGCAGTTTCTCCAGATGGTGGAGTCATAGGCGCTCTGTGCATCTCTGATAGAGCAGATCATCAGCACCAAAACAATGTAATTTTATATGAGTGGACTAATCGTGAAATAAAACAAACTCCAGACCGAAAGAAAATTGTTTCATCTTCCGCTGGAGGTTGGAACTACGGCCACTGGGACTTATCTCTAAACAAGTCCTTAAGTCACTATTATATCGCTGTAAAAACAGTCACAGATGACGGTGGCCACCAGGGGATGTCCAGATTTTCCTTAGATCGTCAAAGCCTAGAAAAAGCTGGCGCAACAGGCTGCGGTTCACATGTTAGCTCCAATCGCATTGTTCACAACAATCATGATGATAATTGGGCACTCTTTTGTCGCTCAGGTACCAATACGCTTAACTGGGTAATAGTAGATAACCCACAAACTAAAAATAAGATTAGAAAACTCGGAGACTATGTTAACTCTAGCCTTCCCGATACTCCTGGTGGTCTTCATAATGGAATAAGCCTAGGAGAAGACGGTTGGTTGGTAGCCGCCACTGGGCCCTTTAATCTTTGGGAAGGGGTGATTGCTGAAGAACGAAAATCCAAATTAGAAAATCAGCAGATTGGACTTCGCAAACTACCTCGGACCATGACTGAGTTTGATGAGAATGAGAGTAACTATCCATGGAAATGGGTACCAATCGAAAACATTTGCGCTCCTTCAAATCCTGATAAACAGCGCTTGGCTGGTATAGTCCAACTCCATAACTGGGGGGTGGGGGGTGGGGGGTGAAAATAGTGGCCGTATACTAATGGCTTATGCACCAACAAGAGGCCATACAAGAGCAAACGAATTCCATGCTGTCGAAATAGACAAAGATGGAAACTTACTCCACGATCCCATTTTACTGCAAAAAGGTGGATGGGGTATTGACACTCTCGGAACTTACATGCCCGGATCTGGTTGCGTTGTTTACCCATACTCTTGGGTTCCTGATGAACCCGAAGAGGGACCAAGGTCAGCCTATCCAAAGTTTAATGGGGGACAAACCAACCAACGCTCAGAATTTATAAAGTTCACAGCATTGTGTCCAAATGAAGGAAACTTAGTTAAAAGTATTGGGACTTGTACTTTACAACCGTCTCTATATTCCCAATCACCTCAACATTCCCCTGAGATGTATGAAAAAAAATGCCAGAGTTTTTGAGTATCATGAATTGCATTGGGGATAAGATTAACTTCAATTAATATCCAGTCGTCTATCCAATTTCAATTTAAGCTCCTATATATGATTATTTGCAGGCATCGATTTTTATCTTAAGGGATAAATCTGTGCACATCTAGTTTCCATAGGATGCTTCATTTTGGTCGATTCTAAAACAGGAAAACTTAACAAAAAAATAGCTTATTACACTGGTCAAAATTGCATATAACTCTAGGAAACAAGATTCAATATCTAAAAATTTTCAAGGAACAAGCTAATGCTTGACGTTCGTGAAATTTATGGATAGTTTGATTACAAGAAATAACGGAAAATATTGTGTTTTATGAGGTGTTTTTATGAAGGTGCGAATTAATTCTAAGTTTCTTAAATCCGTGATCCCAGTACTCTCTATTCTATTTGTAATTGATTTGTCCCATGCAAATACTGATACTTTAGATTGTAGTAGAGCTGGCCAATGGTGGCTTTTCAAAAACTTACAAGATACAAAGGTTTCCTTCGATTGTGGCCGAGTATTCGGCAAGGTAGAATTGCAAGCTAACAAAAGCTTTCTCCGCGATATCTCCAGTGATGGCTGGAATGATGGAATGGGCTTCCCTCCTGGCACCATTTTTAAATGCCATGTGAAATGGTTGAATACAAATGGGGAGGTTTTAAGGGAGTCGCAAATAAAGCTCCCTGTAAATGATTGGTATCAAGGAGCCAATGTTCAAATTTTGCCAGACTATAAGATAGAAGTGACCGACTGTTAGTGGATGTCTCAGGCATCTAATCTAAAAGGAAAGTTTAATGTAAGTGCTTCAAGGATTAGTTTATTGATATAGTTCTCTCCGAATTTGATTGGTTTTTCGAGTTCCAATTCATAAGGCTTGAAAATCATTTATTCTTCTGGATTAATACCTATTTCATTGAAAAATTTACTTGCCATTGCCTATTATTCAGGCTAATTCTTAGCCTGCTTTATAAACTAAAATCGAGGATAGTATGTTTAAAAATATATTGGTTCCTTTATCTATTTTGCTTTCATACTCACCTCAATGTTTTTCCAAGATTATTGAAATCCCACTGATAGCTTGTGACGCTATTTTCTTTGATAGCTCAGAAAGTGGCTTAATGGATGAAAGTGAGAAAGAAGAGCTTAAGGATGGCATTGGGTATTTCTTCTTGTCAGATATCGCGCCCGATCTTTTGAAAATGGGAATTCCATGGACTCACAAGAAAGAACAGAACATTCACGATTTGTTTCATACATTTCTAAAAACTTTTGCAAATGATAGCGAAATATTCCTATTGAAAGTGGATGCCGAGGATTCATATAGTGATTTGGATGAATAACTCGACTTCCCTACTCTATCCTATAGATTTCTATACCTCATAAGAATGACCCTTTGGGATCAGCTTCATAAGTTCTTTTTAGTTTATATGTGGATTTTTGAATTCATTAATTTTTAGTTTTCATCAAAAATCAACATTTGGTTCATTCTTACAAAAATCATAATGTTCATTATTAGCCAAGCTAGCGTCATTTACATAACTACTTCTTTCACCTTGAAAGATAAAATATGCTAATATCCCAGGAACTACATATAGCAGATAACCTGCCCCTATAATCATATTCTTTTGACCCTTAACTGAGTTCCACATTGATTTTATTTCTGCTGATTTTTGATATGCTTCCACATCACAAACTTCCTCAGCCTCAGGTCTTATACAACTAACACCACTATCCCTAGTCCTCTCTGTTTCAGAATGTAAACCCGAAACAGCTCTAGGCGAAGCCGAATTTTGAGCAGTTTCTCCTAGGGCTAGCCCATCCTCAGCGCACACTTCCTTGTTAGAGTATGGAATACTAGTAACACAAGATGTCATGCATATTAAACTTACCAATAATTCAAAACATTTTTTCATGTTTTCCCTTTTTAATTATCTTCTATATGCATAATATACCAAATATTTATATACTAGAAGGGAAACTCTAGCATGAATAAGAAGATCCAAGAGGGTACAAATTTTTACCCTTTAAGATCACACAACATCTCAAATAAAAAGTCTAATTCGGGCTTGATTAAGCAAACCAATAATCATGCCAACCCTCGTCCTTAAAAAGTTTTTTAATATAAAAGACGAGGGATAAGATTGCCGCTCCCCCCGGATTAATCCGGGGGATTCTTGGGCTTAACTCGTAAATTAGTCCTAGATCTGAATACAAACTGATTTGGTTTGGGTGATTACGAATTTTAATTAATATGATAATTTAATTATTTATATTCATATTTAATTTTAGTTACATATAGTGAGATTTAGAAGAAAGTACCTTCATATACCGTAATTTTTATTTCTAAAACCGGAACAGATCTCGGTGAGCAGCATCAGAAATTACCGCTGCAAGTTCTAGAACAATCGAAAAACACTTGGAAACGTAATTACAATCGGAAATGAGTTTGTCGAACCCAACTATGTTTTTCACATTGCCAGTCTTCATAAACTAACTGGCTCAATCAACAACTTGTAAAGAACTGGATACGACACCCCTGATAAAAGGGCTGAATATGCAAAGGTAGCTTGGTACCTTCGCAGTATTGGAGCAAAGCAACATTTTTTAACAGTTCCTGCAAAAATGTCACCCCCTCGTGACAACGTGTCACCCCCTCCCACAACACAGGTGTCAAGGTTAACTCTACAAAAGCTACTGCTAAAAAAAGATCTGCTGATATACCAAGATCTCAATCTTGCAAAACTAATCCAAAACCAAAAACCGAGGGCAAAGCCATTGACCCACCCAAGGAGCTAGTGAGTGAGATTTTTAAAAAATTAGAATCAATTTCTTTATGCGATCGCTTTGCGAAAGCTCACAAGCAAGCACCGGAATCTAAGCGTTCTATCACAAGTATTTGCTCCAATATTGCAAGATTAAGCGTCGATGGAAATGTGGATCAGATCATCGAACAGCTGAGTAAATCCCTTTCTCTGATTGAAAAATACGAATGCTTACAAACCCCAAGACCATGCCTAAAACCACATTCCCTAGCAAGGTTGCTGTTCTTCGAAGAACTTGAAAAAAGCCTAGAAAACTCTGCAGCATTTGTGATGGATCGTATCAAAAAGAAGGGCCAAACTTATCATGAATATGACATCAAGCGAATTGCAAAAATACTTGGTATTAGCCCCAAAGGGGTCATGTCATTAATTTCGTTTCATGAAAAATCAGGCAAACCTCAAAACCTAGAAGGACGAGATAATCATAGAACGCAAACAAAGATGCACCCTAAGCCTCAAAATAAACCAAAAACAGATGATCCTAAGCCTAAACCTAGGCCTGTTCACAAGCCTAAATCGATCGAAGAGTATGACTTAGCTATTCAAGCTCACTTCCAAAAAATGGGCCAAGATTGTTTAGACATTTATCTCACTAATGGACGTGCATATCTAAACGACTTCCAAGACTTTCAGAACTTCTATGAAATCCACTGCAGTACAAAGGAGCTGACATGAGACCTCTTTTCAAGTCTGATGGTGAACCTACCCTAGACCCAAATGGCAGATGGGTTAAGAGAGCAGGGGTTCAAGTCTACCTCCATTACTGCCTTTCTAAGAAACATAGTTACGTTGACCCAAACATGGCTGAGAAATGCTGCTCATATAAAAAGGAGAAATCAAATGGCTGGAGCTAAGCGTGATGCTGCTTGGTGGCGAGAATATAGGCGCAAGAAAAAGGAAAAAGAGGAAGGCACCGAAGCTAAAATCTTTGAGTTGCAACCTGAAGTA
Organism: Oligoflexales bacterium; assembly: GCA_045105515.1. Lineage (GTDB taxonomy): Bacteria > Bdellovibrionota_B > Oligoflexia > Oligoflexales > Bog-1112 > JABSRF01. Next base: position 11,276 of record JBGCDR010000284.1, read on the forward strand.
GCGCTACAACCTAGACTTGCAACTGTAGTGCAACCCAAAAGTGCAACTGCAACTGTAGTGCAATCGTCTGCAACACCATCACAACATTCTGCAATTAATAAGGAATCTGTTGCACAACACAAGGAGCCGGAAATGAATGCACCGCAACCATCTACAAAAGTAGTGCAAGCTCTGCAACAAGGTAATGCAACCATTACGCAACCTAGTGCAACGAATAGAATCGCTAGCTACCTTTGCGCAAACCCTCGACATTCATTAGCAGCCATTAGCATCATTAGCTTTG
>JBGCDR010000285.1:0-7672 GCA_045105515.1 Oligoflexales bacterium
GGTGAAGAACTAGGTTGAGAGCTAGGTAGAGAACTTGGGTTTGCGCTTGGTGCAGCACTTATACTGGGTGAAGAACTAGGTTGAGAGCTAGGTAGAGAACTTGGGTTTGCGCTTGGTGCAGCACTTATACTAGGTGAAGAACTAGGTTGAGAACTAGGTTCAGAGCTAGGTGAAGAACTAGGCATAGGACTAGGTTCAGTACTCGGTGAATGGCTTATGCTAGGTTGCATACTAGGTTCATTGCTGGGTATAGAGCTAGGTGAAGAACTGGTCATAGAGCTAGGCCCAGAGCTGGGAGCAGAGCTTATACTAGGTGCAGCACTAGGCTCCGAGCTAGGTAGAGAGCTTGGGTTGTTACTCGGGAAATAACTGTGTAGGGAACTAGGAGCTTCGCTAGGAAAATAGCTGGGCCACGAGCTGGGAAATGTACTAGGCTCTTCACTAGGAACGTAGCTTACTGTAGGTAAATAGCTAGGCTCTGTGCTAGGTGAAAAGCTTGGTAGTTGACTTGGTGTTGAACTTGGATGAGAGCTTGGTTCAGTATGAGTCAAACAGCTAGGTTCTGGGCTGGGAACGTAACTTGGCTGAAAACTAGGGCTACTTCGTTTACTTTTGCTGCTACTGCTACTGCTACTGCTACTACTACTGCTACTACTACTGCTACTACTGCTACTACTGCTACTACTGCTACTACTACTGCTACTGCTGCTACTACTGCTACTACTACTACTGCTGCTGCTACTTAATCTCCTTAATGAATACGAGTCTGTGGGGAGGCTATTATTGAGCAAAGAGAAAGCTATGAAATATGCTTTTAAAGGGGCAGATAAGCTCATTGCAGCAATATTGCTAGGGTTAGTGGTCAATGAAATTATTGCGAAAGAAAAAAATAACTTAGACTTCATTATATATACTCCATTATTAAGAGGCAATTGACTGGTATTATATTTAGCTGGGTAAATCAATATGGATTTAAGTTTATCTGGAAGGCTAGGTTTTAGATGCATAAAAATCTATTATCACCGAATTTTAATACAAATGCAGGTGTTAATAATCTGAACAAGTAGTGACCTTTTCTTCAATGATGTTTCAACTATAAAGTCACTCAATAAGCTTAGTATTTAAGTACTTAGTTACAGTTTTTTTGGAATGAAAACCATGCTCCTAACTGGTGCTTTCTAAAATTCATATGTTTGATGCATTTCTGTTCTTATTAGAAGAATTGAAAATGTCGAATAGTATATTTTTTTTGAGACCATTTTCAATAATTAAAGTCCCCATTGCTCTTTGACGATATGTAAAACGAGCCAAAGTGATTTTTCTTTAGACATGAGCACCGGAAAGAAAAAAATAAATTTTATTGCATTTATTTTGATCGCTTAGCCTGTGGGTTGTTGTTAACGATGAATCACGTGAAGTTGAGATCTGATAAAGCTAATGAAGTGTTACTTTTGTGGCATAGTTTAGTTTGTGAACCCAGTTTAGATGATCGTCGTTGCCATATTTGGGGTGAAAATGACTAAAAAGTTTATTTCTATCAGAAAAAAGATGCTGCTCATTGTATCTCTAATTATTGCAGTAGCTGCTATTTTCATGACTATTGGTACAGCATGGTCAGGAAAAACCCGATTTGAAAAGGCAACTCAAAAACAGTTTGATCTTTCTACTAGCCTTACAACACTTTCCATTAGCCAATTTCTTTCTGATATCAAAACAGGGCTTAGTGCTCTCAACAATAATGCAGACATTTCTCGGGATACTATAACTGGTCTTGGGGCTCCAAAACCAAGGAGAAAAAACTTCTACAACTTATTTTATAAGTTGTTTGAATTCTCGAATGAGTATAATCTAGGTCAATCCACAATCCATTTAAAGTCCCTAGGTAGAGATGACTTTCAGCTCTATTCCCTCGCGGACGTTGCTGCAAATAAAGTTCTTAGCTTCTCTACTAAGAATGGAGAAAATGGAAAGAAGCAAATACAGCTCATTCGTGACCAATTTGGTTTTATTAGTAGGAATAAGGAAGCAGAGAAGACTGCAGAGTATAAATTCCCTGATTCACTCAGAGATGATCATTCATCTGCTGAATTCTTCTCGACAGATAAAGGTTTGTTTTTTGATATTCAATATAGCTTGATTAACAATGTGATCGGTAAAAAACAAGCCGGAAACACTGGTGAAGAGGATGGCGCAGGAGAAAGTAGTGGTTTTGCTATTTTGGGGATGGAATATGGAGTCATTCGCACATTTGCTGAACTCAAACCGGCTTTTCTTGAGTCTTTAGAAAAACAAGCCGGAGTTCATATTGATATATTTTCAAATGCAGGTGTGCATTTGCTAGGTAATCTAAGCTCTAATCCTACTCTAAAAGACCTTACAATGGGATCACAATTTTCCCTACAATCCAATGAAGATAGCTATATTAGTCAGAGTTCACATATTGAAATATCAGGTAAAAGAATAGGATTTTTAGTTACTTCGGTGCCACGTTCAGAGCTAACAAGTGAAATCATCTATATCGTTCTACAACTTGTAGCTATCATTTCGATTACTTGTAGTCTTGGTGTTTTCTTTATCAGCTTGTTTTTAACAAAAACTGTGACAAATCCACTCGTCTTGTTAAGAGATTCGGTAAAAAAATTAGCTGCTGGAGATCTTAATCATCAGGCAACTATAAAGACTCACGATGAAATTGGTACTTTAGGAATTTCAGTTAACAAAATGGCAAGTGATTTGAGAGTCGCATTTGATACTATTGAAGATCAGAATCGCAATCTCGAACTCAGAGTTCAAAAGCGTACCAGGGAAGTAAATGAGAAAAGTCAAAATATTCGTATTATGCTTAGTAACCTTCAGCAGGGGGTTTTTATTCTTTTGCCGGGTAATAGTATCGATAAAGAATTTTCTGATCATCTATGTGAAATTATGGAAACTACCGAAGTTGCTGGAAAAGGGTTAGAAGATTTTCTACTAAAAAACAGTAATTTAACGACAGACGCGAAGGATTCTGTATTAGCGACTCTATTTAGTTGTCTAGGAGAAACAAGTATCTCATATGAACTTAATGCTGATAATTTGATTACAGAACTAGAAGAGAATGTAAACGGAAAGATTAAAAACTTAGAAGTTGACTGGAATCCAATAGTTGATGATTCAATAGTCACAAAAATGATGGTTACCATAAGAGATGTGACTGAACTCAAAAAATTACAGCTGCAAGCTATGAATCGAAGACGTGATTTAGAAATTATCGGTCAGATAATCGCAGTTACTCCTACAAAGTTCAAGCAGTTCATATCTGCTTCTTATAAATTAGTCGAATTGTCGAAAACAAAACTGAATGATGATGGATCTCGCGAGACCTTGGATGAACTATTCCGCAATATGCACACTATCAAAGGAAATTCTCGGATATATAATTTTAGCGTTATTTCAGATCGGGCTCATGAGATCGAAGTTACATTAGATAAGTTGCGCAAGGACCCACCAGAGTCTTTGCCAAAGCAAGAATTATCTAATGAATTCAATGAATTAGATCAACTATTAAAACGCTATGAAAAGATAAATGATGAAGATCTCGGGCGCAAAGTTAACAGTGAGTTGAACGATAAAAATTTTGTTATGGTTCAGTTGGATGTGGTATCAGAAGCTCTTTCGCTACTGAATAATATCAGTACAAGCAGTGTAGACGCTCTTCGTAACAATTCTAAATTAGTTCGCCAACACTTGCTGCGGATTGGGACTTTGACTTTATCTGATATGATTTCAAGTGTTGTTGGGTCATTACCATCGCTGGCTAAAGAGCTAGGTAAGCCTGTTCCTGATATAAGAATTGACGAAAGTTTTTTTCTTCCAAAAGTCACGATTTCCGATTTATTAAATGATCTATGTATGCACATATTTCGCAACTCTCTGGATCATGGAATTGAGCCTGAGGATGAACGAAAGTCTCTGGGCAAAAATCCAAATGGGCTTATAGAATTAAAACTGAAAAGTACTGATGAATATGTAACGATGATCTTTTCTGATGATGGTGGAGGTTTGCACTTGAATCGACTTAAAGAAAAGGCCCATGAACGAGGTGTTATCGAGAAAGGTAAACATCTAAGTGACTCTGAAACTGCAAATTTGGTCTTTATACCGGCTGTATCCACAGCCGAAAAAGTGAGTAGTATCTCCGGACGTGGCGTTGGAATGGATGCTATATCTTCTTTTGTAAAGAACCATGAAGGTAATATTAAGCTAAATCTACTAGAAAAGACCAGCAACGGTAAAGTTAAGTTTGAAATTGAGGTTCAATTACCAAAAAGGTACTTCGCTGAAATTGACCAATCGGAGTTTACTACCAAGCTTGTTTCCTAGCTTCTAATAATATATCATCACCAAAAGATCTAAGCTAACTGCATAGTAACTCTATCTGATGCCTTACTGCATTGCTAGGAATTCTTGGAAAGACTACATCCTTTAAGACTTCGTTAATGCTTTCATCAGTTTTATGCAACTGTTCTCTGAAGAAAGCTGCCAAGATATCTTCCATTATATAGTGTTCTTGGGAATCTACATTAACGATGGCCGTCATTTGAAACTGAATGAACGCAAAGTGGATGCAGTTGTCTATGGTTGAGTCTAATGAACCATTATGAAAAGCTTTAGTGAAATTGACTTTTGAAAAAACTTGATAAATATGATTGCTCGTATTTCTAAAGTGCTCGTCCCAGAAGAGTTCTAATACCTTAAGCTTGGAGTAAGTCCAAATGGGCAAGTCAATCTGACTTTTAATTTCAGCTAAGACATCGAGGCCAATATCTTTTGCTGTTCTATTGCTAATCACTTTAATTACTTCGTTTTTTTGCTGAGAACTATATTTTTTTAAAGAGCCTTTTACCTGTTGCCAGACTAAATCCTTTATTTGAGATTTTAATTGATCCCATATGACTAATTCAAACATGTAGTGAGCAAGTTTATGATAAGGCTTATATTGCGAGTGACTGGTCTGGGGAAGGTGCCTATTTAAAAAATCGAATTCAAATTCATCCAATAATTGTGACTTATTTTCATGATGGCTAGCTAAAAAAATCTCTTCGCTCTCTTTATAAAATTGATTCATTAGTGAGCGGTTGAAACTTTTAGGAGGCGCTTCGCTAAAATTCCATTCTGCAAAGGAAATGGACCTTGTTAGTAAGCCAGCTATAAACACAACTACAAGAAAACTAGTTTTCATACGCCCTCCATTTTTGGTATCAAGTAATCTATCGCAACGGAAATTCTTGGCAAGTATTTTGTTGTTTTTATGCCATAAAATATTGTATATATCTAAAAATAAAGAATATAATATTGGTTATCTGGCCAATGTCTTGGATATCAGTACTTTGGTAAATGTGGGTATTATACAGAAGGCTAATTTTCAAGCTGACGGCAGACTAGGTTTTTAATGTTTTTTTTCTTTTTTTTTTCGATACTAAGTCAAGCTACGAAGTTTATCAAATATTGAGCTAGTTTGGTATCAGAATTTTATCAATAATCTTTTTTAACATTAGTGTGGATTGCTTCTTCGATTCAAAACTTGGAATACTTGTTTCCTTAATATTTTCTAATTCAATAAAACACTTGTCTAAGTTTGAAATATTTTCATAGAATAAGGATTTTTTTTCAATATAACTGGTATAGACTGGAGAATTTCTAAGCTCAAGTCCAATTGCTAGAATTGCTGCTTCCCTATAATATGACTTTTGTTTTAGTTTATTACCTGCTATTACTGAATAAAATTTCAGTCTTTCTGCAACTTTATTATGTGCAAAATTTTCAAATTCTTCGAGATCTGCATCAGATGGGGTGCCATCACTTTTAACATCTTCTTTAAAAAGATTCCTTAACTTTTCCTTAAACTTATCTGTAACCGTTTTCAAATAAGGAGGAATAATCTCTGAAATGACTATTTCATCTTCTAAATTGATGTGAGTTCTGTGAATAGGTCGGATTTCATGATTTCCCAATTCTGCAAGGAAAATTCTATTAAGAGCAGAGGGAAGTGGTTGCTGGCGAAAAATAGACATAAAAGGAATATCGGCTAGGGTGGGTACCCGGGAATGTTCATAGGGCTCAGTTATGAGGCCACCGATAACTATAGTCTGTCCGATATTTTTTCTTGCTTCGTTTAAGATTTCTGCAATTCTTAGCTCTAAAAAAAGTTGGGCTATTTTTTTTGCTGGATTTTCATAGTGAATGACACTATTTTCAATATCTTCATCAGTCAAACTATAAAAAGCTTTATAAGTGTCGTTGGGCAAAGAAATTTTAAGATTTGATGCTGTTAAGAAACCTTTACTTTTAATAATTTCTCTGTAGTTCCGATATGCTGAAATTGATACTAAATCGTGCAATCCAAGAAAACTAAAAACACTAATTATTAAATCTTGTTCACCATTATCTTGAAAAAGAGGGAAGTTTTTTATAAATTCTTTTTGTTTACCTTCGCTTTTTTCACTTGCAAATATTCCTGGGCTAAACTGTAGCAATATAAGTGTTAATAATAGAAACGTAGTTCTGAAGCTTTTTAAATTGATCTTATACTGAAGACTTTTCATGTTAAACCTTATATCAGCATTATAAAGACTTGGGCTTGGAGTATTATTTAGATTAGATTTTGAGTAGTACCATGGTAGATTAGATTTTGAGTAGTACCATGGCCTAACCTATTTTGACGGACTCTATTTTTTTCTAAGGATTTGTCAAGATGCACTGCACCATGAGACCTTTGTTGGTTTAAGTGAGTTTTTTTATAAAAAAATCAATTATCTAAGAAACTTACTTTAAACTTACGATTACTTTCTTTGCGTATTTGGCTTGTTGGATTTACTATTCCAAATGCAAGATTCAAACTCATCTTGCCAAATTTTCTCAATAATTTCATGGCATCGACGGTCCTCATGTAGGTTTCCGCATTCTTTAATGAGATGCTCTCTGATAATGTCACTTTTTAACAGACATACTGCAATCTTCTTTTTTTCCTTTGAGCTTAAATCTTCACCAGAAAAACTTATACCTGATAACAAGCTCAGTCCAAGGATCAACTTCTTCGCCATCTTATTCTCCTGCCGCCCGCGTAAATATGATCCGATGATATGCTTTTTGGGCTTCATTCTTTTTTGATCCTTTCTTTTCAAAACGTAGAAAGGGTCAAATCGACAACTTGTCTATCAAAAAGTCATAAAAACTTAAAACCTAGATAATACCTTGATTTTACGCATTACTTTGGGTGAGTAAAGTTGGCTGGTTTTTCTGAGATGATCTTTGCCTTGAATGAAAGAAGATCTCTCCAATCTTCTTCGTAAAAATTAAGAGCTCATTCAATAATATTGGTTTTTTAATTTGGCAACTGATCCTGTAACTTCTTAGCTAAAGCATTAGCAAAGTATTTCGCAAACAAATATGCTTCTTTAGACTTTTCTCCATAAGGATAATCTTTTACTACTTCTCCGGCTTCTTCCAGTTTTTCTTTATAAGGGTAGCTCAAAACTTTACCATACATTTCCTTAAATGCCAATCAACAGTTGAAACTCCTGGTATAGGCCGATTTAGGCACTTGGTAAAATTCTCATCAGCATTCCAGCAGCTAGTCTACCGAAGATGTGCAAAGATAATCCTTGAGTTGACCTAACTTTACTTGCCATTT
>JBGCDR010000286.1:0-68022 GCA_045105515.1 Oligoflexales bacterium
ATATTAATTAAAGAAATAACTTGAAAACAATACTGCTAAAACGAAAATTAATAAAAGTCCCCAATAAAGAGACGTTCGATTTAATTCAACTGCTTGTTTATTTGGATTTGGACCTGTCATAAAAGATTACCTCGTATCTATAGTATATGTTAATTTATCGTTGAATGAATTGCATTGCTGTAATTCCACCTAAAAAGAATACTGTTGGAACTGCTAGTCCATGAACCGCTAACCAACGGAAAGTAAAAATTGGATAAGCTACAGGTTGATTAATATTTTTTGCCATGATTTTTTCTTTAAAATTATAAACCTTTAGTTAAATCTTCTAATTCTTGTTTTGCACTGAATCGGTCATTTACTAATGGAATTTGTTGACGATCTTGTGTAAAGTATTCATTTGGACGCGGAGTTCCAAAAACATCATATGCTAGTCCTGTACTAACAAATAACCATCCTGCTACAAAAAGTGATGGAATTGTAATACTATGAATAATCCAATAACGTACACTTGTAATAATATCTGAAAACGGACGTTCGCCGGTAGATCCACCAGACATATTTTATATATTCCTCTATAAAAAAAGATTGTTGCTCAGTCATGTTTTATCAAATTAGAATAAATTCCTAGAAGCGGGCAGGGGGAATCGAACCCCCATCATCAGCTTGGAAGGCTAAGGTTTTACCACTAAACTATGCCCGCATAATTCCATTATAAGATTATACAGGTATAAAAAGCAATAAAATATTATAAATTTTCTAATTTTAAATCAAGAAATTTTGCTAGACTCGCTGCTTGTTGTTCTAATTTTGAAATTGAAGTTGGTTCTTGAACAGGGGTCAACGGTATTTTTCGTTCATCTTTTAAGCATAAATAAATACTACGCGTAGGGTTTAACCCTTCAGTTATTTTTATCCCAATTGAACGAATATTCGTTAATGAGTATGTTAATAAAATCTCACGATTTTTTCCGGGAAACCCTTTTCGAACAATTTTGACAAGATTTTCAATTTTGTTATATTCATTATACCCACTTCCAATATCTAAAATTACTGTAAGAAAAATATAAAAACTAATACCAAGACTTAGTGTTCCATAAAATATCATTACTAAACCTTGAGGAATAAACATTAATTCTGTCGGGTTTGTAAAGGGAAGAAAATTGATTTTAAAATAACTTGATAATCCTGCTAATAAAAACCCGACACCTCCAAAAAACAAAGAAATTACCCAGAAATAATTACTAAAACGTCGTGAACCAACAATTCGATCTTGACGAATTCCATTTTGCATATAATATAGTTTTATAAATATTAAATTAATTTAATTGATTTTAACCCTAAAAATAGTCCTGATGTAAGTGCAAAACAAAACCCTATTAATAAAAAATAATCAATAGCTACTGTCATAAAATTTTTCTTATGTTATTAAAATGAAGTTTATAAAAATTTTCCTATATATTAATATATATTATATAGTAATCTATATAAAATTTTTGGTTGGTAAAAATTTTCACGAATTTTAACTTTCCTTGTCTTTAACTTAAGTAAAAATTTTCTTATTAATTTAACTCATTTTTAAATTAACTTTATGGCTAATTTTATTAAACCTTATAATGATGATCCATTTGTGGGTCATTTAGCAACTCCAATTACATCATCAGCAGTTACAAAAGCAATTTTACAAAATTTACCCGCTTATCGATTTGGCTTAACTCCATTATTACGAGGATTAGAAATTGGTTTAGCGCATGGCTATTTTTTAATTGGTCCATTTGTAAAATTAGGTCCATTACGTGACTCTGAAATTGGACTACTAGCCGGTTTCCTTTCAACAATTGGGTTAATCATTATTTTAACATTGGGTTTAACAATTTACGGTATTGCAGCTTTTGGTGAAGGAAAATCCGAAGTTGTAGATAATGATTTACAAACAAAAAAATCTTGGGACCAATTTAAAGGTGGTTTTTTTGTTGGGGCATGCAGCAGTGCTAGTTTTGCTTTTATTTGTCTTTCAAGTATCCCCACCTTTACAACAATTTAGTTGCTTATTAACATAGAATTATCAAACTACTAATGTAGTTTGATATATAAAATTACAAAATTATAATTATAGTATATATATGATACCAATAAATTTACAAGAAGAGTATGCTAAAACAGAAATTGCAAAAATTTTAAATTTATTAGATGAAGAATTGGTTGGTTTGGCACCTGTAAAAGCTCGGATTCGTGAAATTGCAGCTTTATTATTAATTGATAAATTACGTAAAAATTTAGGAATTTCTTCTGCAAATCCAGGTTTACACATGTCATTTACTGGAAGTCCAGGAACAGGAAAAACAACTGTTGGTTTAAAAATGGCCGATATTTTATATCAACTTGGTTATATTAAAAAAGGTCATTTATTAACTGTTACTCGTGATGATTTAGTGGGCCAATATATTGGTCATACTGCCCCAAAAACAAAAGAAGTTCTTAAAAAAGCTATGGGCGGAGTATTATTTATTGATGAAGCATATTATTTATATAAACCTGATAATGAGCGTGATTATGGCCAAGAAGCGATTGAAATTTTACTTCAAGTAATGGAAAATCAACGTGATGAACTTGTTGTAGTTTTAGCTGGTTATAAAGAACCTATGGATAAATTTTTTGAATCAAATCCAGGTTTATCCTCTAGAATTGCAAATCATATTGATTTTCCTGATTATACTGTTGATGAATTGTTAAAAATTTCTAAAATTATGTTAGATGAACAACAATATCAATTAACTCCGGATGCTGAGATTGCTTTAAGTCAATATATTGAATTACGTAAAGAAAAACCATTATTTGCAAACGCTCGAAGTCTTAAAAATGCTTTAGATCGAGCCCGCATGCGTCAAGCCAATCGAATTTTTGATAGTCGTGGGCAAGTATTAACTAAAAAAGAATTAGTTAACCTCGAAGCTCAAGATATTTTACAAAGTACTGTTTTTAATTAAATAAAATTATGAGTTTACTTATTATTGGTGGAACGGGTACATTAGGTCGTCAAATTGTTTTACAAGCTTTAACTAAAGGTTATAAAGTACGCTGTCTAGTTCGTAATTTTAGAAAAGCAAGTTTTTTAAAAGAGTGGGGAGTTGAATTAGTTTATGGTGATTTAACACGTCCAGAAACACTACCACCTTGTCTACTTGGTATTACAGCAATTATTGATGCTTCAACAAGCCGACCTGATGAATTCGATTCATTAAAAAATGTTGATTGGTATGGGAAATTTTACCTTATTGAAGCTGCAAAAGTAGCTAACATTAAACATTTTATTTTTTTTTCTGCACAAAATATCGAACAATTTGAAAATATTCCATTAATGCGCTTAAAATATAGAATAGAACAAAAATTGCAACAATCAGAAATTCCATATACTATTTTTAGATTAACTGGATTTTATCAAGGATTAATTGATCAATATGCAATACCTATATTGGAAAATTTACCGATTTGGGTTACTAATGAAAATACTTCTATTTCGTATATGGATACTCAAGATATTGCAAAATTTTGTTTACGCACTCTTCAAATTCCTAAAACAATGAATCAAACGTTTTTCTTAAGTGGTTTAAAAGGTTGGGTTTCATCAGAAATTGTTGGTCTATGTGAACAATTAGCCGGTCAAACGGCAAAAGTTCAAAAAGTTCCATTAATTTTATTGAAATTGATTAGTAATTTTTTTGGTTTTTTTGAATGGGGTCAGAATATAAGTGATCGTTTAGCTTTTGTTGAAATTTTAAATACTGAAAATAATTTTTCAAAGTCCACTTTTTACTTGTACAAAACATTTAAAATTGAATCAGAAGAATTAATTCAATTAGATGATTACTTTTTAGAATATTTTGTTCGTTTATTAAAGCGTCTTCGCGATATTAATTTTGAAGATGTGCAAAAGCAAAAAAACTTAATTATTTAAATACCACATAAATTTCATTAATATAATTATGGGTGATACAAACTATTTTTCAGGAACAGTTAAAATTTTAGACAATCCAGTTCAGAAGTTGGTTAAAAAAAAATTTTTGATGACGAGAGTTTGGGTTGAAATTGCTCAACTTCGTCAAAATAGCCTTATTCTGCTAGTCTTTTGGGGAAAGTTAGGAGATGAAATAAAACATATTTATCAACTAAATGATTATATTTTAGTAGAAGGATATACGTCAATAAAAAAAACAAATTCAAAATTAAATGAAATGATTATAACCGGTTTAAAAATTTATCCATTATTTTTAACCTTAGATCAAACATCAAGAAAATAATTATGTTAGTAAATTTTATTTAATTAAATAATTTATATTCTTATTATTTTAGTATAATTAATATTATTAAAAGTAATTTTTAAGAAAAATTAAATGTTAACTTTAAAAATTTTTGTTTACACAGCAGTTATCTTTTTCGTTTCTTTATTTATTTTTGGACTTCTTTCTGGTGATCCATCAAGAAATCCAAATCGTAAAGATTTTGAATAAGCGAAAATTATCTAAATTTTAAATAACTTTTTTAAATAAAAGTTTTTAAAATTTAGATAATATCAACTTCTCTTTATTAGTTAAGTTTCTAAAATTAAAATTTTTTTTAATGAAAATATACTATCATATATACTAGTAGATTTAATATTTAAAAATTTTTTACCAAATTTTCAATTTCAAATTTCAATTCAAAAATGAAACATTTTAATTTAATTGCGATTATTTGTAGTTTATTAATAATTTTTAACCCAGATCAAGCTCAGGCTGAAATAGGAGGTTTAACTAACTGTGGTGACTCCCCAGCATTTGCAAAGAGACAAAAAACGAGTGTTAAAAAATTAGAACAACGAATGGCAACATATCAAGCAGATTCTCCTCCCGCTTTAGCATTACAACAACAAATTGACAGAACAAACGCTAGATTTGAAAAATATAGTCGTTCGAATTTATTATGTGGTACAGATGGTTTACCACATTTAATCGCCGATGGCCGATGGAACCATGCTGCTGAATTTATTCTTCCAGGTTTTGGATTTATTTATATTTCTGGTTGGATTGGATATGTTGGTCGTAAATATTTACGTGCAGTAAGTACAATAAAAAATCCCGCTGAGAGCGAGATTATTATTAATGTACCTTTAGCTCTAAAAATTATGGTTACTGGTTATATTTGGCCTATTTCAGCTTGGCAAGAATTAATTAGTGGGGAACTAATAGCACAGAAAAATCAAATAACAATTTCTCCACGTTAGCGAATTATTATACTAAAACTAAACTATTTATTTTAAAGTTACCCTTTTTTTATGGAAGATTTTCAAAAATATTTATCAACAGCTCCAGTTCTTTTAACAATTTGGATGACCTTTACAGCTGGTTTCATTATCGAACTTAATCGTTTTTTCCCCGATATGTTGGGTTTATATTTTTAATTGTTAATCCTTTTATTATTTAATAAAAGGATTAACAATTAAAAATATAAAACTTAATATTGAGAAATTTTTTGTACCATTTGATGATTTGTCTAGTTCAAAAAAACAAAAAGCAAAACTGCTAAAGAGACAAAAGACTTAATTACGTTTTTAAACTTTTTAATCTATATTAAAAATATAGATTATGAAATGCAATTCTTAAGTGAAATTGAGTATCGATATGTTACTTTTAACCTTGGTGAATTTTTAAAGTTTCAAAACCTTTACTCAACCGTAAATTATTATCAAAAAAAGCAATTAATCCAGTTTGTAGAGAACCTACACATAATGTTTATTCAAAAATCCTTTAATAATTTGAGGTTTCAAACTATAGTTTCCATTCCCCAGCTTACAATTCAGAAATTCAATAGAAAAATTTGAATTTATATAAAGACGTAGCCGTCTATCCTTAGATAATTTTGAAATGTGTTCATCTAATCTGTTATATGCAACTTACATATTTTCAAAATTATGTAAAATATGTAAATTAATTTGAAGATTTACTAATAATAAGTTTTCAATTTTGATAATGTTTCTTCTGCAAAGTATCTTAATTCTTGTTCATCTATTTCATAATTCTCTCTCAATAATGTGTCTGCCTCAAATACATCTAGATCGGTAAATAATTTATTAATTATAATTGAAAGACCTTGGAATTGTTTTAGTTTTAAATTATCTATGATATAAAGTATATCTTCCCATTTAGCTTCTTTTTGGCAATTTAAGTCTCTTACCTCATAAAGTCTTGTTTCAAATTCCGTACTACTTATTTGTTTGTTTAAAAATTTTTCCAATAACTTAGTATAATCACTTAGATTTTGCCAATGGTGATAATCTGATAATAATGTATTACACTTCAGTCCTAATTCATTTATTTCTTTCATTATAAGCTACCTCCTCGGATCATATTATCTAGTTGTTCACCTTCTAGCAACCAACCAGATATAAACTTATTAGTTTTTAGATTAATCATTACATTTAATTTTGTATCTGGATTAAAATAATGATATACTTTGTTTCCTCGGTACGTACTTAAACGAGCATGAGTGGATCTAATGTGCTCTATCAACTTTCTCTGAAATAGATCCTTTTTTGCGGGATTATAATTACCGAAAATCCTAAAATTCTTAGCATGCTTGAATTTCTTTTGAAGTTGCTTTTCTTTGAATATACAATTCACGCCCGAATCATAATATGAACCACCCTTACCATGAACATTAGTAGTTTCTGATGAAGTTCGGACTATAGAAGGGTCATGATTTGGACATTGAGGCGGGATTTAGGCAATACAGGTAACATAAACTCTTCTGCAAATAAGCCTACATTCACTCGTGAAGATCTAACACACAAAGCTAATACAAAACCTAATAAAAATTTTCTTTTACGCTTTTTAGACATTTTTTTAATAAATTAAATTAAACAAGAAAATATATTATAATACACTTCGGGAAATTGTACGAATTTAAAACTTCATTTAATATTATAGAAAAGAAGATTTAACATTTAAATGGTTAGTTATATAGTGTCAAAAAAGTATTGTAAAAAAGGTCAATAATAATATTATATAAATTTTTATCACTAAAATTAGTGATAAAAATAAATGACGATTATTTATAATTTTTACTTAACAAAGATGTTTTTCGATTCGGCAATAGCATCTTTTAAAGCAGTTTCCGCTTCGTCTGTAAATTGGTTTGTTGAAGTAACAAGGTTAATATATGAATTATTTGATGTTTCTAAATATGATAATAAACTTTTACAATATTTTTTAACATCAGCCACTTCTAAATCATCTAAGAAACCATTAATTCCTGTATAGATTAATGCAACCTGTTGTGCTACTGATAAAGGTGAGCTTTGTGGTTGTTTTAATAATTCACGTAATCGTGTTCCACGAGCCAACTGTTTTTGTGTCGCCTCATCTAAATCAGAAGCAAATTGAGAAAAAGCTTCTAGCTCAGCAAATTGGGCCAATTCTAATTTTAATTTACCTGCAACTTTTTTCATTGCTTTTGTTTGAGCTGCAGATCCCACACGTGATACCGAAATACCAACATTAATAGCCGGACGAATTCCTGAATTAAACAAATCATTTGATAAAAAAATTTGTCCATCAGTAATTGAAATAACGTTTGTAGGAATATAAGCTGATACATCACTAGCTTGTGTTTCAATAACCGGTAAAGCAGTCATACTACCACCTCCTAATGCATCACTTAATTTTGCTGCACGTTCTAATAATCGTGAATGTAAATAAAATACATCACCTGGATATGCTTCTCGTCCTGGAGGACGGCGTAATAATAACGACATTTGACGATAGGCCATAGCTTGTTTTGTCAGATCATCATAAATCACTAACGTAGCTTTACCTTTATACATGAAATATTCGGCAAAAGCAGCACCTGCGTAAGGAGCAATGTATTGTAAAGTTGCTGGATCATTTGCACTTGCTGCTACAATGATTGTATATGACATTGCACCTTTCTCTTCTAAAACATTTACAACTTGTGCAATCGTTGATGCTTTTTGCCCTACTCCAACATACACACAAACGACATCTTCTGTCTTTTGATTAATAATCGTATCAACAGCAATCGATGTTTTACCCGTTTGACGATCACCAATAATTAATTCTCGTTGCCCACGACCAATTGGAATCATAGCATCAATTGATGTAATACCTGTTTGTAAAGGTTCACAAACTGATTTACGGCTAATAATTCCAGGTGCCATTGCTTCTAAAAGTTGATTATCGCTAGCTTCAACGTCACCTTTACCATCAATTGGAGTACCTAAGGCGTTTACAACTCGTCCTAAAAATGCTTCACCAGTAGGAATTTGAGCAATTCGTCCTGTTGATTTTACTGTACTACCTTCTAAGATCTGGCGTCCATTACCCATTAATACAACACCAACATTATCATTTTCTAAATTTAAAGCAATTCCGATTGTTTTATCTTCAAATTCTAAAAGTTCTCCACTCATGACCTGGTCAAGACCATAAACTCGAGCAATACCATCACCGACACTCAACACAGAGCCAATCTCTTCCATCTGCGCAGAGTCACCGAAGTTGTGGATTTTTTCACGGATGACCCGTGAGACTTCTTCTACACGAACCTGTACCATCTCACACCCTTACTTCTGTTGTTGAGCCGCACCCCATCAGGGTTTGGAGTTTCTTACGAAGAGTCATATCAACTAAACGCATTCCAAGACGTATTTGAAATCCTGCTAATAACTCAGGATCTACTTCATTTTTTAAAATTGCTGTGCAACCCAGTTTTTTACTCAATCGCATTGCAATTTCATTGACCTCAGCCTCTGACAACGCAACAGCCGTTTTTACAACACCATGTTGCTCATTTCTAAGGGATCTGACATGTTCTTGAAGCTCAGTCAAAACACCTGGCAACCAAGCTACACGACCAGCGTTTAACAAAGTTAAACACAAGCCTTTAAGCTCTGTTTCTGCTTTAACTTCGTCAAGAACACTAAAAAGAAGCTCTTTTTTCGTTTCTTTTTCTGCTGTCGGATTTTTCAGAATCATCTCGGCATCTCTCATAGAAAATACCAAACAGACACTTTCAAGCTGCTCACACCAGAGCTGAGCTTTTTCTTGATCACCAGCAATTTCTAAAATCAAAGCGTTTGCATATCGCTTTGCTATAGAGTCAGCTTTCATGCTCCAGCCCCCTGCTCAAGCTGTGGTTTTTGATCTAGTACGTTCAACCCATGATGAATAAATTTCGAATGATCATCAGCTTGAAAGTTTTCTCGAATCTTTTTTTCAAACGCCTTTGTCAGGGCTTCTTCTATTTTTCGATGAAGTTGCTGTTGTGCACTTCTCAATTCTTGTTCGCCAAGCCTTTGGGATTCATCCAAAAGCTGTTTTGAAACCTTTTGAGCATCAGCTATTGTTTTTTCAACAAGTTTCTTGGCTTCCTGCTCTGCTTTTTTTGCAATATGGTCTGTTTCTTGCTGAAGCCCTCTTAAGCGCTCGTCAAGGTCCATAGCTCTTTTTTTAGCATCTGCTTGAGCTTTCTCAGCAGCGTTTGCCAATACATCAAAATCTTGTTTTTTTTGATTCGCAAGATCAGCCAAAGGCTTACGGCCAAACTTGCATAATATTGCAATAAAGATGAAAAAATTAACATACGGCCAAATAAAGCTCGTGAAAAGATCTGAATGCGGCATAGTACTCTCCTACCCTATTAACGTGGGGTACATATCATCGACCAACTGAGACACTGTAGAGTCAATTTTCTGTTTTTCTTGCTCATAAGACTCTCGGATCTCTTTATGCACCGCGGCAAGCTTTTTAGCGCTCTCTGCATTGGCTTCCTCAACAATTTTTTGATGAGAATGAACAGCTTCTTGTTTTGCTAATTGATACTGTTTGTGCGCTTGTGAGTGAGCCTCAGCAAGTGCTTTTTCAATTTCAGATTCTTTATGCTCTGACTCTTCTTGGCTAGAGTTAGCAGACAACTTAGCATCTGTTGTCAGTGCATCTCTTTTACTTTTCACTTCCAAAAAAGGATCTAAGAAAAGTTTTTTGACGACAAATGCATTGGCTACAAAAATCCCTGCCTGAACAGCGACGATGCATGAATCGGGTATCAAGTTTAGTTCTGACACACCATCTCCTCACAGACTGAAAAAAAGGACTATCATCATTTGATAACCGATAAAATAGGTTTTCTCAACTGCAAACAGTCTTTTTTTCAAGGAGATTCACCCGTTAAGATGACTCTATAGATTTGAAGTTCTTAAAAACAACTTCAGTTATCGGCATTAAATAAGAGAGTTCTGAGGTTTTAATATTTCTAAAATACGCTCTAATTCTGAAGGAGAAAAATAAGACACTTCTATTCTTCCTTTAGAAGCGTTTCCTGTGACTCGAACTTTTGTCTGTAAAATAGTACGTAAAGTCTCTGCAATATAATCAATATTATGATCAACTCTCGGCTCAGACGCTGTAGCTCCTGGTCTCAAAAATGCCTTGCATAGCTTGTTCGTTTGTTTAACATTCAAACCTTTTGCAACAACTGTTTTATGGACCTGAAGAATCAGTTCTTCCTTATTCAACTGTAAAAAAGCTTTTCCGTGAGCCACAGTTAGCTTAGAACACTCAATATCGGCTTTCACAGAATCAGGAAGGTTAAGCAGCCTCAAAAGATTTGCCACAGTCGTTCTGTCTTTACCCACTCGCTCCGCGCACTCTTCTTGTGTTAAACGGTGCTCACGAATTAAAGCATCAATAGCTTCAGCTTCCTCGATAGGATTCAAGTCTGCTCGTTGAATATTTTCGATCAAAGCGAGAGCAAGCAAATCTTTATCATGAGTCTTTTCAATAAGAGCTGGTATTGATGTTAAGCCTGCCTTTTTCGATGCTCTTAAACGCCTCTCCCCAGCCACTAACTCCCAGCGCCCACCACTAGGTGCCTGCCGGACTAAAATAGGCTGTAGAACACCGTGATTCAATATCGAAGAAGTAAGGTCCTTTAAATCCCCATCATCAAACACCCGCCTTGGCTGCTTAGGGTTTGGGTCAACAAGAGATATAGGAAGCAAGCGATATTTCGAAGATGGCTCATAATGAGAGGGTTTAACTTCTATATCCATTTTAAAACTCCAGCAAAAGATTTAAAGAACCATAAACCAATCTTAAGACACACTCAAAAGAAAGTGTCAAAACTTTAAGTCGCTATAATCACTAATGTTCCTCAAGGAACACTCTGTTCTTCGCTATCATATAGTGGAACAATGAATTTGAAAACAGAAAGATAGCAGGATAAATTTTAGCATAAACCCACGGAAAGAACGTTTTAGGGCAAACATTTTTTCTATCTCTTAAAAACGACAAGAATCTTTCGCTGTACTTCAAATAATATTTTTAATAACTAATTTTTTCAAAAGTTTCTAAAAACTTAATTTATTCAAAAATAAACTTACTTAAAATATTATTTATAATATTTTATAAAATTTTGTATAAAATACATATATTAATTTAATTATTTATAGAAATATAAACTTTTTCTTATTTTATACCGACATTGATTACGTCTGCCGCTGCTTTTTTGATATAACTTCTAATAGCCTGTAAATATGTTACTTAATCAAAATATAAAATCGACTCCCACATAACCTTCTGCAACGATTTAAGATGAGCAAAAAACTCTGAAGTCTATTCAGTCAGCACTTCTACTATGTCAACTATGGAAAAGAAAAAAAGTAGCGGCAGACGTAATCAATGTCGGTTTATATTTAAAAAATGATTTTATAAAAAATTACAATGTATATTAAAAATACATCTTTTTATTTTGATAAAAATCAAAAAATAAAGATAAGCCATGAAAAAATATCAATGCAAACGACAATATTATTATTCGAATAGTATAAATTTTAAATAAAAGATGAAAAACAGAGGAAGACTTAGAGAAGGGAAAAGGAAACTAAATTGAAATAAATGACTAGTGTTCCTCAAGGAACACCAGTCATTTCAATCACTTATAGAAATCAGATGTTTTTTTGGATCATAAAAGCAATAGCAAAACTCAAAAGAGCTTGGAACTCCATAAAAACCAAACCAAGCATAAAAGGGGTAAAAATATCCCCTCGTGCACCAGGGTTTCTGGCAATTCCTTCTAATGCCGAGCTAGCTGCTCGACCTTGACCACCAGCGGCGCCCATTGCTCCCATACCAATCGCCAATGCAGCACCCAAAGCAATCAAACCGCTTGAGTAGCTACTGCCACCGTCAGAGGCAAATGCATAAGAACTTCCAGCAAATGCAGCCAATGCTAAAAAACCATTCAAAACATGTTTCATAAAAACTCCGTATTAAAACGCATCAATGATCGTGCGAAATCGCTAAATTAATATAAATAGCTGTCATTAAAGCAAAAATAAAGCTTTGTACACACGCTACCAATAATCCAAACAACATTAGAACAGCAGGCACACCCACCGGAACCAATTGACTAAAAACACCAACCAACAAATGATCCCCGAAGACATTCGCAGTCAAGCGAAGTCCCAACGATAAAGGTCTACCCATATGACTCATAATCTCAAGGCACAAGAACAGTGGCCCAATAGCCATAACTGGTCCCCAAAATTGCTTCACATAGCCAATCCCGTGTTCCTTTATCCCAGCGACATTATAGACAATAAATGCAAAAAGACCGATAGCTAAATTCGCTGAGAAATTTTCTGTCGCAGGAGGGAACCCAGGTACAAGGCCCATTAAGTTTGTAATAAGAACAAAAAAGAAAATAGCAGAGAGCGGCGTCAGGTACTTTTTATAATCTTTACCACATTGGCTTTCCGCAATATGAAAAACAACATCAAGTGCCGACTCAACGAAAAATCGCAAGTTCACAAAACCTGAGGGTTTCACTTCTCCCTGCCTAGCAGCCTTAGAGTACCAGCTCCCTAAGACAATAGTAATCAACAGTGTCAACAAAGAGCTCAGCATTAACCTTGTAGGCTCTCCACCACCAATAGCATGCTCAATAGTTGCAAAATAGTTAACAGCACCACCACTCGCCATTAACAACTCAGGAACACAAACCAGAAAAGATATAAAAAGAAACAAAGCCGCACCTCTTTTTTTACATACTTCCGGTTTATCCCAAACAGGCTTATTTGCACAACCCCTTCGAAGCTGTTTTTTGTGGATATCCACCCCATCCCCAGACAGCACCTGTTAATATTAATCCATATAAACAGCCCACTACGAGAAATTCAGGAGAAAAATCTTCCAATTTATCCACAACCCAGAAAACATATAACCACACCGGGAGTTTCAACAAAAGGCATCCCCAGCCGAAAACTTTTCCAGACGCCCCCTTAGCCAGAAGAACCCCCCAAAGGCCGGCAAGCATCAAAAGTACACTCAAGCCAAAAAACAAAACTCCAAATAAGATTTCATATTGCTGAACAAAAAAAACTTTCAACAAAACAATACTCAAACCATAACTCACTAACCACACAAGCATGTTTTGCTTTAAAGTCAGTCGATTTGAAACACGATTCATACTTTAATCCTTATCATCATTCTGAAGCTTTATGGCCATCCAAACAAAACCATGCAGACTCAAAAAAACACCTGAAAAAACAGATATTTCCATCCAAGGTATCTCTGAGGAGTAGTTCTGTTCTAGCCACTCTCCCAACGCATAACTTCCCAGCAAACACGTCAGTCCATGAACGACACTTGCTCCTACTTGTCCAAACGCTTTTAAATAAGGATCCAAAAAAACCACCAAGAGAAATAAAGCTCTATATTCACAGCTCAAAACAACCAATTCAATGACTTTTTCAAACTTGCTATTTTTAAGGCTTATATGCTAGTTTGTGCATTCGTTCTGCGGTTCTACCGTTTTTTAGCCATAATCCAAGCCTAGGGTGAGCCATGATGGACATGAATTTCAGAGAAACTTCTGGAAGTTCATCACAGTCGAACGACACTGATGCATGGACGGATATCAATCAACAAATTCGCTCTCTTTTGCCTGAAGAAGTTTACAGCATTTGGATTGAGCCTATTTCAGCACAAATTCAAGATAATAAGCTCGAGCTTACAGCCCCAAATTCAACTTTTCAGCAAGGTCTCAATGAGCACTACCTCGAGATCATTAAGTGCTGCGCTCAAGAGAAAGGCTGGGGACACCTAACAATCGAAGTTATTCTCGCCCCACAAGAGCTCCCTGAGCAAGACAACCTTACTTTAGAAGCAAGTGAAAACGGATCCCCAAAAGACGCCTCTGCATTCTCTAGCAAGCCGGAAACAACAACAAAGTTAAATCCAAATTATACTTTCCAGAATTTCGTACGAGGGCCTAGCAATCAATTTGCGTTAGCGACATGTTTAAATGTTGCAGAAAATCCAGGTCAGAACTACAACCCACTGTTTTTATATGGTTCAACAGGACTAGGTAAAACTCATTTATTGCACGCTGTAGGCAACCAAGTTCTTGCAATCAACCCTTCTGCGATCGTGACCTATATAAGCAGTGAACGCTTTATGAATGAAATGATTTACTGCATCCGTCACAACAAGATGTGGGATTTTCGGCAAAAATACAGAAATTGCGATGTCTTTATGGTCGATGATATTCAGTTCATCTCTGGCAACAAAGCTGCTACACAAGAAGAGTTTTTTCACACTTTTAACACTCTGTACGAAGCTAAAAAACAAATCATTATTACATCAGACCTCTTTCCCCAGGATATTCCAGATATTGAGGAACGGCTAAGAAATAGATTCCAATGGGGCCTTATCGCTGACATTCAACCCCCTGATGTCGAGCACCGTATTGCAATTCTTATGAATAAAGCGGACTCCCTAGGTGTTCAGCTTTCCTACGATGTCGGCGAATATATAGCGAACCATGCAAATAGAAACATTCGAGAACTTGAAGGAGCGCTTCATAGGCTCGCAGCTTTTGCCACACTACAAGGAAGACCTCTAAATAAAAGCCTCGCTCAAGAGATTTTCCGTTCTGTCTTACCTGAGCCCCCAAAAGAACTAGGGGTTGAAACAGTACAAAAGCTTGTTGCTGAACACTTCAAAATAAAAGTCTCAGACCTCAAGTCTAAAAAAAGACAACGCAGCCTAAGTTTACCACGACAGATTGCTATGTACCTTTGTCGACAGTACACAGAAGCTTCATTTCCAGACATCGGTGATAAATTTGGTGGAAAAAACCACACAACTGTCATGCATGCTGTTAAAAAAGTTGATAACGATCGTCTCAAAGATCTTGAGCTTAAGACATGCCTAGAAACCCTAGGCCGTCGGCTTGATCAAACATCAAAACAGTGAGGCCCTGTGGATAAGTCTGTGCATAACTCTCGTTTTTCTGTGGATAAGTCTGTGCATAACCTGTGCATAGAATTTTCTCGTCAAGACAGCTTGAAAGTTATACACAGGTTATGCACAGGTTATGCACAGGTTTGTGCACAGAAAGAAACCATTAGAAGCTGTTTCTTTACAACGAGTTACAAGGTTATCCCCAGGCTGGTCGGGTACACTATATCTATCTACTATTATTCTTTATTAAAATAAAGAATCCTATATATAATTAAGGACCTCATGAAGTTCATTATTCACAAAGCCATGTTAGAAAAATCTCTCCAAAGAGTTCTCTCTGCTATGAGTTCTTCCGAGGTGAGTTATGTAGGGATGAAGTTAGAAGAGAATTCAGAGACAATCGAACTGGCAATGCAAGATACAATCGTTGCAGCCTATACTCAGGCTCCTTGTCATAACGAAGGGTCTGGTACGGCCTTTGTCCCTGCTAAACTCTTCTCAGATGTTGTTAGAGAGCTTCCTGACGTTGATCTCATTGTCGAGGTGTCTGGGGCTAGGTGCCAAATCACAGCAGGTCAGTCTATTGAGATGAAGCTTCCTGTCCGAGGAGATATCTCTTGGAAAGTTGCTCCGACGCTTCAAGAATCATATCAGCTTGAGATCCAATCAAGTCAGCTTCATTACATGATCGAACAAGTGAACCCTTGTCTTGACCCTAAAAGCAACAGGAACTACGCAGCGGTTGGGTTCTTAAAGCAAATTAAGCCAAATACTTTACGTTTAGTTGGGACGAATGGGTTCAGACTGTCTTTTGTTGATGTTGCTTTGCCTTTGAATGAAAAATCTTTGCAAGAAGGTGTGTGCCTTACTAAAAAAGCGTTATCTGAAATTTACAGAATGAGCAGTGAGGGTTTTGATAAGGTTGAGATTGAAGTGTCTGATGAAGATCGGCAGATTGTGACTAAGGTCCCTGGCTACCAACTTTATATCAAGTTGTCCACGGTGAGTTACCCTAATTATCAATCTGTCATACCGGAGACTGAAGGGACGGCGGTTTCATGTGAGAGAAGGAGTCTAGGAACGGTAGTGAAGCGAGTTTTGCTTGCTGCTGGAAAATCAAGAAGTCTCCATATTTCGATGAAAGAAGGCTGGATGACTTTACAAACTCGAGATGCTGGTAGCTCAGAGGGGCGAGAAATAGTAGGTTTACCAAATGCCCCTGGCATTGAATGCGGATTTGCCGTGAATGGCGGCTATCTTTCTGATATTTTATCTACGATGGTAAGTGATTCTGCTGACATCGTTGTGCACAACCCTGAAGACCCAGTT
This sequence comes from Oligoflexales bacterium, assembly GCA_045105515.1. GTDB lineage: Bacteria > Bdellovibrionota_B > Oligoflexia > Oligoflexales > Bog-1112 > JABSRF01. The sequence continues at coordinate 16,626 of JBGCDR010000286.1, forward strand.
GTTGTTGTTCCTGGCGTTGAGCCCTCGAGTTGTTATTCGAGGCATATGCTAATGCAAATTCAAGAAGGTTACGCAGAGAACCACGGAGAATAAAATGGATGACGTACATGTAGATGGCGAAACTCAAGAAGGATATAACGCCTCAAATATTAAGGTGTTAGAAGGCCTAGATGCAGTAAGGACTCGTCCTGGTATGTATATTGGGTCTACCTCTATTGATGGTTTGCACCACCTTGTTTACGAGGTAGTTGATAACTCAATCGATGAAGCTATGGGTGGGCATTGTGATGAGATTAATGTCACGCTTCATCTTGATGGCTCGGTTTCTGTTCGAGATAACGGCCGAGGAATCCCAATTGCTATGCATCCAACTGAAGGAAGGTCGGCGTTAGAAGTTGTGATGACGGTGCTGCATGCAGGCGGTAAGTTTGACGATAAGGCATTTGCTTTTTCTGGAGGACTTCACGGCGTTGGCGCTTCTGTGGTAAATGCTCTTTCTGACTGGCTTGCTGTTGAAGTCTACAAAGATGGATTTGTGTATCTTCAAGAATACGATAGAGGTGTTCCTAGAAAACCTGTTGAAAAAACAGGAGAGACGCAAAAAAATGGTACTTTTTTACGATTTAAGCCTGATTCAACTATTTTTCAAGAGACGATCTTTAACTTCGAGACCTTGCAAAAACGATTACGAGAGCTATCGTTTTTGAATAAAGGCGTCAAAATTACTCTGATGGATGAAATCACAGAAAAAGAGGGCTCCTATCATTTTGAAGGAGGGCTTGTTTCTTTTTGTGATTACCTTATGGCTGGTAAAACGTCACTTCATCAAAAGCCAATTGTGATTGCTTCGCAGAGTTTTAAAAACGGTGTTTTAGATGCTGAACTTGAAGCTGTATTCAGATGGAGCGATGCTTACCAAGAGAATTTATTTACCTACACGAATAATATAAATACCGTTGAAGGCGGTACTCACCTGACAGGCTTTCGCTCTGCTTTAACGCGAGTTGTGAATCAACAGGCTGAAGAATCAGGTTTGTTAAAACACTTCAAAGACAGCATTACTGGAGAGGATATTCGTGAAGGCCTCACAGGTATTATTGCTGTAAAGATTAAAAACCCTGAGTTTCAAGGCCAAACAAAAACAAAGCTTGGCAACCAAGAAGTAAGAGCGTGGGTAGAGACTAACGTTAATGAACACTTAACAAACTTTTTAAATGAAAATCCTGATGTTGTGCGCAAGGTTGTGACGAAAATTATAGATGCAGCCCGAGCTCGTATTGCAGCAAAAAAAGCAAGAGAACTCACACGTCGCAAGGGTGCTTTAGATTTTGCTGGGCTGCCAGGGAAAATGGCTGATTGTCAAGAAAAAGATCCTGCAAAATGTGAAATCTATCTTGTGGAAGGTGATTCTGCTGGTGGTTCTGCAAAGCAGGCGCGGGATAGAGCGACACAAGCAGTTCTCCCTCTTAGAGGTAAGATTCTCAATGTTGAAAAGGCTCGCTTTGACCGGATGCTTTCATCAAATGAAATTAAATTGATGATTAAAGCTTTAGGTACAGGTATTGGTCGAGAAGACTTTGATATCTCTAAGATTCGTTATCATAAGATTGTGTTGATGACTGATGCTGATGTCGATGGTGCTCATATTCGAACACTTATTTTGACGTTCTTTTTCCGTCAGATGCCAGAGGTCATTGAACGAGGGTATTTATATATTGCTCAACCTCCTTTGTATAAATATAAAAAAGGCAAAACTGAGCGTTATTTAAAAGATCAAGCTGCTTTGCTGGAATACTTGACTGAAGCTGGCATGGCGGGAGTTGAGTTACAAGATGCTGCGCAGCAATTGTTGGATACGCCTCAAATTCAAAGACTTCTCGTGATGTGGGCTCGTTATAAAGAAGCAAGAAGTCGTTCGGTTAAAAATTTCCCTAATACTGTCTTTGATGCTCTTTTAGAAAAGCCAGGTGTTGATATTCACAGTTTAGACCAAGAAGGCTCAGCGCAAGATTTTGCGGACTCTTTGAGTTCGCATCTTAAAGAACAGTCTTGTGAGGTGACAACGTCTGTCGTGGAGGAAGCTGGGTCTTATGCGATTCATGTGTCTTACTTAGCTGCTGGGATCCCTAGAGTATGCGTGATAGATAAAGCATTTATGACTTTGTCTGACATTATGGAAATGAGAAAAAGAAAAGAAACTCTTGATGACCAGGTTGTTTTCCCATTGTCTTGGGAAAAGAAAAAAGATGGATCCTTAGTCGCTGATGGGCAATTGTTTTCTTATGATGAGATGGCTGAATTTGTCGAAAGCGAAGGGCGACGAGGAGCGCAAATACAGCGTTACAAAGGTTTGGGTGAAATGAACCCAGAACAGTTGGAAGAAACAACTATGAAGCCTGAAAAACGAGTTTTTTTGAAGGTCTCTGTTGGGGATGCTATTGAAGCGGACCGCTTGTTTAGCACGCTTATGGGTGACGATGTTGAACCACGTCGTGATTTTATTCATACAAACGCACTAAGTGTGTCTAATCTCGATATCTAGGATGTGAGCTATGAGTACACAGCAAAATGTTGTTCCAGTTAGTATCGAAAGCGAGATGCGGACGTCGTTTCTTGATTATTCGATGAGTGTTATTGTTTCTCGCGCGCTCCCAGATGTGCGTGATGGTTTGAAGCCTGTCCATAGGCGGATTTTGTATGCGATGCATGGGCTTAAAAACTATAGCAATAAGCCATATATGAAGTCTGCTCGTGTTGTTGGGGATGTGATTGGTAAATATCACCCTCACGGAGATAAGGCTGTTTATGATGCTCTTGTACGCTTAGCCCAAGAATTTTCTATGCGTTATCCACTGGTTGATGGGCAGGGAAACTTTGGATCTATTGACGGTGATTCGGCAGCTGCTATGCGTTATACAGAATGTCGTATGCAGAGTCTCAGTGAGAAACTTCTCGACGACTTAGATAAGGACACGATTGATTTCGTGCCGAATTACGATAACAAAGACGTTGAGCCAGAAGTCATGCCAGCTCGTTACCCTCAGCTTCTTGTGAACGGAGCCTCAGGTATTGCGGTCGGAATGGCAACAAATATACCTCCGCATAATTTGTCCGAAATTGTTGATGCTGTGAATGCATTAATTGATAATTCTGATATTAGTATTTCTGAGCTTATGGAGTACGTTAAAGGCCCTGACTTCCCTACCTACGGTGCTATCCATGGCTTGTCAGGTATTAAAGATGCTTATGAAACAGGCCGCGGCTCGATTCTTATTAGAGGAAAAGCCGAAGTTGTGGAGCAGGAGAGCGGCAGAGAGCGAATTATTATTACGGAAATACCGTATCAAGTGAACAAAGCTCGACTTATAGAGAAAATTGCAGAATTAGTTCGAGATAAAAAGCTTGAAGGTATATCGGATCTTCGTGATGAGTCGTCAAAAGATGGTATTCGTGTTGTTGTTGAAATTAAACGCCAAGACTCAGGTGATATTGTTTTAAACCATTTGTATAAAATGACTCAACTTCAAACAACTTTTGGTGTGAATCTTTTAGGCCTAGTCAAGGGTACTCCTAAGCTTTTGAATTTAAAAGATATGCTCAGAGAGTTCTACGATCATCGTCGAGATGTAGTTTTACGTCGGACAGCTTTTCTTTTACGTAAAAGTGAAGCTCGAGCGCATGTTCTTTTGGGGCTAAAGGTTGCTGTTGAGAATGCAGATCCTGTGATTGAATTGATTCGTAAGTCGTCGAACACAGAAGAAGCTCAACGCGAATTAATGTTACGGTTTGAATTGGATGAAATTCAAGCTAAAGCAATTTTGGATATGAGGCTTGCAAAACTTACAGGTCTTGAACGTGAAAAGATCGTCAAAGAGCACGATGATCTTATGGTAGAGATTAAAGACTTTAAGGATATTCTTGCGACGCCGTCGCGTGTGACAGAAATTATCCGTGAAGAGCTCAAAGAAATTAAAGATGAATTCGGTGATGGGCGTAGAACTGTTGTTGTTCCTCACGCTGCTGGTGATTTTACAATGGAGAGCCTTGTCTCTGATGACCCTGTTATTGTAACAATTACTCAAGCTGGTTATGTAAAAAGAACGCCTTTGGTTGATGTACAAGCACAGCGCAGAGGCGGCAAGGGTCGTAGCGGTATGTTGACGAAGTCTGATGACTTTGTGTCTAAAGTGTTTACAACAAGCAATCATCAGAACGTTCTTTGTTTTACGAACGTAGGCCGTGTTTTTAATCTAAAAGTTTACCAATTTCCAGAGTCTCCTTTAAGAGCAAGGGGCAAGCATTTATCTAGTTTAATACCTTTAGACGATGGCGAAGCTGTTGTTTCTTCTTTGCCAATTAAAGAATTTGTGGATGATCAGTATGTTTTATCTGTTACTCGCAATGGCTATATTAAGAAAACAGACCTTATGGCCTACTCTAATGTTCGTTCCACCGGGATTATTGGTTTAAAACTTGATGACAATGATTCTCTTGTGAACTGCCAGTTAAGTGACGGAACTAGTGAAGTTCTTCTCGCGACTCGTATGGGAAAAGCGATTCGTTTCCCCGAGAGTGAAGTTCGTCCTATGGGTCGAGCTTCTCGAGGTGTCACCGGGATTCGTTTTCAAGATGAAGAAGATGCTGTGATTGCTATTGAGGTCGTAAGTGCCGATAGTGAGATGAAAGTTTTAACTGTTTGTGAAGCTGGCTTTGGTAAGCGAAGTGAGTTGAGCGAATATCGAACTCAATCTCGAGGTGGAAAAGGCGTTTATACAATTCGTGTTAGTGAAAGAAACGGTCCTGTTGTTGGTATGGTCTTAATGGGTGATGATGATCAGCTTGTGATTATGACTTCAGCAGGTAATTTGGTTCGTTTTAGAATCAATCAAGTTTCTGTAGTTGGCCGTCACACACAGGGCGTGAACTTGGTTCGTGTTGCAGATGACGAGCAAGTCATTAGCGTAGGACGAGTTGCTGCAGAAGATTGTGAAGACGAAGAAAATGAAGAAGACCATGATATTCAAACGCAAGAAGAAGGTCATGCTGCCGCTGTTGTGCCGACTGACGCGATAGACGAGGGCTCTGAAGATTGATATCAGAGGAGTTTCATCATAGAGCACAAGAGATTCTTTCTCCTTACTTGGGTGACAGAATCCCTTGTGCTTCTGTGTTTGTGGGACGTCTTGATCTTCCTGATCCTCCTTTGGAGTATCAGGCTGGAAGGCGAGGTCTTTTTGATCTAGCCAGTCTAACAAAGGCTCTTGTCACAGCACCTTTAGTCCATAATTTTTTTGATTATAAAAAAAACCTTGGAGATTATACTGATGATCTTCCCGATCGCCTGGCTTGTTTGAATATTGAAAACCTCCTGCAACATTGTTCAGGATTGCCTTGGTGGTCAAATTTTTGGATCAATCACGCTCCTTTTGAAAATCACATGTCATGGCAAAGAAGAAGAATTTTTGTATTGAAGCACCTCGAAGAGGTATTTCAACAAAATCCTCCAGCTCACCCCCCTCGCTACAGTGATGTTGGTTATGTTTTGCTGGGTCTTGCTCTTGAAAAATTTTTGGAGCAAGATCTTAAAAATATTTTCGAAAATTTTTTATTAGAGCGTGGTTCTTTTGAGTTGATGTATCACCCCCCTAGAGATGAAGCTTTACCAACAGCGTATTGTCCAATTTCTGATAAACGTTTGTTTGGAGAACCACATGATGAAAATGTCCGCTCTATGGGTGGAGTGTCAGGTCATGCAGGTTTATTTGGGACTCCCCTTGGAGTGTGGAAATGGCTTCGTTTTTTGTGTTCTCATTCGAATGCTTTTTTTAAAGAGGGATGTCTTGGTTGGCAACAAGCAAAAGACTTTCAGAGTGCAGCAACTTTCGGTCGCTCTGATACTTTTGGTCACTTAGGATTCACGGGGACGTCATTTTGGGTGTGTCCTTCAACGCTTAAGGCTGTAGTTTTTTTAAGCAACCGTGTGTATTCACAGAGGCAATCACCGTGGATGACTCAAGTGCGACAGCAAATTTCAATTCTCGCAGAAGAGGCTTTGTAATATTGTTTGACTTTGGAGTTGTGGGCTCTGGTATTGCGGGTCTTATGTTTGCGCAAGAAGCTGTCAATAACGGCTTTTCTGTGGGCGTTGTTTCTTCTAAAAAAAATAGCCCTGCATCAGCTGCTGCTGTTGGAATGAGTGCAATTAAGGGTGTTCAAGATCCAAGAGACCCTTTTTTTGCGAGTAAGATACAAGGGCATGATGATTTTGCTCACATACTTTGTGACCTACAAAGCACTTTTTCTGGCCAAATATGGCAAATGGGTGTTTGGGAATTGTTTGCAGACAAAAAGTCTTATCAAGCCATATGTGAGCGTATTTATCATCGGAAGTGGAGAGGGCATAAAGATGTCTTAACGCTAAAACGCAAAGATTTATTGGCTAGCTCTTTGCCGGCAGAGGCTATGCATGCGACCGAGTCTTTAGGAGGGTTGTTTTATCCTAGAGATTATTCTTTTAGCCCTTTTCAGGTTCTTAACGCTTTGAAAACATCGTTAAAGAGCCGAGGGGTTTCTTTTTTTGATATGGATGTTCATAAGGTTGATGCTTCTGAGGCTTTTTCTCTTGAGGGGTCTTTAAAAGTCAAACACCTTGTCTTAGCAGCAGGGGCTTCAACTCCACAGCTGTTAGTGAATTCAGGCTATGAATTTAATCGTGATGTTTTATGGAAGACAACACCAGGAATCACATATGAAACTTCATGGAAAGGTCCTCAAGGAGCGATTAAGTGGGGACAGTCAGGACTTGTGGCATCTGGCCAGATTTTGCGTTTTGGATCTGATGATGCTGAGGTTGGAAGCCCGGACTCTTGGTGTGAAAAAATAAATAATTTTTATTGCATTGGTGTACCACCGGACAGTGTCCAAATACATAAAGGAGTGCGGCTAAGAGCTCAAGGGCGCAAACCTGTTGTTGAGGCTGCATATCATGAGAAAAAACCACCTATTTGGGTTTTAAGTGGATTTCATCGTAACGGGTATACACTTGCCGTAGAGGCCTCAAAGAGGCTTTTTAATAAGATTATTGAGTATCAATGAAAAATTTAAAAAAGAGCCGAGATCTTTTTTAATTTATTGTATTTTGAATATATAAGAGAAGATGGTGGGCCAGGGAGGACTCGAACCTCCGACCTCACGCTTATCAGGCGTGCGCTCTAACCACCTGAGCTACTGGCCCATCAGAGAAAGAATATTTACCTTCCAGAGTTTTTTTTGTCAACAGAGATTTTTGTGATTAACGAAGAAGGGCAAGCGAAATGTTGTTGCGGTGGTCTTCAGTTGTTTTGTTTTGAGTAGACTTTTCAATAAAATCAGATATTTGAACAGAAAAAAACTCATGACTGGTTGTGTTGGAGTGATTGTTTTGATCCGCTGTGTTGATATGGCCAATTGCTTTTCGGAGACGCGCCAAAGACTCATGATCTGTGAACAAATGTTCTGTAATATGCTCTTGAGTGAGAGGACGAGATCTTTTTTTATCAATAATTTCAGGAAGCTCTCTTGTGCTAAGAACGCCGGCTTTTTGAATTTCTTCAAGTAGATCCTGGTAGTGTTGATCTTCTTTGGGTAGTTTTTGATGCTCTTGTTGAGGAGCACTCTGTTCAAGGAGGCATCTTAGTTTTTTGAGTGCGTCGGATAAACTTCCTGGCTCAGATGTCGAACTGTCTCGTTCAGGAGCAGTTCTAAAGCCTCTTGCAAACCATTCAGAAAGTTTTTCTGGAGCAGAGCTAAAATCTCTGAGCAACGTGAGTGTTGCTGTTTTTGTGTGAAGTCGTCCTGACATTTTTTACCTCTTGTCTGATAATTCTATCGGAGTTCGAGGCTTGGCCTTAAGTGCTGCGTTGAATAGTTTTCACAAATCTATTTAAAAACAAAATCTTATCTCTTGTTTATTTTTGGCAAACACCGCAGAAATAAGTGGACCGCCCAGAGTGTTCTTTTTTTTGCACAGTAGAAGAGCAGTTTTTGCAGGGCTCACCTTCTCGCCCATAGACTGAAAGTTTTTGAGCGAAGTAGCCTGGTTTTTCATCCGTTGATCGAAAATCTTTGAGAGTTGTGCCTCCTGAACGAATGCCTTGGCGTAGAACTTTTCTGATTTCACGGCAAGCAGCTTGCCAGTGTTGTTCTGATAAGGAAGAAATTAAGGTCTCAGGGTTGAGTTTTGCTAAAAAGAGAGCTTCACAGATATAGATATTTCCTAAGCCTGCAACGATACTCTGGTTGAGTAGAAAACTCTTTAAAATGACTTTTTTATTTGCTGCTTTTTGGTGCATATGTCTTGCGAGCTGCTTAGAACTCCCACTTAAAGGCTCGGGCCCAAGCTTTGGAGTGGGGTTTTCGTGTGGTGCAAAGCTGAGAAAAAACCCAAAACGCCTAGGGTCGACATAGTGGAGGTAGAGCTCACCATTATTGAACTCTATTGTGACATGAGTGTGAAGAGCAGGGGGCGTCGCTGTTTTTTTACATAAAAGAGCGCCGCTCATACCAAGGTGAATTTGTATGATTTGAGAAGGAAAATGGAGGTGTAGGTACTTTCCTCTGCGCGTGATGTCAGAAGGGGATTCATAGAGTGCTTTTTGAAGTTTTTTTGTTGGGATCGGAAAACGAATATTTTTTCTATGAAATTGCCAGGAAGTGATTTTTTTCCCTAAAATGTTCAACCTTAAAGCTGAGGCCACTGTTTCGACTTCTGGCAATTCAGGCATGATGTAGATCCTCGGACAATAGAGAAAGTGATTCGGCGGTTTCGAGAGCGATAATTTCCAACACCAGAGTGGTCTGTATGCTCAAGCTCTCCGAATCCTAATGCCACGACTCTATCTGGGTCAAACCCCATATTTTTTACTAAGAATTGTCGGACAGTTGAAGCTCTCTGGTAGGATTCAATTTGATTGTTTTCAGGTGTTCCTTGGTCATCAGTAAAACCTTTTACGATGAGAGTTTCTATTCTAAACTCATTGAGTTTTTTTGCTATTTTTGCGAGAGCTTCAAGTCCGTTTTGACTCATTTCATAAGACTGAGGGTTTCGCAGTGGGTCGGTGAAGAGTTTTTTGTAAGATACAGATATGTGAGGAAAAATAACTTTTGTAGATGTGATTTTTTTGTTTATTTTGCGGACTTGATCACCAATCATGATACCGGCATAAGGCTGGAGAGTTGCTTGAGAGAATTCGCTACCTTGTTGGGTAATGACAGCTAGAGCATAGCCTTTTTCTGTTGATTTGATGTCAACAACGCCTGTGGGGATGTAGTTGTCTTGATGGAGTCGTACGGTTTCGAGCTTCATTCCTTCGGTAATATGCGATTCATCAACTTGAATGCTTACGATAGGGTGATTTTTATCGCTTGAGTCATAACTTAAAATTTTCCCAATGGTTTTTGAGTTAGCACTCGAGCTCATAAGAGAGAAAAGCGTGATAATAAAAACTGTGTGATGCTGTGTCATAATCACTCCATGATCTGATCTACTCTGCTATTCGGATGAGGTGAAATTGAACTCAATAGGCAATCCATGTCGAGCAAAAGATTTCGCCATTATTTTGAGAAGAATCCGCAGTTTGATAATGTTGATACGAATGGCTGATAGGTTGTGCACATGACTGACTTGTGGAATAAATCTCTATCTTTTCAAGATGACCGAAGCTTGGAAGCTGTAAAGAAACAAGCCATGCGACGTGGAGCCGCAGACTCATGGTGGGAGCCTCACCCTGAATCTCCAAGGTTTCTTGTCTCATGGAGCGCTTGGCCCTTGCCGCAATGGGCACAGAGTCCGTCTGTTCCAGGGATTTGGTGTGAAAGAATACCTGTTGAGGAGTACGTTGCGTTTCTGCGGCCACATGTTTTAAGGACTGAGCATGATATTTGGGCTTCTCGAGCACGTGGCTACCAAGGTGTCCGACTTGCAGCTTATACTCCAGGGGTATCTTTGCAGTACCTACTAGAAGTGAGTCGAGAGTTGGGGATGTTGCCTGTTGTGCAAGTACTTTCAAAAGAAGATGTGCGGCGAGTTGTAGACACCGACGCTCAAGTTATTGAATGCTTAGCGTCAAACACATTGGGGTTCATACAAGATTTTGATTGGGACGTTCTTTGCGGTTATTGCCAGAGTGTTCAGGAGATTCAGCAGGCTATTGAAAAAGGCTATATGTGGTTTTCGGTTTCAGATACTCTGTGGCTTGATCTTATAAAGCCTCAGAGGAGAGCAGTTGATCAAGAAAGATAAAAGAATAGCCGCAGTCATTTGTATGTGCAGTCGAGCTGATGTTGATAGCAATATCAGTACAGCAGAGCGACTAACTCAACAGGCGATCAATGCTGGCGCTCATTGGATTGTTCTTCCTGAAATGTTTATGTACATGGGAGAAACGCAGGGTCTTCTTGCTGCAGCACAACGGTCCTCAGAGGCGATATCGCGGCTGCAAGATCTTGCAAATAAGTTTAAAGTAACGATTTTTGCAGGATCTGTACCAGAGTTCAAGCCTCAGTCACAAAAAGTGCTGAATAGACTGTATGTTTTGTCTTCAAGCGTTGAACGTGTGCACTACGATAAATTGCATTTATTTCACCTTCAAGATCCTCATGGTGATGTTTTATATTCAGAGCATGATGCTTACCTTCAAGGTGAAGAGTTAAAAACAGTGTGTGTTGATGGCTGGGAGCTTGGTCTAGGAATTTGTTATGACCTCCGGTTTTCAGATATGTTTAATGCTTTAAGTCGTCAAAAACCTATTGATGGCCTGATTTTACCATCAGCTTTTACACAAAAAACAGGAGCCCATTGGGAGCTTTTGTTAAGAGCTAGAGCGGTAGAGTGGCAGTGTTATGTCTTGGGAGCCAATCAATTTGGGGGTCATAGCTCTACAAAGCAGTCTTTTGGGCATTCGATGATTGTTGGGCCTTGGGGGCAGGTGTTAGTGAATACTGGTGCCCAAGAAAGTATCGTGTTGACAGAGCTTGACCCGGAGTGTGTCTACCAAACAAAATTCGCAATTCCTGTTCATAGAGATAGACGGCCTGAGGTGTACTCTTGAGCTGGACACATAAGCTTGTAAATGGTTGGGGTGGTGACCCAGGTCTACTAAGCTTAAATGAGACTTCTGGAGATTTTGTGTTGTGTGACGGAGGCTCACTAGAAGAGCTCTCCGATAAACAAATCTCACGTATTCAGACATTTTGTTTCACACACCATCACATGGATCATAGCCAGGGTTTTCAAAAGTGGCTTCGGGTGAGGGCTCGACACAAAAATCAAATGCCTTGGGCGCAGGTTTTAGGCCCTGTAGGAACACTTGAAGCGGTGCTTAGTCATTTGCAAAGCTATACCTGGAATCTTCTCGAGGATGACTGGTTTTCTTTTGATGTGTATGAAGGTCATCACAGCCAAGAGGTGACTCGAACGATTGTGCGGTTTTCGGGTGGGGTTTATATTGATTTTCAAGAGCATCATAGTGCAATGCCCGAGGGTATTCAGTATGTTGTTTTAGATCATCACATCGATGTCTTGGCATACAGGTTTGAGCTTCCGGATACGTTTTCTTACAAAAAAACAGATGGGTTAGAGCCTGGGGCGTGGTTGAACCTCTTAAAACAAAAAGTACATGCAAAAAAATGGGAACATTGTATTCCGTCGCCGAAAGGCTACCTACCTGTCCGACAGCTGTCTGAGGAGTGCCTCGTACCCAAGAATCATTCTTTTGCGTATCTTACTGATTTTTGTTTTTCTCAAGAAAACCTACAAAAACTTCAGGTCATGGCTGGTTCTATAGGGCATGTTTTTTGTGAATCAAGCTTTCCTGAGCAAGAAAGATCGAGAGCTTTGAGAGTGAAGCACCTTACTTCATATCAGTCTGCTTTGATTGCTTACTTCTTAGGCGCAAAGGATTTTTGCCCGTTTCATGTGTCTCCAGCTTTTTATGAGGAAGAGACGTATAGACAGGCTCAGGTATTTTTTGTGGCCCTGCATGGCAGCTCTGAAACTCTTCAAAGTTTGGTCGAAGAAGAGCTTTATCAGGTTGCCCAATCGACACCTGTCTAAAAAGTCGACAAAAAAACTTGTTCTCAATCTCATAAAATTAAGCACTTAGCTTTAGGAATACGTCTTGCACTGTGAGTCACATGAACTCTTATTTCTTGTTGAACGTGTGTGGAAGATGAAACTGTGGGTGAACAACTTTTAACTGAAAATCCTGGAAACCTCCCTCCCTTGTGGCATGTCTTATATTATGAAGGCATCCGTGGTCATCACATCTTGTTTGCTCCTGGCGACATGGATCGTTTTGATCGTCAACCTGGTCTTTTTCGTTTCTCAGATGACGAAACAAGAGACCGTTTCACGAGTCTGATGACTGAATTTTTGCAGCAACCTTCTTTGTCTGAAATGAAGCTTTTTATTCAGTCGCAACCTTTTCAGATGAGGGAGGCTATTTATCGCTTTTATAAGGGATGGCTACGCCGCTGGGGAGACCATCTTAAAACAGTCCTGAATTAGTTTTATGTGTGGATTGATTAAAACAAGGTAGGCTCATTGTTTTTAAACAATGGGCTTATTTTGTGTGTGCTTTTGAGGCTCGCAGCGTAGCTTCTGGCATATGGTCCAAGAATAAACGTTTGTGCAGGCTTGACCTGCTCGATGACCGTTTGTAGGTCATTGATTTGAGCCCAAAGAGGATAGTGAAACTCTTGGACATCGCCACTTTGATTTTGAACTTGGATGGTTGAGGGGTTGTAGGCGTGGCTACGAGGAAGCCTGAGTGGCTGAATGTGGACTCCGGGTCGGAGTTTATTTCTCTTATTTGAGAGAGTTGCGTAGTTTCCAAGTGCGACACCACAGTTTGTATAAAGTTTGTGGATTTTTGCGATTGCTGGCGGAACAACGACAGGAATTCCATGATCAGTGAGAGAGCGAGTCAGATTTTGGGCCATCGGGCTGGGGGCACAAAAAATTGTGGGCCAAAAGTCATTCTGTATGTGTTTTTGAATATGTTGAACAATGTCGAGAAGCACCTTGTCTCTATGAGGTGGTGTTGAATCAGATAAAGGATCGTGAGCGCATAAAATTAAGGTTTCAGCCCTGCGTAATTCGATCTGCCTGGAAAGAGGTGATCGATTTGATTGAAGCATGGGAGCGTAAAGTAGAGATTTTCCTTTGTGCTCAACATATAAAGATGAGCATCCTAACCCACCCCCTGATGGAATCATTTCAAGCCTGAGAGACCCAACAGAAAAGGGCCTGTGGTACTGACAACGCAGAGCATTATAGTCACGGCCCATAGCTTTTGCTAGGGCTACGGTATCGTCGGTTGCAATCCATCGAGTTTTACGACCTGGGTTCTCAAGGGGGAGTGGTGGTGTTGCAGAGGATAAAAAAGACATATCAGGGCAAGAAGGAGAATCAAACCACAGAATAGTATCTTGAAGATGAAGGCCTTCGTCTGTCGCCTTGACCTCAAATGTTTTTTGTTTTGTCGTCATAGGGCCGTTCCTATAAACTTTTCTAAGTTGGGCATCGTATTTGAACCTTCAACTCAGCGCTACAAGCAAACCTTTGACTTTCCATTCTTCAGTGGAGAGCGTCTAGATGAAGAAGCTACACCCAACGTATGCAGTGTGTCATAATCCATCGTGTATGGAAATACTTGCTTTCTTTGAATGTCATTTTTGTTCTGTGAGGCTAACATGACGACCGCGGTTTTCATAGTTTTGTGTCTTCTGGTTTTTGCCATTGCAATTTTTCTGTGGTGGCGTTTGCAAAAATATGAGCAGGCTTATCGTGATTTGATTCAGAGGTGTTCTGAATTTGTTGGGTTCGCAACAAACGTAGCAAAAAAAATAAGTGAGACAGATGATCCTTATAAAGTCCAACAGGTTGAAAGCTTAGTGTCTTCATTTGAGTCTTTAGCAGCAAGCTTACAAAGGCTTCCAAAAAAAGGGTTTCGCATTGAGCGTATTGAGATGTTTCGTATTATTATGAGAGATCTTGCTCATGGTTTTTTCCATTTGTTTCGGCTGGTGAGTGGAGAAAATCCAGGTATTTGTTATGCTTGTTCTCGACCTGATGTTCCGCTTCAGAATTTAAAGTTTTGGTGGAAGGGATCAACGGGGGCATATGGTTGTTGCCAATCGTGTCATCGTTTGTTTTCTTTAAAGAAACGTCTTCAGGTGTTGTGTTTTATGGGGCAAAGTCAGCCAGAACATTGGAGTGAGTTTTTAGACTATCACCCACAAAAACATTTTAAAGATTTGGAAAAAGGGGTCACGCCCTCTAGTCTTCAACGGTGTGACCTTGTAGTTTTTTGTTCTCAGAAAGAGGTAAAGAAATGAAAGAAGTTCGTGTTGCAGTTACTGGAGCCGCTGGCCAAATTGGGTACAGTTTGTTGTTTCGTCTCGCTTCAGGTGAAGTTTTTGGGAATCAGACAAAAGTACATTTAAATCTTTTAGAGCTTCCTCAAGCTGTAAAAGCTGCTGAGGGGACAGCCCTTGAGTTAAGTGATTGTGCTTTTCCTCTTTTAGGTGAAGTCAATTGCTATGACAATGCAGCTGAGGCCTTTTCTGGCGCAAACTGGGTGCTTATGGTGGGTTCCATGCCTCGTTCAAAAGGAATGGAGCGCAGTGATCTTATTCGCGCGAATGGTCCAATCTTTGTTGAACAAGGCAAAGCGATCCTACGTGCCGCTGAAGATGTACGCGCGGTTGTTGTTGGAAATCCATGTAACACGAACGCTCTTATTGCTTTGCATCACTGTAGAGATGTTCCTCCAACACGTTTTTCTGCTATGACTGCCCTTGATGAGAATCGCGCAAAAGCTCAACTCAGTTTAAAAGCGGGCTGCCCAGTAAGTGATATTAAGCAGTTAGCTGTTTGGGGTAACCATAGCCCTACAATGTATCCTGATTTTGAGAATGCATTGATTGGTGGAAAGTCAGTAGAAAGCGTGATTACAGATCGTAGTTGGCTTGAAAATGACTTTATGACGACTGTACAAAAACGTGGCGCAGAGATTATTCAAGTACGAGGCAAGTCCTCAGCCGCCTCAGCCGCTTCTGCTTGCTTGGACCATGTCCGTCGGTATATCACTCCAACACCTGCTGGTGATTGGTTTTCAGCTGCAATTCCTAGCAATGGAAGTGCCTACGGTGTTCCTGGTGGTTTAGTCTTCTCATTTCCTGTCCGCTCAAAAGGTGATGGAGAATTAGAAATCGTCGAGAATTTGAAAGTGAGTGATTATGCTCGAGCAAAAATTGAAGCAACAACTCAAGAGTTGCAAGAGGAAAGAGATGTTATTAAGGATCTTCTTGGCTAGTGGATGCTTTACTTTTTTGGGGTGCACTACGCACCTTGAAAAGTACTCACGCTCGTCAGCGCGTCAAAATGTGGCTTCACAAACTGTACTTCCAAAAAAAGTTAAGAAGCTGAGAGACCGCGTTTATAGTGTTGACGCTGAGTCAAAATGGCTTATTAATCTTTTTGTAGATGCTCTTATGGAGCATTACAATATTAGTCTGCTAGATACGAGAACAGGTTTGATGACAACTGAGTGGGATCGTTTTTATCAAGGAGATCGAGTCTATCGAAATAAGGTCTCTGTGTTTGTTCGGCCTCAGGGTTGGGGTCGCTCAGAGGTCAAAATCTCAAATAATGTTGAAGTTTTAAGTTCTCAAGGTCCATCTTCTGGAAAGATTTGGCTTCCCTCCGGAGACCAAGGGGCTGAAGAAACTCGCTTGACTTCTTTAATCGAAGATTTGTTACAAGACACCCTTCTTCACCAAGGGAAAAAGCCTGCTGCTGGATAAAAAAATACTACTTTTGAAAAAAAGGCTTTTTCATTTGTAGATATATTGATATGCTTCTTCGCGTCGGTAAATCTGACAGTGTGGAGAGATGGCCGAGTGGCTGAAGGCGGCGGTCTTGAAAACCGTTGTAGAGCAATCTACCGGGGGTTCGAATCCCTCTCTCTCCGCCACACATAGTTCTTCTTGAGGAGAGATGGCTGAGTGGCCGAAAGCACATCCTTGCTAAGGATGCGACTGGGTAACTGGTCCGTGGGTTCGAATCCCACTCTCTCCGCCACATCCTAATATTAAGATATTCCTTGATCAATTTAAATATTTTTAGCTGCCAAGATAAAGTCTTTAATCTTCTTAAGATCTTTAACTCCCTGTGTTTCTACACCACTCGATACATCTACACCTTGAGCTTTACTCTGCTTTATTGCTTTGGAGACATTTTCAACGTTAAGACCGCCGGCCAAAATAACTTTGTACCCCAAATTTGTGACTTTTCGGGCTATCTCCCACGGAAACACCTTGCCACTACCACCACGTTCATCCACCGCAAAGGTGTCAAGAATAATCCCACTCTTGGAGTGCCCCTTAATTTCATCAAGAATCCAAGCCTCAGATTTTACCGGCAATGCGCGAATATGTGGATATTGCAAACTTTTACAGAATTCTAAGCTCTCATCCCCATGAAGTTGGGCAAAATCCAAGCTACAATTCTGAAAAGCTTCTGCCAGGTCTTGTTCACTTGGATTTACAAAGACCCCAATTTTCAAAACCTGTGGCCAATGATCAATTGCCAATGAAATTTTAGACGCACGCTTATAACTCAACTGCCTTTTACTCTTAGCGAAGACCATCCCAATCGCATCAGCTCCATGCTCACAGGCAAACCGAGCACTTTCTTCATCGCAAATACCGCATATTTTTACCCAAACTCTATCTCGTTCCAGTATATCCAAGTGTAGCTTCCTTTAGGCCGTGCACAAAATTTTTCAGGTAGCTTGCCCGCTCTTCTTTAGCACAATTTGCTAAGCCTTGTAGCAAAGCACTCGCAACAATTGCTCCATCAGCCATTTTTATTACTTCCTTAATCTGCTCAGCCTTTGATAAGCCAAACCCAACTGCAAGTGGCTTGTCAGTAATCGCTTTTACCTTTTCAAGGAAGCCTTTCAAATCTGATGCTAATGCTTCCCGAGCCCCAGTAACACCTGCAACAGAAAGGCAGTAAATAAACCCTGAACTAGAATCCACAATCCTGCTCATTCTTTCTGGACTGGTTGTCGAAGCCAGAAAAAAAATTATATCGATCCCTTCCTTTGAAAAGGCAGTTTTCCAGAGCTCAGCCTCATGAGGTGGTAGATCTGGGACAATTAGACCGTTGACCCCAGCTTTCTTGGCATCAGCAGCTAACTTTTCAATCCCATAAGCAAGAAATGGGTTTACATAGCCCATTAATATTAAGGGAATATCTAAACCTCGCCTTCTAAGTTCACTTACCAATTCAAGCCCTTTGTTAAGGGTCATCCCGTTTTTAAGAGCTACTTGTGAACAGTGTTGAATGGTTTTGCCATCCGCTACTGGGTCTGAAAAGGGGACTCCAAGTTCTATAAGATCAGCCCCACCTTCTGCCATAGCCATAACCAAGTCACAAGTTTCATCTATGCTCGGATATCCTAAAGTTAAAAAGGGAATCAAAGCCCCCTGCTTTTTCTCCCTTAATCGGGAAAATTTCTCGGTAATTACTGACACCCTCTC
The DNA here is from genome assembly GCA_045105515.1 of Oligoflexales bacterium. Classification (GTDB taxonomy): domain Bacteria; phylum Bdellovibrionota_B; class Oligoflexia; order Oligoflexales; family Bog-1112; genus JABSRF01. Next base: position 34,215 of record JBGCDR010000286.1, read on the forward strand.
CTCCCATTGGATCTTGTTTTTACTTCCTACCTTCCAGCGCTTTGTTTACCGTGTTCAAATCTTTGTCACCTCGGCCAGATAGGTTAACCACAATAAGTTGTTCTTTTCCCATATTAGGAGCTACTTCAAAAGCATAAGCCAATGCATGGCAAGATTCTAATGCAGGGATAATTCCTTCATGGGCACAGAGAAATTGAAATGCCTTTAAAGCATCTTGGTCGGTCTTGGCGACATATTCAACCCTACCAATTTCAGCCAAGTGGCTATGCTCTGGACCTACAGCAGGGTAATCAAGGCCTGGCGCAATACTATGGCTTTCCGTAATCTGGCCATCTGCGTCCTGAAGCAGGCGGGTATGTGCTCCATGGAGCACTCCAGGTTTTCCAAAGACCAAGGGAGCGGAGTGCTGGTTGCCAACCTGTTCTCCTCCTGCCTGAACACCTACAAGTCTAATATTCGAATCTTCCAAGAAAGTTTGAAAAATACCAATGGCATTACTACCACCGCCAACACATGCCACAACAAGATCAGGACTAGCATTCCCCTCCTTTGCAAGCAGCTGCTGCCGACACTCCTTACCAATTACTGATTGAAAATACCGTACAACCGATGGGAAAGGATAAGGACCTACAGCGGAGCCAACAAGATAGTGAGTATTGTGAACACTTGAAATCCAATCTCTCTCAGCTTCATTGATTGCATCTTTCAAAGTTTGACTGCCACTTTCTACCAGCCTCACATCGGCTCCGAGAAGGCGCATTCTTTGTAGGTTGGGAGCTTGCCGTTTTCCATCTACAGCACCCATGTATACAGTGCACTCCAAACCAAGTAAGGCACAAATTGATGCCGTAGCAACACCATGTTGACCAGCACCGGTTTCAGCGATGATTCTGTTCTTACCCATTCTTTTTGCTAGAAGCCCTTGCCCTATAGCGTTATTTATCTTGTGAGAGCCAGTGTGATTTAAGTCTTCACGTTTAAGATAAAGCTTTGCACCTCCAAGTTTATGTGTTGATCGTTCGCAATAACTCAGGGGACTAGGCCTCCCTGTGTAATCCGAACAGAGCTGTTCAAATTGCTTGATAAAGGCACCATCCTTAATAGCTTCACTAAAAGCAATTTCAAGCTCCTCTAATGGCCCAAAAAGAGTTTCCGCAATAAATTGTCCGCCGTATTTACCAAAATACCGTTTCAATTCTGTTTCCATAAAACCCCATTTGTCCTGCGTATAGGTCACGAAATATAATAATTAGTATGGTCTAATAAGCTGATATTCTATCCTATATAGATAATGAGTAGCACCGCAACAAGATCAAATTCACAAAGAAGATTTAAAGGAAGAAATTAGCAGTAAACCCTTCATGATTGGCATGATAAGTATAATATTATAATATTATTATCTTTATAATTATGCCAAATATTTCCCTTGCCCTTTACTCATGCTTTGTGTATCAATTGGCCCACATTCGTTGTGCACCCGTAGCTCAGCTGGATAGAGCATCTGACTACGAATCAGAAGGCCGGGCGTTCGAATCGCTCCGGGTGCGCCATCCAAAAAAATGCCTCCTACGAATGTCATGCCCAAAGGGGACTTACGATGCCACGCAGAAGGCGATCAGGCAATCTACTAGTAAAAAATAAAAAATCCTCAAAATGTACTCTGAGTTAAAATACCTACACTAACCCTAATTAGTTGTCGTATACCCAGGTTTTCACCTCAAGCGATAACATATCTGGAAACTTCTGCGCGTAGCGAAGAAGTAAGGGGGTCTTTCTCGGAGACCACTGGCAACGGATGTTTAGCACCTGGTGGTGACAGAGACTATTTTTTCGATGTTTTGAAGAATTAAAATACTTGGCTAATTAGGTACAAAAACCTTAATATTAGACTAAAATAACTGTAAGGAAATTGAATGAGAGCCAAACATTCGGTCATTTGTGAGAAAATGCTTTGAACTCAAAAGAGCTTTTAATTTGTCACCCGAATTCATCGAGTGGTCTCAAAAAATGGTAAGCAATTTATTAGTCCAAAAACCCTTCCTTATATATGAGATCCATCAGTGATGGTTAAATTAGGATCCCAATACACACACACAGCCGATAAAGAGGCAATTGCCCTTCATCAATTCCATTAGCATTATGCATTTATACCCATGTAACATTTTAATATTATAATACAAAAATATTTTCCACCTTCCCTTGTCAATTTTTTTTTACTTTTTGCTAAAGGTATCAACTTCACTTCCGAATGACACAAAGTCGTTATCGTTTTGCGACACATAATGTCCACGCGCGGGCTGTTTAGGAGTATTAAATCCATTTTTTTGAGGTGAGAGCAATGAGAACTACACGTATGAGCAAATTATTTTGGGTATTGTTTGGAGCATTTTTACTGAGTTTTAACTTGTCAAGCTGTGTTGATGAAGGGGATCAACAACAAGAGCAGCTTGAAGATGACGATGTGGAAGATAGCTCAGACTATGGCGAAGAGTATATTGAAGAAGGTGGGGAACCTGATGCAGATGCTGATGTCATGGAAGAAGCTGGTGAAGCCATGGAGCTAGGAAGCCCAATTACTGAAGACGCAGATTTAGGAATGGGCCTAGCTGCAGATGAAGATACTAGTATGCCTGAGCCGGTAGCCAACAGCTTAGAAGGGGTTGCTGAAGATCAAAGTGCTCAACTAGGCGGAGAAAGCTCCGAAAGTTTCCAGTACACGATAGTAAAAGGAGATTGGCTTTCAAAGATTGCCCAAAGAGTGTACGGGGATATGTACAAATGGCCTCTTATTGCTAATGCCAATTCACAAATCAAAAATCCAAATCTTATTTATCCAAATAACGTTATCTCAGTTCCAATTATCGACGAACAGTCACGTGAGTTTTCTCAGTCTTATGCACAGGCTGGTAAACTTGGAACAGGGACAAAATATGTATCAATAAAGATCAAAAAGGGTGAATCTTTAAGTAAGATTGCTAAAAGAGTGCTTGGTAACGCTAGCGCATGGAAAACTGTTTGGCAAGCAAACCAGACTAACATTCCAAACCCTAATTTGGTTTCAGTAGGACAAATTGTGAAGGTACCTGTTTCAGGAGATGTAGCTATCGACTTCACAAAGTTTGCACAACTATAGTCTGAATAGAAGTTAGTAAAGTAGTAAAGAAAGAAAGCACAGATTAGACAGAGTGCTAGACTGGTAGCAGAAAGATAAATCATTGCTCTCTTAACGACTTAACTGTGAAGGTCGCGAGGCTCTATCTTACCCATTCCTACGAATTGCTCTCAGTAGGAATGCTTCTTCTTTACTTAGTTTGCAAAGAGTAGAAACTATAAGTTCTCAAGTCAACGTTATCCTTTTCCCTAGAAATTTTAATCAAATGACTGGGAATTAACAGATCATCCTCAACCTTGCTAGGCCATTCGACAAAAAGACCAGAGAAACTTCTCTCTGAAACCAAACCAAGGTCTTCAACATCGAAAAATCCCTCGATCCGATACAAATCTAAATGTGCATAAAGTTTTCCGTCAATTTCATACTCATTTAAGACTGAAAATGTGGGAGAAGATACAGGAATATGTTTAGAAAGGCCCAGTGCTTGCAAAATATGCCTACTGAGGCTGGTTTTACCAGCTCCCAAAGGACCTTCCATCCATAAACAAAACCAATTCAACTCTTTAAGTTCTGAAGCAATTAAGCACCCTATTTCATCTAGCTCATCCTCTCCTGCAGACCTCTCCCAAAGTAGTCTCTTAGTCTTGCTCATAAACTTTGGATCCAATCAGGTTTGCAATCACTATTATTAAGGAGATCTTTCATTTCTTTAACAGCCTGACTCAAGCCAACAAAAACAGACCTTGCAACAATAGCATGACCTATATTTGCCTCTTCAGCTTCCGGTATCAATTGCATCCAAAAAGCGTTTCGATAGTTTAAGCCATGACCAAAATGCACTTGTAGCCCTAACTCTGCCGCATGTTTTGAAGCTACCTGGTATTCTCTTAACAAGTCATACTGAGCTCTACTTGAAGGTGCATTTAGCAAATTATTACAGAAATCACCGGTATGGATTTCGATTGCATCAGCATTGAGTTCCCTGCAGATATCAATCACAGGTCTACTAGCTTCTACAAACAAAGATACTAAAACATTATTTTCTTTCAACAGATTTACAGCACTAAGTAGTTTCTCTTTCATTGCTATAACATTTAGACCACCTTCGGTCGTTAACTCCTCTCTTTTTTCAGGCACCAGCGTAACCGCACTCGGCAGGAGCTGTTTAGCAATACTAAGCATCTCAGTTGTGCATGCCATTTCAAAATTTAGAGCAATATTGATCGTTTCTTTTAGTACCCTTACATCCCGATCTTGAATATGCCGACGGTCCTCTCTTAAATGGCAGGTTATATTGTCTGCTCCCCCTAGCTCGGCAAATATTGCAGCTTGTATCGGGTCAGGGTATGACTCTAACCTAGCTTGTCTTAATGTGGCTATATGGTCTAAGTTTACTCCAAGCCTTATCATTTTAGCTTGTCCTTTCAATAACGAGATTTCTGAGCCCAATGAAAATGTCCATTAGAACAAATGGATTTTTCAATACTTATCCATTGCTGATAGCTGTGGGAGAATGTTTAATCATACTGCCCGCTTTCTCAGCTAGCTCTTCTACCATGGATTCAATTTGGTCTCGATCGCTACCCTCTATCATGATCCTAGCTTTTTTTTCAGTACCAGAATATCTGAATAAAACTCGTCCTTCCTTGCCTAAACTTTGCTCCATTTTATTAATTAATTCAGTTAAATCTGGCAATTGAGGGAGGGGCACTTTTTTATCTACTACAATAGACTTAAGCACCTGTGGAAGTCTTTCCATACACTTTTTGAGGGTGTGTAAACTCTCACCCTTTTCTATTAAAATCTCAAGTAGCGACAAAGCTGCCAAAATACCATCACCCGTAGTAGAACAGTCACGAAATATCATATGACCAGACTGCTCTCCACCAAGGTTATAATTATTTTTTCTCATCTCTTCTACAACATAACGATCTCCAACCTGTGTTCTAATCACCTTTCCTTGGTGTCTTCCCATAGCAATATCTAGCCCCATATTGCTCATGATCGTAGATACCAGGGTTTTACCATTAAGGCGCCCCTGTTCCAGGTAATGAATACCGCATATAGCCATAACCTCGTCACCATCTAATAATTCGCCTTTTTCATCAACAACAACTACACGGTCAGCATCTCCATCAACAGCAATTCCTAAGTCAGCTTTGTAAAGCTTAACCTTTTTAATAAGTCGTTTAGGATAAACTGCACCACAATCCTCATTAATATTGGTTCCATCAGGGTTAGCACCAATCAAGAACACCTCCGCACCTAGCTCTTCGAATACCTTTGGAGCGACTTTGTAAGCAGCTCCGTTAGCACAATCGAGTACGATGCGAATTCCTTCAAGAGTCAAATGCTTAGGGAATTGCTCTTTCAAAAACACTGCATATTGCCCTATAGCATCATCTATCCGTTGAGTCGTACCTATCGCCTTGCCGGTAGGCAAATGGGCATTCATGGTACTGTCAAAAACCAAAGATTCTAATTTTTCTTCAACTTCATCAGGAAGTTTATATCCGTCTGCAGAGAATATTTTGATGCCATTATCAAAGTAAGCATTATGAGAAGCTGAGATCACAATTCCTGCATTAGCACGCATACCACGTGTGAGATAAGCAATTCCTGGGGTTGGAAGAGGGCCTAGAAAAAAGGTGTCAACACCAACACTACAAATGCCTGAAGACAATGCCTGCTCAAGCATATATCCACTTTTACGGGTATCTTTGCCAATTAATATTCTTGGCTTTTCATAGTGTTTCTTAAAATATAGACCCAAGGCTTGGCCCAATCTCAGCACTAATTCAGGCGACATAGGGTAAGCGTTGGCCCTGCCTCTAATGCCATCGGTGCCAAACAGCTTTACTCGATTTTCTACTTTTCCTTGCTCATTATTCTCTTTCACACCCTATTCTCCTTTGAGTTGATTCATAGTCCAATACTACTCTTGGGCCTCCCAGAAACCCAACTGCATTTTCCTTTAGGGCCTTTTCTCATAGTATCTAGGATTTATTTTTTTTTTCGAGCTTTTCCTTTTGCGGGCTCTTCCACTTCGACAATGGCATGCTCAGGGAAGGTTTCGATAAGGACTGTGTCAGGTGGGATCTTTACTTGAACCTTTTTTTCATATCGACCAGGGCCAATTTCTCTTAAGTCCAAAAAAGCCCTCAAATCACTGCGTTTTATAAAGCTCAGCACCCCAGGGGTGCCCTGAACAACAATGGATACATAATTAGGTCGCAAGTGCGTCTTTAGCTTCTGTCCTTCAAGTTCAATTGGGATACTGCCAAAGCGCTTATTGATCTTCTTTTCACCAACTTGTATCGAAACACTTACTTGTTCGAGAGATAGTTCAACTGGCTGTAAGTCTTTAGTTAGCAGATTAACTTCAAAGCTTTTTGATTTTTGTAAGCCTTTTAGATCTACTGGTTCTGTTAGAATATGTTGAAGCCTTGATATTTCAGTCTTCAGCCCCGTCACCACAACTTTTTTTGGCTCTACCGTCGTCTTTTCAATGATGTAACCTTCGGCTGGAATTCCTTGCAGGTGCTCTTTAATTTGGACCGTTCGAGTCAATTTTTCGTCCACATAAACGGTGATGTAAGCATCATGAACAGTTAGTTTTATGCGTTGATTCCAGTTCTGAATAAACTCCTTATCAATCCTAAACCTTAAGCGACCAATCTTGCCTTTTGGTATGGTTATCTGGGCCTCAATCGGCCTTGTGGAAAAATCACCTAGTAACACCCGCGACCCACTGAGCGTAGCATCCTTAACACGAATGTAGCTCCCTTTAATCATATAGCCATCATGGACTTTTAACTGTACTTGAATTCTACGATTTATTTCCAAGATTTCTTCACCTTGGACAATATACCAGAAAATTGCTGCCAGAATTAAGGCAGATATTTTATATTGAAAATTGGAGAATAGATTGCTCATCATTCCACTCAAGATTTTTTTCTACTATTTAAGGATGCCATCCTTTCAAAAAACGAGGTATTTTTAAGTTGCTTTTCAGAATTTTTAGCATATTCTGGCTCGTCGACAAGGTGGCGCTGCAGCAACTTACGAATTTCCTCTTTTTCAGTTAGAGGCATAACCTTCCCATCATAAACTAGCGAAACTTCGCCTTTTTCTTCCGACACCAAAATCACTACTGCGTCAGTTTCTTGACTAATACCAATGGCGGCCCGATGCCTGGTTCCCCAGTCTTTTGTTAGATTGTCTTCACGGGTTAGTGGCAAAAAACACCCAGCAGCCGACACTCTACCCTGTTGTATAATCACAGCCCCATCATGCAAAGGAGAGCTCGTATGAAAAATTGACATGAGTAGCTCTTTTGAAATCCGAGCATCGACAAGAGTCCCTATATCTACATAACGTGACAAAATAATATTTCGTTCCATCACAATGAGTGCACCAATTCTATTTTTAGCCAATGCTACAGACGCACGAGTCACTTCATCCAGGATATGCAGCGATGAAACATGCTCATTTGCTGCCATAAAAGAACGTTTACCAATCTTACTAAGAGCATGACGTACATCATCTTGAAACAGAATGACTAAAATCAAAATGATAGAGGAGTAAAATTTATTCATAACCCAATTAACGGTCGTCAAAGGAACAACTGAAGACACTAAAAAAACAGCAACGACTACCATTACCCCAGTAAGCATCTGTGCTGTTCTGGTTCCTTTTACCAACAGTAAAACATAGTAGAAAAAAACAGCAATTAGCAGTATGTCAATTGCAGACCACCACCCTAACTGTTCAAGAATTTCCCTCATATCTCGACCTTAGTGCTTTCGTACCGTAACCTATTAAGATATTTAACATCATGAGTACGAATGATCTTTGCCCCAGCTGCTGCCAACGCAAATTCAGCAATTTTAGAAGGAGGGTCCCGATCCGCAGGTACCTGCAAATCTAAAAGTCGTCCCATCCAAGACTTCCTAGAGATCCCAACTGCCAGTTGATATCGAGCTGCAAAATGGGCAACATTTGCCATCAACAACAGATTAGCCTGGTCTGTTTTCCCAAACCCTATTCCTGGGTCCATCCATATTCTTTCGCGAGAAAAACCGGCGTTTATCAGAGTGTCGTAACTTCGACTAAAAAATCTGCAGATCTCATCTAAAACCTCACACCCTTTAAGAGGATTGTCTTGCATGGAATTAGGGCAACCCTTCATATGCATAGAGAGATAAGCAACTTTGCTTTCTAATGCCAAATATCTCAAAGTTTCTCGATCTGCAAGACCTGAAACATCATTTATCAGATCAACCCCAGACCTGGCAGAAAGGATCATCAGCTCAGGCTTTTTGGTATCTACACTGATTTTAATGCGAGAGTCTAACTGTTTTTTCAATCGGTCTATGACAGGTTGCAAACGTCTCCATTCAACACCTGAATCAAGATCATTCGCACCTGGGCGGGTAGATTCTGCACCAATATCAATGATATCAGCACCTTGAATTGCAAGTTCACTTGCCCATTCGCAAGCCCGTCCAGGATCTAAATATTTTCCACCGTCCGAGAAAGAGTCTGGGGTAACATTGACAACCCCCATAATCTGAAAAGGTTCGAAACGTCCTAGTAGTGCTTCCATGACCTCATGTTGCTTGAGTCAAAGGATCCAAGGGCTGAGAGTTATCCCTTTGGTTTTCATTTGAGACTGCTTGGTCCCCAAGTTCATCACCATGATGATCTTTACTCCAATTTTTAGCTACTTCTATCCTCTTCTTATAAGCTGCAATTTCATCCTCGGTCACCACATTCTCGCCAGCCATAATCCTTTGGATTTCATCTTTATGCAAAGTTTCTTTTATGAGCAAAGCTTCTGCAATTTCTACCAGCTTCTCTCTGTTTTCTCTCAAAATGTTTATTGCTTTCTCATACCCTTGCCCAACTAAACGCCGAATTTCGTCATCTACGTCCTGAGCTACTCTCTCCGAATGCATTTCTCCAGAGTTCACCCCTCGGCCCATAAATACTTCTTCATCACGTTTGCCGATAGCTAAGGGACCAATTTTATCACTCATTCCCCAATGGCAGGTCATGTGTCTAGCAATATCTGTAGCTTTTTTTATGTCATCGGAAGCTCCTGAAGTCTGGCCATTAAAAATTAGTTCTTCGGCAGCCCTTCCTCCCATAGCATAAACGATCATACCTTCAGCATATTCTTTCGACAAACTCCATCGGTCTTCCTTTGGCAGCATAACAGTCACACCCAATGCCTGGCCGCGAGGAATAATAGTAACCTTATGAACTGGATCACAACCTTCTGTTAATAAACCACAAAGAGCATGTCCTGCTTCATGATATGCTGTGTTTCTTTTTTCTGCTTCACTCATAATCATACTACGACGTTCTGCGCCCATCAGCACTTTGTCCTTAGCTGATTCATAGTGATTCATATTTACTTCTTTGGAGTTGTTGCGAGCTGCAATCAAAGCTGCTTCGTTGATCAAGTTCTCAAGATCTGCTCCAGTAAACCCTGGAGTTGCCTGGGCAATAAGAGCCAAGTCAACATCATCTGCCAAAGGAGTCTTGCGAGTATGTACATGTAAGATTCCTCGCCTACCCTTGATGTCCGGTGAAGGAACATGAACCCGACGGTCAAATCGGCCAGGACGTAAAAGCGCCGGATCTAAAACATCAACCCGGTTAGTAGCTGCAATGATGATCACTCCCTCATTAGCTTCAAAACCATCCATTTCAACAAGAAGTTGGTTGAGTGTTTGCTCTCGCTCGTCATGACCACCTCCCATACCGGCACCTCGATGCCTACCAACAGCATCAATCTCATCAATAAAGACGATGCAGGGAGAATTCTTTTTTGCCTGATCAAAAAGGTCACGAACTCTGCTCGCTCCAACCCCAACAAACATTTCTACGAAGTCTGAGCCCGAAATGCTAAAGAAAGGAACACCTGCTTCTCCAGCCACACCCTTTGCAAGTATCGTTTTACCAGTTCCTGGAGAACCTATTAATAAGACCCCCTTTGGAATCCTACCACCCAAACGAGTAAATTTTTTGGGTTCTTTGAGAAATTCGATGATCTCTTGAAGCTCCCACTTTGCCTCATCAATTCCTGCAATATCTGCAAAGGTAACTTTGGGCTTCATGTCATTAATCATTTTGGCCTTGCTCTTACCAAAAGACATGGCTTTGCCGCCGCCTGCTTGGACCGAGCGCATAATTATAAATATAAAGATTAAAATAAAAATCATTGGGATAATTTGGACTATAAAGCTCTTGAGAATACTGTCGTTATCGGGCTCTTCATAGTTTAGAATAACTCCTTGTTCTTCTAGGAATTTTCGTGTGTGCTCATCATTAGGAACATAGGTTCGAATTTTGCTTTTATCTCCCCTAATGCCCGTCAAGTGGTTTTCTTGAAACGAGGCCTCTGAAATTCGATCATCATCGGTCTGAGGGTTCTCTACCGCTGTTTTGAACTCAGAGTATTTAACTTCTTGAACTACTTCCTGATTTGAAGACAGAATGTTTGCTAATAAAGCAACCATTACGATGAAGCTCAAAACTAGAAATAGGATCCTCGGATGGTTTGCTTTCGGTGATGGCGCCGCCATATTTGCTCCCAGGCAATATTCTCGATAAAGAACTAATCATCTTACTGATCGTGCGATTTTACTTTTTCTTGATGAGCTAATATTCATCAATGGCAAAATGCACAGTTACCACACAGCATAAGACTAAATATATATTCAGCAATATGCCTATCTATATCAATGCTCAAAAGCTTGCATTGCAATATTTTCTTTCACACACTTTAGGCAGCCTTTTAAATCTGGACGCAATAAGTCGCCTTTCCAAAAAATACCCAGAGAAACCATATTTGTTTTGGCCTCTTTGGGCAAGAATTCAGTGCAAATAAACATATCGCGTTTTGCCTCGACGGGTATATTATTTTTTAACATCAGCTCTTTAAAGGCCCAAACTTTTGCAGAACCTGCAAACTGAAGCATTTGTCTAGCACGAGGAATCATGAGCTTTACTGGCATGACTAGATTGCTCTGATTCTTAATCACCAAAATACGGTTTTTGCCATCTTGGTGGTCACAACGTGACAGATGAGTTGAAACTGAAGCCTTGGGGCCCAAAACAGCTAGGCTTTCAAAAGCTTGATGGCTGCTTTCATGTTGCATCACTCTTTTAAGATGGCTAATCTTATGGCAATCTTTAACACGCAAACGCCCGTTCTTAAGCTCTACAACCCCACCATCTGCAGGCAGTGTAACTTTTCCTGTTTGTTTTGTTTTCGCAGAAACTTCAATCAAGTCCCAGATCTTTCCAAGTAACTGATGGCTCAAACCATTTCTGTTTTTTTTCAACGGCCCAATGATTGCTGAAAGGGCCTGCACGGAGATGCCTCTTCCATTATCGAGAAACCATGACAAGGGTACACCTTCGGCACTTCGGGCCGCAGCGACTTGTGGACTCACAGTTTCAATGCAAAATCTTCCTAGATCCCAAGCATCCAAACCGCAGCGCGCAATCCGTCGCTTTGCCCCCGGAAACATTTGGTCCAACAGAGGAAGAACTTTATGACGAATCACATTCCTGCTGTAATCCATCTTATCATTAGAGGAGTCTTCTCTATGCAGCAATTGATGCCTATCTAACCAAGTCTTCAGTATAGCTTTCGTTACCGGAAGTAAAGGCCGCCAAAACGGTGGGTTCCAATCTTGCATTCCAGCCATGGATCCCGCGCTAGTTCCGCGGGCCATACGTAGCAGTATATTTTCCGCTATATCATCCTGATGGTGTGCCAAAGCGATAATCCAGCCTTCTTGGCTTAGCTTTTCAAACTCCTGATAACGAACTTTCCTCGCCCATTGCTGAACACTGCCAGTATTCTTGTCATCTTCATTTTTTTTTGGAGCTTCATGGATGATAATTTTAACTCGCTTATTTTTAGCTAGATTCTCTAGAAACTTTTGATCTTCATCGCTTTCATTTCCGCGTAAGCCAAAATTAGTATGAGATATTGCCAAAGGAAAATTTTTTTTTTGTTTGGTCAAAGCAAAAAGCATGTGGAAAAGTGCTGTAGAATCAGCACCTCCTGAGCAAGCCACCATAACCCCTTTATATTGCTGACAAAATCTCTCCAAACATGAATCCATCTCCTCGGCTAAGCTAATTAAATCACTTCCAAAATATTCAAGCATATGATTTTTCTCATTTTCAGCGCACACCTTTAAATATCCAAATAAAAAATTTAAGAAATTTACCAAACTCACGATGGTGTTTTTGCAAGTTCCAAGGGGGAACATGCCTCCCACATCCTCTGGATTTTATGGGGAGTCAGAAAGTAATACCACGGAATGGAGTAAGGCCATGGGCATGCGAATTCGAACCAACGTCACCTCATTAGTTGCACAACGTCATCTCTCAAACAATAACAAAACTCTTGGAGAATCCCTAGAGCGACTTTCCTCTGGATACCGCATTAACAAGTCAAGAGACGATGCAGCAGGCTTAGCTGTATCGGAAAATATGCGTGGAAAAATCCGTGGTTTGAATCAAGCAAAGCGTAATGCGAACGATGCCGTTTCCATGCTCCAAGTGGCTGAAGGAGCTATGAACGAAATGGGAAATATAATGATCAGAATGCGAGAACTTACTGTCCAAGCCTCTTCCGATACCCTCGGTGATAGGGACCGTTCATTCTTAAACAGGGAATATGTCCAACTTGCTCATGAAATTGATCGTATTGCTGCTACCGCTGAATTCAACGAAAATAAGTTTTTTGTTGCAGACGATGACAACCCGAGAACTGAATACATAATCCAAGTTGGCCCTAATAATACGCCTGTAGAATCCAATCAAGACACATTATCTATTAATTTAGAAGGATTAAAATTCACCTCTACAGATCTTGGATTCAATACAGGTTCAGAGATCGGACCTAGCAACATGAAAGAGGAAGGCCCCTCTCGTAATGAGATCGCTGAAAAACTAACAACCATTGATAGTGCACTAGAAAGGGTTGCAAGTGAAAGAGCAACCCTAGGTTCTATGCAAAGTCGTCTCGACTCAACAATCAATAACCTATCCATTTCGGTCGAAAATTTAAACACCTCAATGAGCCGCATTAGAGATGTTGATTATGCAAGCGAGACATCATTGCTTGCCAAGCAAAGAATCTTAAGTCAAAGCAACTTATCGGTACTCTCCCAAGCAAATCAACTGCCGGAAATGGCTCTTTCACTACTTAGATAAAAAATGACGTATCAAAAAGTCGCTAAAACATAAGGAGAAGTACGCATGAGTTTAGAAGTAAAAACAAATATTACAGCTATCAAGGCACAAAGACAGCTACAATCCAACAGTAGAAAAATGTCCGATTCCATGGAAAAGCTCGCTTCAGGGCAGAGGATCAATAGGTCTGCAGATGATGCAGCAGGTCTCGCTGTATCTGAACGCATTAGAGCAAGAATTCGCTCCCTTGATGTTGCGAAAAGGAATGCAAGTGATGCTATAAGCTATATTCAAACAGCTGAAGGGAGTTTGAATGAAGTTTCCAATATCGCTATAAGGATGAGAGAATTAACGTCTCAAGCAGCTTCAGATACCCTAGGAAATCGTGAACGTGGCTTTCTAGATAAAGAATTTCAGCAACTAAAACAAGAAATTTCGCGAATCATTGATTCGACAGAATTCAATGGTACTAAAATCCTGAAATCTAGTGATAATGCCATTCAAATTTTTGTTGGATCATCAAATAGAGGCGCTGACATTGACGGAAGTATTCCCGATTTTTCGGATAAAGACCCTGATGTACTTGAAATTGATTTATCTGCCCTACAGGAGTTTAATACCGCTGTGGAGCAGGTAACCACTGAAGTTGATCTAAGCTTAAAACCCGAAGATGCAGATGGGGGCGCAAAAGATTTAGGCCCCACTGGAACTGGAGACATCATGTATCGGCTTGATACTTTTGTAAATGAGATCTCATCTTATCGTGCGACCTTAGGTTCCGTGCAATCACGCCTTGACAGCACTATCAATAATATTGAGGTTTCTAACGAAAACCTCAACGCTGCACGGTCAAGGATTGTCGATGTGGACTACGCAGCTGAAACAGCTAACTTTACTAAGTCGAGAATTCTTTCTCAAGCTGGTTTATCAGTCCAGGCTCAGGCGAATGCCATGCCCGAAATGGTATTAACCCTACTAAGATAGTGGCAGAACTATTTATTATTGAAAGGAAGTTTAACCACCCTATGCAATAAGCTTAGCACTAAAGGAAAAGCCAACAAAAGTAATAATAGGTATCGATTTTTGCGATGCGACACAATTCCAATCCCACATCCGGGGGCTACTTGTGAGCCCCCTTGTTGGGGATAAAGCCTGACTATCGCAGCGATATCATCAAGATCCAATCTAAAACTATTCTTGTCCAAATGGTAGCTCATTATAGCTTCTGGAATCAATGAGTGTCCCAGGCCCAAGCAATGACCAAACTCATGAAGTATTGTTTTAGCAATTGATGTGTAGGAAAAGCTTTGTGATATCAATACAAATATGCTGCAATGCAAAGGCTCTCCATCATCTCCAAGTTCATCAAACTCAGCATAACCAGCAGAAAAACTAGAATCATTAATGCTGCTCTGCAAATGCAAAGTAATCTGGGCATTCTGATCATTCTGGGTCCAACTGAGTGCGAGTGAACTTGCCCCAATCCCCCCCCACATATTAGCAGCTCTGCTAATAGTATCTATGAATCGGTCATAATCGTCTTGATATTCCGATATAACCCGATAACTAACAACTGGGTTATCAGCATTGGTCGGCCACTTCAGAAGTTCATGGGTAAAATCTACAGGGGTTGGGTAGCTAATAGAAACCCCTTTAGATGCCCATAGAATTCCCTGCAAAACTAAAATGGCACTGAAAATCCGATCCATAGAGGATAATTCCAAAATATTGGTTTAAGTTGCGAAAAATAAAAGTGGGTTACCACATCAATACGAAATAACCACAAGGGGGTAATACTCCAAAGTAACTCTATCAGTGGACCAGCAGTAGTTGCACCTGCGCCCATTTGAAAGAATGATCTCACAAAACAGTCACGAGAACAGATAACAAAACGCCAATCATAAGCGACACCTGTCAAAGGCCACCTTCCCGTTAAAAGAAAGAGATTAGAAAAGAGTAATATTTCTCCTTGATCATTATGACTTAGCCTCAATGCATACGCTTGTTGACCACCAGCATTTGAAGTCATAGATCTATACTGTAAACTCAGTGTATAGTCTTCCTTTGCTTGAAGAAGGTTTGAATTGATTATGAGTAAAAAATTTATTAGTAGCGTATATTGCAACACTTTAGTATTATAAGTATTCTTTTTCTTCAAATGCTTACACCCATTCGCATTGACAGAAAATTAAAAGGCCAAACCACATAGGCTTCAAACTGATCGTTTCCATCCTTAGCAACAAAGGTTTGGTGGGAAAAAGATAAGTAGAAACTACCTAGGTGTAAAACCGTTTCAGCTTGGAAAGATAGTCCTTCAACATCGTAAGATCTACGCTCCTTACTTGCAAGATCCTGAAGATATCCAAACATCCTACCCACACCAACAAAACACAGTAAATATAGATTATTACTAGAAGTTAATTTGGTACCAAGATGAGTAAATAATCCTGATTCTCCATCAGCATGGGTCTTAGTCTCATAGCGAGGTCTCTCTATAAATGATGCCCTCCATAGAACTGATTGCTTGTCGTTAGATATGCCAGCAAAAACACCAGAACTATAGTGATAATACTGGCTATTAGGTTGCATCATTAGAGCACCAATTCCTCCAAAATCTAGCTTGATGGCTTGACTATTGGTGGAGAAAAATAGAAATGAATAAATAAATATCGCGCTAAATAGTTTCATAACATCGATAGAAGAAAATACCTTATTAGCTATATTTTATCAGTTAATATGGAAAGGACAAAAAGAACATAAATGATTCTTTTTCAACTCAGGAATCAAAAAGAGATTACAGATTGCTCATCAACTTAGAAGTTTGGAAACTTCAGTTACGATTTCTTCAACTTGAGTATTATTTATATCTAAGTACTTGCACTCCTCATACATCCTTTCTTCATCGAATCTATGAGGCTCTAGGTTAATCCAGTGGGTCAACATATTTGCCAAACAAACAATATGGATCAAGCTAGGTTCTTTTAAGTTATCATCAGGCAAAGGCAAATGATGATTTTTAATCGCTTCCACCACATAAGCCGGGAACCCCCAAAAAGCAGCACCAATTTCTCCTAAAATACAATGGTTCGATAGGCCGCTGCGATCCTCAATGTGTGACCATGTATCTTGAGTCTGAGGGTCATAAATCTCTTTCCACACCCGGTCTAATTTTTCTGGAAATCCGATAGCAGAAACAATTTTACCGATATTGCACAAACAGCCGGCTAAATAAGCTCTGTCCTTTCCTGCCTGTGAAAACACCTTGACCCATAAAAATTCAGAAATTGCAGCTGTTACAAAAGCATCATCCCAAAATTTTTTGTTGTCAAAAAGTTCCGTTTTAAAACGGAACTTTTTCATAGAAGCCACCATTACTAAACTGGCTAGCTGCTTCCTACCAATAAAGGTTATGGCATATTCCATTGAGGGGTCTTCTTTTTTTGTGCCCTCTCCTCTAATTTTTCGCATATTTTCACATACTCGCATAACTTCAGCAGCTATAAAAGGGTCCTTTTTTACAGCTTTACCAAGCTGGATAGAGTCCACTTCTTCATCTGCAAGCAGTTGCTGAAGTTCCATGACTGCTGAAGGAATATGGGGCAACTGACCTTTTTGAGACATTTTATTGAAAATTGAACTAGCTTCTTCCCCCATTACCATATCGGGTGAGTACCAAGGAAATTTTCCACTAGGTAACATAAGAGTTGAACCGCAGTCACAATTAAACCAAAGGTTCCCCCCAGAACACAGACGCCATTGATTTGTATTCTTTAAAAAGTCTTCTTCCCCTCTAAAAGCCCGTGAGCACGAACCACATACTTTTTCCATCCTTGCTATTTTCCTTCAGGCAAATAATAATTCGACCTATTCATCTATAGTCACATCGGCATTGCTTTCTATAGACTTAGTCAAACCACCTGGAGCGTTAAAAGATTGGATAGAGAATTAACTGAGATCAGTAAGAAAATTGTCACTATTTTAACTGAGAATAAAAAGTCTATCTCTACCGCTGAGAGCTGTACGGGTGGCTTAATCAGCACCTACCTTACCGAAGTTCCAGGCAGTTCTGCTTGTTTTAACGGAGGTGTATGCTCATACACAGAATTCGCCAAAGGGGCTCTTTTAGGAATCCCCCAGATACAAATAGATAAATTCGGTGTTGTTTCTAAAGAAGTTGCTATCAAAATGGCGAACTCTGTGCAGATGGTTTTACAAAGCGACTACGGGCTTAGCACAACTGGAGTCGCAGGCCCCGGTGGAGGAAGTGCCAAAACTCCTGTGGGGACTGTTTGGTGCGGTATTGCTACTCCAAAAAGTTGCGAAGCTTTTTGCTTACATCTTGAAGGAAATAGAAATATGATTAGAAAGGGAGCAGTTACGAAGATACTTACCCACCTTTACACAGAACACTTGAAGGAACAAATATGAGAAACCAGATTTTATTTGAATACAAGCCTTGGAATCTAGCAATGCAAATTGTTATCTTTTCGTCTATTCTAAGCTTCTGGACAGTTCCTACTGCTTATGGAGATCTAAGCGAAAAAGAAGTTCGAAAGCTTCAGGAAAAAATAAAATCTTTTGAACACTTAAATGTAGCTTTCACTCAAAAAACTTATCGTAGCCTGAGAAAAAAAACTTCATTGAGCTCAGGACAAGCATTTTTTAGTAAACCAAATCATTTTAGATGGGCCTTGGAAACTCCTTCAAAAACTCAATGGCTTTATGATGGTAAAACCCTCAGCTACTTCCTTCCAGACAAAAAGCAAGCCACGACCTACCCTTCACAAGTCAACAAGGGTAAAGAGCTCAGAAATATTGTGGACATGGTCCTTAATTTCGATGAGCTGTTGAAAAGATTTCGGATCTTACAAGCAAGGCAAAATGATCATATTATTGACATCACACTGAGCCCCTTAAGTACAAGCGAAATCAAGTCAGCTGATCTAAAATTAGACACTAAAAATGGATTTATGGAGTCCATAAAACTCAACCTAGGTGCCGGTAATCACACAACTATTGAGTTTTCAAATCCAAGAAAATCATCTATCCCAGAGTCTACTTACCGAGTTCCAAAAGGCACGAAGATTAGCAGTGCATCTTAGTAAGAATCCAAATGAATTCCATCTGTAAAGTTTCTTTACACTCTTCCGAATAGATACACAGCTTGTAATTTGGAGGCGTGCTGATATGGCGAATCAAGTAAATTGGCAGGATTTTGATAAACTACATGTCATTAGGCGCCTACGTCAACTCGTAGGTAAATGGTGGAAAGTGCAGCTTAATTTTACTGATGAAAAAGGCTTTGTCAGAGGAGTTCCTGAAGGAAAATTCTTTAACCCAATAAACCCAATTTGCAAAGTGATCACCGGCGATGACAAAGGCTTTAAAGGGTGTATGAGCACTGTTAAACAAACAACCATAGATGCCACAGGCTCTAAGAATAAACGAGCTCGGCTTAGCCGCTGTCATTCAGGTTTTTCTACTCTATCTGTACCAATTCGTGTCGATGGCAAATACCTTGGTTGTGTTTTCGGTGATGGCTTTCTTGTTTCCGAAACCGAGCAAGAACAAAAAATATTAATAAAAAACTACCTAAGAACACAGTTTTCCAAACAAGAAGACCTCCTCGCCCATATTGAATCTTTGCCTGTTTTATCGGAAAAAGACGTAGAATATCTTACAGAGCTCGTTGAGATTGTTGTGGATGAAATTCTAATGACTCAAGCAAACCTTTCAAATGTTGAAAAACAAGTAAGTGAGCTAAAATCTGAACTGGGAGCACGGTACGGGTTTGACAAAATGATAGGTAAATCCTCGCCAATGCAAAGTCTATATTCATTGCTTGAACGAGTATGTGATTCTTCTGCACTAGTTCTAATTCAGGGAGAAAATGGTACTGGTAAAGAGTTAATCGCCAGAGCACTCCACTATAACTCCAAGCGAAAAAAGGGTAAATTCTTAGCAGTGAACTGTGGAGCCTTCAATGAAAACTTACTTGAGTCAGAACTCTTTGGACATGTAAAAGGATCATTCACAGGTGCCGTAAAAGATAAAGTGGGCTTATTTGAAGCCACAAATAAAGGTACTTTATTTTTAGACGAGATTGGTGATACTTCCATGCCCATGCAAGTGAAGTTACTACGTGTCCTCCAAGAAGGAACTTATACTCCAGTTGGAGCTACTGTAACTAAGAAATCTGATGCTCGGGTAGTGTGTGCTACTAACAAAGACCTCACAAAAATGGTTAAAGAAGGAAGCTTTCGAGAAGATCTATTTTACAGACTAAATGTCATAAACGTAATCGTGCCCCCATTAAGGGAACGTAAAGAGGATATAACATTATTGCTAGAACATTTTACCAAACGCTATGCACGTTCAACGAATTTACCGGAAAAAAAGCCCAATAAGGAATGCATGGAAAAAATTCTAAATTATAACTGGCCAGGAAACGTTAGGGAGCTTGAGAATGAAATTGAGCGCCTGTGTGTTTTGTCCGGTGAAGACCAACACCTTGATGAGGCCTTTCTAAGTCAAAGAATCAAGGAAGGCACAGAGCAAAAATACCCAGGCTACCGGATGGAAGGAAAACTTAAGGATGCTCTTGAAGCACTTGAAAAGAGAATGATCCTCGAAGGGTTAAAGCGAACCCGATGGAACAAATCTCGTTTAGCAAAAGAACTCGGAATTTCTCGTGCAGGACTCATCATGAAAGTTGATAAATATGGCCTAGATAAAAGAAATTTAGGTTAGTTCTACTTGCTCTACAGTACTTGCTTTCATGATTGGAACAACAAACAAAAACCATGAGACTGCGGAAAAAAAACTTACAACACCAAATCCAGCACCTGCCAGAGGTAAACCAAGATTTTGTAGAATACCGATTAGAAATGAAGTTGCACTTTTACTAAATCGATAACCAAATACATCTATAATTTTCTTTGCTCTGAACCTGGCATCAAATGTAAGAGGAATATACAAAATCTCCTTTGCAGCCCTGAATATACTATAGTCAACAGATTTAAACATCATGAGAGAAAATCCAGCAGTCCATAGACTTGGAAACACTATAACAACAAGAGCACTTAAAAGATGTAATAATGGGATTGCCAAATGCAAAGTCGAAACCGAAAAACTAGCAAGCAAAACGGGTGATAAGAGAAATTGAAATACAAAAGATAGAACATGAAGACTACCAAAAAATAAACCTGATACAGCTGTTTGTTGATCAAGAAGAGGATACGAGTCCTGAAGTTCAGATTGAAAATTTAGGGTCACAATAGTCGAATATACTTGGCTCGCAATAATCATGATCAGAATCAAATAAAGCATTTTTTGTTCTTTAAAGAGACTTAAACCAAAACTTCCACTTCTTTGTTTATCTTTACTTTTTGGTGAAATATTGACAGGATTTTTTGTATATGCTGCAAACCCAATTATTGCAGTTGGAATGCACATAGCTGCCGAAATTATCAGCAAGTTTACAGTTCCTACATGCTCAGCCAAAAAGTGCACCAAAAACCCACCTGAAATTGCTCCTAACGAAGATATCGATAAAATCAACCCATTGTATTTTTTTGCTTCATCTTGGGTTAATGTACTGTTAACAAATGACCAAACTTGCTCAATAATTAAGATAACATATGACTCTCTTAACAAGTAAACCATCGCAGAACCAATTTTATACCCTTTCAAAACCAACAAATAACAAACAAAAATTGAGAGGCCTGACAAAACCGATGAAAGATAGAAGGTTCTTTTTGAACCAAATCGGCTTAATGAAAGGTTATATAAATAAATAATTGGTATAAGAAACAAGGGGACTAAAGCCATAATAATTGGTAGATTTTCGACCCCATAAGTCTGCTTGAACAGAGAATTGCTAACACTTCTTATTACCTCGTATCCAAACATTAAAACAGCTGCAGATACTGCCATAAACAAAGAAGCTTTTACTCTAGCTGAAGATTCTAAAAACATCAGACATCACCTTACATGAATACATTCAGCAGATTCTTATCTGATTTGTGGGATATATGAAACTAAATAGTGATAGGTATAATATTTTTTATAACGCCATTAAAGGTGCAATAAAACGGGTCACTGGTTAGTGGCTTGTTTTCTTAATTTTTGCAAGTTCTTCATCAATATGAGGATCAAATGACGGAGAACTTCCTAATAATACAGCCTGACCTAAATCAACAGCATTCTCAAAGTCATCGCTCGAGATAACACCCTTTTCATCCAGAAGACCCTTTAAACCTTTCATGACCTCTAAAAATTTTTCATTAACCCCTTTTAAGCCGGAAACTTCCGTCTTCACTCGAAATATCTCTGTTCCAAGCTCTAGAATTGTTCTTTCGAGTTGGTTGATTTTATCTTCAGATTCCATACTCTTCCTCCTAGCCTTCTACATAAGTCTTTCCATTATTTTTAGCTATCGGAGGTCTTTAAGAAATGCTTAGGGAACAAATGTTGATAAATTTTACCGAGCTATGTCACTTTACAAGTTGTAAGAGATATAACTATTTATATTTATTTATATAAGTCTAAACGTTGGTTTTCACGTACAGGCAATGTTTTTCTAAATTGCTCTAATTTAACTTTGTCAATCTCTGCAAGAACAAAACCTTCCTTTTCCCCGGTATTTTCTAACACTTTGCCCCAAGGGTCTATAATCATTGAATGGCCAAAGGAACGCTTTCCATCTCTATGTTCTCCAGTTTGATTTGCTGCTAGCACATAGCACTGGTTCTCTACTGCCCGCGCTTGCAAAAGAAGCTGCCAATGCCTCTTTCCAGTAGCTTCCGTAAAAGCTGCAGGAACAATAAGTAGGTCTAAAGGCTTTTCTTTCGTGATTTGAAAAAAAAGGCTAGAAAACCTTAGGTCATAGCAAATTGCAAATCCAATATTCCACCCTTGGTATTCACAAAACGCAAATTGATTGCCTGCCAGGAATCCATCAGCTTCACTATAAGTGCTTCCTTTCTCAAAGGCTGCAAGTTCAAATAAATGGGTTTTTCTATATTTAACAAACTGCTCACCACTATCAGAAAATCCATAGAGTGTATTAAAAACTCGCCGATAGCCCTTATCTTTATTAACCAGCAAGTCTTGGTGAAGTTCATTATCTAAAGGCTTTTCCCCAACAGTTCCAGCTATTAAGGTAATGCCTAGTTTTTTAGCGATGCTTGCTAGCTCCTTATTCAAAGGACCTTTCTCAATCTCTGCCGAGTTATATAAGCCTGAGTACCCACCCATATAAGTGAACATCTCAGGTAACAAAACCCAATTGGCTCCATTTTCTGCGGCAGATTTTACCAGATTTATGGCTTTTTCTATGTTTTCATGGACATTTGCTTTGCTACACATGCAAATGCTAGCAATTTTCACAGAGCTCATAACCATTTTCACGATCCTTTCATTTAGATGCTCAATAGTATGTAATCTGCGAATGTACTCCGAAAATCTTGCTAATCAGAGCAGCACGTGTCCACATACCATTTCTCTCTTGTCTCCAATACTCAGCTCTGGGATCTAAATCAACTCTTGGGTCCAATTCCTGCCTCCTTGGCATCGGATGAAGAATGACAGCATCATCTTTCAAATACTTAAGATGATCGTATGTCAGACAATATTTGCTGATATCAATAACTTTAGACTCAAAAGAAAGGTCATATTCATCTTGAATCCGAGTCATATAAATAGCATCAGCATTAGAAATAGCATCAATAAAATCTCCAGTCTCACTGAAGCTAATTTGTGGGTAATTTCTTAGAAAATCTCTAATATCATCGAGTATTTTAAACTCTTTTGGTGAACAAAAAATAATCTCTACATCACGATAATTAGTGAGAAGCTTGGAAAGCGACCTTACCGTACGCCCCCTTCTTAAATCTCCAACCATGCAAACCTTCTTGCCGTCAATCCCACCTTTTTTAGAAAAGTTTCTATTTAAAGTATATAAATCTAGCAGAGACTGAGTAGGATGTTCATCCGGTCCACTCCCAGCATTAATAACAGGGATTGGCCGTGGCGTTTCATTGAGTAATCCAGCAATTCGATCGCACAGACCTGGAATGGGGGAACGCATAATAATTAAATCTACATAGCTCGAAAATGTTCTAAGGGAGTCTTCGACACTTTCTCCCTTTTTTTCTGAGCTAATTGAAGTATCTCGAACTTCACTAGCTTTCATTCCCAATATCGAACATGCTGACTGGAATGATAAAAATGTTCGACTGGATGGCTGTGTAAAGTAAAGCATACTACGCTTATGCGATAATAAATCTGCAAGAAATCGATTTCCATCTTTTGATTTATCTATAAGTCTAATTTTATCTGTTAAAAGAAAAAGATCTTCTAGAACAGATCGATCGAACTGTTCTGGTGATAGTACATGAAATGGCTTTTCTCCTATCAACGCTGTTTTCTCCTTTATTTATTTAAACAAAAATCAGTCGATAAAAACTTCTTTTCCTTCTCCATTGCATTCACGGACACAACCAATTTCGTAAGGCTCTAACCCAAGCTCCAACGCACTCTGCAAAACCATGTCCAAGTTTGTTGAATTTACAGCTAAAACCATACCAATTCCCAGGTTAAATACGTCAACCACATCGAGCAGGCTTGGAGTATGTGTTAAAATAAACTCACGCATCCAAGTAGGTGTTGGGATCTTTTTAAGATCTATATAGGCATTTAAGCTATTAGTTAAGAATCTACATACATTTCCAGGTAACCCTCCACCGGTGATATGCGCAATTCCATGAATACTATCTCCGCACATTTTCAAGAGACTAGGAATCTCTGAATATATGTGAGTAGGAGCTAAAATCTTGGCTTTAAGCTCTTCTGCAACAGGCTGGCCTTCAATCCAGGCTCGAATTAGTGAGAAACCATTGCTATGAAATCCGGACGAAGAAAGCCCAACCAAAGAATCTCCTGATTTTACAAGATCAGGCTTCAGTATTTTTTGACCATCCACTATGCCCACAACAAACCCAGCTAAGTCAAAATGACCTTTCTTATATAAGCCTGGAAGCTCTGCCGTTTCTCCACCCAGCAATGCAGTATCGCACTGCCTTAGACCCTCTTTAATACCCGAAAGAACCTGTGAAAATTGTCCCTCTAATAGTACTCCAGTTGCATAGTAGTCTAGAAAGAATAATGGCTTACCACCTACTGTGTAGAGATCATTAACACACATTCCCACCAAATCCCGACCAATACTTTTTAAAGAGTCCCATTCAAGAGCCAACAGAACCTTGGTACCGACTCCGTCTGTGGATGAAACCAAAACCGGGTCTACTAATCCACTCAAGTCGGGGCGAAAAAGCGCAGCAAAACCACCAATACCTGAAACAACAGAAGATCCACTTGCAAGCTCATCTTCTTTTTCTTTTTTCCTAAGCCAACTAACCAACTGGTCAGCTTTTTGAATATCAACCCCAGATTCTTTATATAGAGATGGTTTCATTTTTTTTCCTATGTAGATAAGGTATTCCGGCTAAGAATATCAATTTATTAATTTTCGTAAACATTCCTCTTGGTCTTGTGACTTAACTAAATATTCTCCAACTAGAAAGTGCTGATATCCAGCTTCTTGCATTTCTTCAAGGTCACTCTTGGATGTTATCCCAGATTCACATACGAAAATTCGATCACCAGCATGATCTTTTAAGAATGGCATCAGATTCTTTGCTTGTTCTAGACTTACCTTAAAACTATTCAAATCCCTACAGTTGACTCCGATAATTTCTGCATCAGTTTTTAAGGCCTCCTTTAACTCGTCTTTGCTGTGGGATTCAAGTAATGGTTCCATCCCCAATTCTCTGCCAATTTCACAGAAGTATTGGATTTCAGCAAAATCAAGAACGCCAGACAATAATAAGAAGCTATCCCCACCATAAACACGAGTTTCCCATATCTGATACTCATCAATAATGAAATCTTTTCGCAAAACCGGGATGGAGGTAGAAGCTGCAACACTCCTTAAATCGGCAAGGTTTCCTCCAAAAAACTCCTGATCCGTCAAGCAAGATATTGCTGTTGCACCACCTTTTTCATATGCTTGTGCTAAGTATACGGGATTATAAGGGTCACAAAGTATACCCTTACTTGGAGACTTTTTTTTACATTCAGCAATAACTTTTGCTTTTTCACTTTTCTTTCTCATTACAGATAAGAAATTTTTTGGATCGTTTAACCCTGAAGCCATTGCCTTTAATAAGTCAAATGGTTGTTTCTTTTTTCTTTCCTGGACTTCTTGCTTTTTATGAGCAATGATTTTTTTGAGGATTTCTGACATCGGGGGCCTCCTCCCATTAAGACTTAGTACTTAGATCATTTGCTAATTTCAACCAATTAGTGAAGTACTCTAAAACACTACCGTTTGCCAGTGCAGTTCCAGCTTTTTCTAAACCTTCTTCGAGGTTTGGAACAATTCCGCAGACCCACAAGACCGCTCCAGCATTTATTTTTACTGCACTAAATAAATCATCTTCCCTATCATGATTCAAAATCTTCCAAAAAATCTCAACATTTTCTTCTACACCACCCCCTTTTAAACCGAATTCTTTGATCTCGATATTGTAGTCTTTTGGATCTATACAGTAGGATTCAATTTGGTCTTCCTTGACCCAATATGCATCAGTCTTTGCACAAGGACTGATTTCATCGAGACCATCTTGGGAGTGCACTATTAAACCACGCTTAAGTCCTAATCTTGAACAGGCTTCAGCCATCGGGCGTAAATATTCTTTTCTCCCGACTCCTAAAAGTTGGTACTCGGGTTTTAATGGGTTTGCCAGTGGGCCAAGGAGGTTAAATATTGTACGAACTCCGAGAGATTTACGTACAGGCATCACATGCTTCATAAGAGGATGAAATTGTGGAGCAAAGAAAAAGGTTAAGCCTGTTCTCTCAAGAAGTTTGAGAATAGCGTCAGACTTGAGAGTGTCGGGAAATCCCAGTCCAAAAAAAAGATCTGCGGAGCCACACTTGCTCGAAACACTACGATTACCGTGCTTGGCTACTCTAGCCCCACATGCGGCTGCAACAACAGCAGCTGTTGTTGAAATATTAAAAGTTCCGGCTCCATCTCCACCGGTACCGCAGTTGTCAATTAAAGGCCTCAAATTTGGATTAATGTTTAAAACCCGAGCAACAGATCGCATACATTCAGCACCAGCTTGTAAGTCTGTTCCCCGTTCCCCTTTCAACCTCCATGCAGCTAGAAAAGCGCCAATTTGAGCCTCAGATAGCTGTCCTTGAAACATCTTGGTAAAGACGCTTATAACTTGATCGTGTTCAAGGTCTTGTCCACTCAAGAGTTGATCTAATATCTGGGTGATCACATCTAACCTCACTAATAAGTTTTACAAAGCTGAAAAATCTGCCTACATATAGCAGTTAAGCTGCTTCAACTCTCACCGATGAACGTAGCTAAGAAAATAAAAAAAGGAAAGCGATTGAATCAGCGGTCAACGTACTTTGTTAGTTTTCTATGTTCATCACAAATGTTTTACCCTCCTATTTCCAAAGGGCTGATGACGAATCCTGATTTAACTGAGTCAGAAACTTCAACCAGCCAGCAAAATAGTCAAATCATCAATAGTAAACGGGTACTTTACTATATCACTAAAGATCAATTAGGGCTGGTTTATATTGCACTAGGTAGTTCACATCATATCAAGTCCGGCACCGTTCTAAATACCTACCGACGTTTAAATCTTGGAAAAGAAATCTCAAAATTTAGATCCGGTCAGATTAAGGTTACACAATTAATTGGATCATACGCAGTTGCAAAAGTTATCAATCAGCAAGAATTACCCTATGATACTAATTACAGTTCATACCATGGAGTTATGGCTGGTGACTTGATTGAAGCTCCTTCCTATATGGTAAAGAAAGTAATTCACAGTTTACCAGAGCTTGATATCCCTTACTTCAAACTCTTCACCGAACCCAAAGCTAGGCCAACTAACATTGAATTAAGTGACTCTGGTAAAGAGTTCCTCATTAATGCGATGAAAGTATTTGGATCTAGAAAGGTTTCACATATATTTATAAGTGGTTATACCGGAAGGGAAGGGAAGACCGAATCAAATCAGGTTGAATCCTACCAAAGAGCACTTACTATTAGGCAATACCTCATTACTCACCTTGGTTTCGATCCGAATAGGCTTACAGCAATTGGAATGGGTGAAACAGCTCTTAAAGATCCTTCAAATGTAAGTGGTCATAGTCAAGCTAACCGCAGAATAGTCATCAAAGCCAACACCAGCGCTAGCCAATAATCACCAAGCTACTTGCCAACTAATCAGAATTTAATTACCAAGAAGCGATGCACTATGCCCTGTAAACAGAGTGAGTAAGTAAAATGCCAGAACTCCCAGAAGTTGAAACCGTTGTAAAATCCCTAAAAGAAACCTGCCAAGGCTCCATAGCTCAAAAGGTAAAGTTCTACCGTAAAGATATTCGTGAACCTATTCCAATACGAATCTTTCGTGAGGTCTTGCTTGGACAGAAGGTTGATACGATCTTGAGAAGGTCTAAGTATATTGTCATGAATACTAAAGTAGGTTCGGCAATCTTTCATTTGGGCATGAGTGGACAACTCCTTGCACTTAAAGATGAAAAGCCAAAATTTAAACATACTCATTTAGTTATGGAATTCACTCGAGGAAATCAAAGTTACTTTCTTCACTTCATCGATCCCAGACGATTTGGACGCATCAGCGCACATCTTGGTGCAAACTGGGAAACTCACCCTTTTATGCTCCAGCTAGGGTGTGAACCTCTTGAGGAAAGGCTTCTTGGTAAACATCTATGGGCGAATGGGAAAAAAAGTTCTCGGTCAATCAAAACTCTACTCATGGATTCGAAAATTGTAGTAGGGATTGGAAATATTTATGCCTGCGAATCATTGTTTTTAGCTGGAGTTCATCCAGAGAGAGGCTCAAACTCCTTATCACAGAAAGAATACCAAGCAATTGCTACTGCAGCAAAAAAGACCCTTCGGTCAGCAATTAAGGCGGGCGGAACCAGTATCAAGGATTTCAAATCAATGGAAGGAAAATCTGGATATTTTACAATATCTCTAAATGTTTATGGACGAAACGATCAAGCTTGCAGGCAATGTAAGGATCCCATAAATCATATCCGACAAAGTGGGCGAAGTACCTGGTTTTGTAGTTCTTGTCAAAAATAAAAGTACATACAAATGTCCTTTATTTCTATTGTAATAAACAGCTTTATTAAAATTTAATTACAGTCTATATTAAAGATATAAAATTTCATCCCGAGCATAAAATTATAAAATAAAATATTATTATTTTAAATACGCTTTTATTAGTGGGGATGATTTTATGGGACTGCGAATAAGAACCAATGTTAGCTCGCTTAATGCTCAAAGAAAGCTAGCTGAAACAACTTTAAAGTTAAATGCTAATATTGAAAAGTTGTCTGGGGGTCATCGCATTAACAGAGCATCTGATGACGCAGCAGGTTTAGGAGTATCAGAAAACTTACGTGCTAAAATTCGTTCAATGACCCAGGCAAAGCGTAATGCAAATGATGGAGTATCGCTTATACAAGTTGCTGAATCAGGTATGAACGAAGTATCAAACATACTCATCCGCTTACGCGAACTTTCCATACAAGCAGCATCAGACACTATAGGGAACCGAGAGCGTTCTTTTGCAAACAAAGAGTACATGCAGTTAGTCGAAGAAATCGATCGCATTGGCAACGTTACCGAGTTTAATGGAATAAAACTGTTAAGGGGTGGTAATGAAGAAGGTAGCTTAGAGAAGCTAACTTTACACGTTGGTGCTGGCGATGGTTTTAAACCTAACCACGATACTATAGACCTAGATTTATCAAAGCTTAAAATTTTGAGTAATGAAACCTTTGGTATCGAAGGTGAAGAAGGTATAGGCCCGGTAGACCCAAATGACACCTCTTTTAGCAGAGATAGTGTCACTCCCAAGCTCAAGACACTAGATGATGCTCTCAATATGGTCAATAGCATGCGTTCCGAGCTTGGTGCGAAACAAAGTAGGTTGAATTCTACAATCAATAATCTGGCGATAGCTACTGAAAATATGAGCGCCTCTAAATCTAGAATCCGTGATGTTGACTTTGCGTCGGAATCAGCATCTTACACTCAAAACAGGATTCTGCAGCAGGGTGGTGCTTCGATTTTAAGCCAAGCAAATTCTCTTCCCGAGCTTGTAATCGGGCTCATCCGCTAATTAATCATCTAAGAATTAGACGAGAACCATGCTCTATCTCTAAATGATAATGCATGGTTTTTTTTCTAGGCAAATGACTGGTATCATCTTAATCACCGCCCGGTACACTTTTGAAACCGAACGAATAACAGCAAACAATCCAAAAAAGGTTCAACATACTGTTTTTAATAAGACTAACAATTTGGTCTGAGCTTTGCATTACATTGGCTGTCAGGAAGTAGCAAGCCAAATGGAGATAAGAACATGACCCAGGCATATAACACTAGCGAAGTTTTTGACTACAACTTAGTGCAGCAGCCCACAGTGGTTTTTAATCAGGGTATGTCCCTGCGGGATATTGAAAAATCAGCAATTCTGGAAACTCTTAGGCACCAAAATTTTAATCGCACCCGCACTGCAAAAGTTTTAGGCATAGGTATTAGAACATTGCAAAGAAAGCTTAAGCAATACCGCGAAGCCGAGACTCACACCCTCATTGAGTTGAATAGTTAAGTAAAATCAAGGCCGTGAGTACCTTCTTCGAACCCTTGGATTCTTTCTCTGGATAAAATATTGACATTACCTAGGGCCCGGGTTAAAAACAATGCCCTCAGGGGGCCAGTAGCTCAGGTGGTTAGAGCGCACGCCTGATAAGCGTGAGGTCGGAGGTTCGAGTCCTCCCTGGCCCACCATCCCCTAAATTTCCTGTATAAAATCAATACATTTTGATAGTATCCGATAGTCATTCCGAGCAAAGTCGAGGAATCTCCCGCGAGCTAAAAACGAATGAGATCCCTCCATTCACTACGTTCGGTCGGGATGACCCAATTGCCACGCCGACTTGTTCACCGTAACGAGCGGAGGTGAAAGACAGTCAGGCAACCTTTTAGCGAATAATACGAAATCTGAAAATGTTGATAAAAAATAAAACCCTAGTGTAAGAACAAATAAAAGATCATGTATAGGACTAAGTGATCGCTGACCACGTCTTTTGCAACATTGCGTGGTGATGACGGGAGGATATTAGATATTTTAGAAAAAAGATAATTGAATTGGTTGGATCTATTTTCCTCTGGCAGCTTTCCAATGCTTAGTAAAGCCATTCCTTTCACGCTTAGAAAGAACCTGCCACAAAATTCTTTTTTCCTTTGGAATATTATCGAATCTAGTCTTGAATTTATCATCTACGGTTTTAACAGTGGTACCAGCTTGTAACTCCGAAGCTACAACCCTCTCTTGATATTCTGGAGAAAGAGCAAAGTTAACAAAATCTAAGGCCACTTTTTTCTTTATGCCTTTCAGGTGTGATCCAACAGCAAATGTATCAATCCACCACGTTGTACCTTCCTTAGGATTTGCAAAAACCCAATCTTCACCCTGCTCCTTAAGCCTTTTGATAGCAAAGCCCCAAGTTGCAGCAAATTTTTTTCCCTTCAAATCTTTTGGCTCCTCTATAACTCCATACATCTTCCCTGAGTTTTTCGCTAGAGCAGTTAATCTCTTTTTAAAGTTCTTTTCTCTTACAAGTTTAATACTAAATAGAGAGCTATTTGGTACACCGAGAGTCATACCAGTAATATAAACATTCACTTCAGGGAAATCACCTGCTAAAGTAAAATTTCCCTTATTTTCTTTGCTCCACAGAATTTCCCAGGAGGTCGGAGCATTCTTTACCAAATTTTTATTGTATGCTAGCCCATATGGACCCTGACATAAAGGGATCGCATAGAGTATGCCTTTTTCACTGTACATCCCATTACTCAACAACTCTTCTTCAATATTAGCAACATTTGGCACATCTTTCTTTGTTAGAGGCACCAATAGCTTCTTACCGATATAGTTGAATCTCTTGTCCTTAAACAAGTTATGAGATGGGGAGATAATATCTGCCTTCTTAGATCTCAAATTGTTGAAAATGTCAAAGTTTGTATCAGCATTCTTGATATTTAAGGTGACGTTAACATTATGTTTCTTCTTCATTTTTTCTTTAAAATTCGAGACCATTTCAGGATGAGTATAACCATCCCATATCAGCAATTCGAGGTTCACTTTTTTTGATTCTGCAGCAAATAGATTACCACAAAAACTCAATATGATGGATAAAAAATATTTTTTTTGCATTATCACTACCCTAATTCTTATTCGTGGTCTCTCAATATAATTCGGCACCATTTACTATTTATTTAGATATGTAGACGACTACATAACACTAGATTTAATTGCTTTGATCAATCCCGTCGGATTCATTGGCTTGATCAGCCAGGTAGCACCCATTTTTTTACCTCTCGCCATTAATTGGGGGTCGTTTTCAGATGACAGCATGAAAATCGGGATACCATCGTATTCTTCATGGTTTCTAATTTTCTCAACCAAATCTAAACCATTTATTCCGGGCATGTTATAGTCGAAAATAAATAGCCCGAGATTCTCACTATTTTTTATTTTTTCGTATCCTTCTTCACCCGAGGCTGCTTCGATAACTGGAAGGCTATGTTGTTCTAATAAAAGTTTCAACTTGAGTCTTTGTTCATCAGAATCATCAACTATCACAGTTTTCTTCATTTAAAACTCCTTATTTACGCTGCTTTCTTATCTACGGTCCAAGAAAAAAGAGGGATTAGTCCAAATGAATCTGGCAATGTAATTATAAACTTGAAATCTTTAAAACCAGGATACTTTTTAGAAGACTGCCCTAGAATGATCTCTATCGACCCAGTCTTTTCTTGCAGAAAAAATCGGACTGCGTCCATACCGACCCCACGACCTGAAATATCTGTGATATTCTTTTTCGTTGATACACCTGATTGAAAAATAAGCTCTGCAACTTCTTCATCAGATACTGAACCAGATCCGGGGTTTGTTTCTTGCTTTTTTTCTCTTAATGAAGGTAAATTTAGACCTTTGCCATCATCTTCATACAAAATCTTCAAGTTTTCAGACTCTTGAAATAGAGATATTTTAATAGTGCCTGTATCGGATTTACCTACTGATTTTCTTTCTTCGATATTTTCAATCCCATGATCGATTGAATTTCTAATCAAATGGATAAATATATTTTTCAACACCTCAGATTCTTCGTCCCAAATACGTATATTGCCGTCAGTAATTTCAAATATTGGAGCAAACTTGTTGAGATCCAAGGCTATTTCATCCAGATCTCTACTAGATTCTTCTACAATTTCTTTAATAGATTTTGTGGTCATTAATTTAAAGCCTTCAATACTTTTTAAAGCATATTCATTCAGATTCTTATCGCTTTTATCAACAATCGAATTTGCATCCATCATCAAAGTTTCAACAATATTTTGCTGAAGATTTTGTGTATCACCCAACTGGGTTTTTTAAATTTTGTTTTAACTAAGTCATTTAGGCTTTCTAAGTGTGTTTTGATCTTTCCAAGTTCTTCCAACAAATTTTTCTTTTGAAATTTTGCGGTTTTTACTTTTATGTGTTTATAGATTTCTTCAGTTGCATGAGCTTCATTCGCAATTTCTTGTAGACCAAAAGTGCGGGCATTACCTTTAATCGTATGCATTTTTCTAAACAGGTTTGCGATTTGCCGTTCAGAAGGAACTTTGGAATCAACTTCTTGCACAATTTCTAAACTAGATTTAATCATCTTTGAAGAGCTTGTGTAAAATCTTTCGAATGACTCTAAACCATAGGATAGGATAATTTCAATGACCTTTAATTTTTCTTTTTGTTTTTCCGCCTCCTCTTGAAGCCCTCTTATCTCGGTCATATCTTTAATGATTACAAGCATTTTCTCGACTAAATCATCGTCTGATCTAATAGCTTCCCAAGTTATTTCAAGATGCTTAACTCTATCATCACCAAAGTAAAGATCCATATCGTGCACTAAAAGATGCTCATTAAGATCAAAAGAAATAATCCTATCTCCAATAATACTCTCTATTGCCATTTCAATTTGACTTCGCTGATCCTTGGACAAGTTAGACTTAGCAAAAAGAAGGCTATTTATATTCTCTCCAGCAATTTCTTTTAATTCAAGGATTTCTTCTAAGTGCCTAGAATATTCATGATGAATAATACTATTGTCCATCACTGTGAAAACTCCTTGATGCATACTTTCAACTGGCAAGACGAAGATTAAGCTCCCATTAACACCTACTTTCCATGTATAATCACTGAAACCGCAAAAGATATGATGTAAAAACAGAAAAAACCGCCATATAATATATATGTAATATCAACATGCTATGATTAAACGATG